>JBMNNX010000470.1:0-3236 GCA_050942745.1 Myxococcales bacterium
GAGCGATCAGCGAGCTGTCGCTGTTGGACCACGCTGACCGGATCGCATTGCGACTGCGGCAGCGCACTGAGCGTCAGGTGTTCGCCTTCCTGCGCAAGGAGCGCGAACAGCAACACCCGAGCGCCACGTCCGACGAACTCGCGACGCTTGGAGCCGAGATCACCGAGACGGGCAGAACGGCGACGACGGATGAAGCGCTGTTGGACGTCACGTTGCTCCTCGAGCGCGCGGCCCACGAGGGGCTCTCCAAAGCCGGCATCGAGGTGATAGAGGCGACGGTGCTCCGGCGCGAGCGGCTTAGAAGCTACGTCGAGCGCGTCGCCCCGGACGACGACGTCGAACGGGAGCGCATGTATCAGCGGCTCAAGCGCCAGCGCACCCGCGCCCTTCGACGCCTCCGCGCGCTGCTCGCGCGGACCCCGACCCAGCTCGCGAGCGGCTTCTGAGGTGGCAGCGATGACCGACTCGGCTAGGGCGCAGCGAAAAGGTGGTCGGCCTCGCCGTGAGGACGGACCGAAGATGCCGTACCACGAGGTTGATCGTTTGCTCGTGGAGGGCGAGCTCATCGTCGGCGAGGACGGCGTAGAGCGGCGCGTCTGGCTCTCTCAGCGCGACGTGGCCGCGCGCTTCCACGTGTCGCCGAGCCTGGTCGCCGCGTTCGCGAAGCAGCATCGCTGCACCGAACGCCGCAAGGAGTTTGAGGCGAGAGGGACCGCCGCGCCGACGTCCGAGGAGAACACGAACGCCCTCGAGGAGACACCGACGCCGGAAGCGGCGGTCAGCGAACCGCCCATGCAGGCGCCGAGACGCAAGCCCGGCCGTCCTCGCAAGGCGGAGGTTCCGCTCATCTCCTATGAGGAGCTGGATCGCCTGCTCGTGTTCGGCGAGGTACAGCTGCTCGAAGACGGTACGAGCACCACGGTCTACCCGACGTACCGCGCGCTCGCCGAGCGCTTCGGCGTCGCGCCGAGCGTCATCGCCAGCTACGCCAAGAGCCGCAACTGCCTGAAGCGCCGCGAGCAGACCGCGACTCGCGTCGCCGTTCGCACCGAGGAGAAGCTCATCGACCTGCGCGCCGAGGCGCTCGCGGTCGGTGAAGCGCGCCTCGTCCAGATGATCGACGAGTTCCTCCTTGCCTTCGAGAAGGCTCTCAAGGAGGGGCGCGTTCGAGCGGACAACCCCACCGACGTCAACACGCTGGTGCGGCTCAAGCAGTTTATCCTCGGCGGTGCCGACTCGCGGCAGGAGGTCCGGAACATCCTCTCGCTCGAGGCGCTCCAGGAGCGCTATGCGCGCACGATGCGGGAGCAGCGTGACGCGTCGCCTGCGATGGCGGGCGTCATCGACGTTCGCTCGGAGCCGGCGTCAGCACCCGGAACTGAGCAGGCCGAACCGAACGCGGAGATGCACGGTCAGTTGCAGCCTCCGCGCTCAGTTTCCCGAACCTCCGACCCCCCGCCGCCCCCCAGCGACGGCACCCTTGGGGAACCGAACACGTCCCGCGCGCTGCTCAATGAGGTGCGCGAGCTCGTACGCCTGGCCCGTGAGCTGGCGGAGCAGATGGATGCCCCGAAGGCCGACGACGAGGCGCTGCTCGAGGTCCGGGTGCTGCGGGCGACTGAGCGCGTCGAGGCGCACCTTGGGCCTCGTGAGGGCGCCGACGTTGGCCCACGTCGCGCCGCGGACCCGGAGGACGGCCCATGATCGCCCCTGTCGCGCCGGGCCGCCCACGCGGCCACGAGGACGCAATGGCAGCGACCACGCGCGCGCCGACCGCCGGTAAGAGAGAAAAGCGGCGGTTCGTCGACAGCGCCAAGCGAGTTCTCGCGGGGTTGGGGGCGCTGTTCGGGCGCCGTCTTGCCGTCCTCAACCGCCGCTTTCCCTGGCTCGAGCGCCTCGCGCTCGGCCCTGCGCCCGCGGCGGCGGGCGCACCAGCGCCTCCGAGGGCCGGCACCTGCCTACAACCTGCCGCATGTAGGGGGGGAGGGTCCAGCTTTCGTGCCCGAGCGCCCGCCAGGCGCAGTGCCTGGGCCCGTTTTCGAGCGCGGCAGTTTTGGGAAACTGAGCGACCCAGAAATTACGAACCGAGCACGGTCCGCCAAACTGAGCAGCGAGGCTCGTTCGGATATGCCGTGCAGGTAGCGTCGAAACTGAGCGGCGCCTCGTCGCGCGTCCGCCTCACGCCCTGCTTGTCAGCAGATGAGCCCCTGCACCGACCGGAGCAGCTCCTCGTCGGACGGGTGCGTGTAGATGCTCGTCGTGAGGACCGACTTGTGGCGGGCGAAGCGCTGCGTGAGCCGGAGGTCGCGGCTCGCGCGGTAGAGGTTCGTGCAGGCGGTGTGCCGCAGCGCGTGGAAGTTGAAGCGGCGATCGAAGCCGGCGCGCTGCTGCCAGACGCCGAAGGCGTGGCGCAGCTGGCGCGCGGAGAGCCGGCGCCCGAGGCGGCTCACGAACACCGGCGTGCTCGGCGTGATGATTTCGCCGGCGCGCTTGCGCCCGGCGAGGAGCTTCTCGAGCTTGGCTCGCACGACATCGGGGAGCAGCACCTCCTGCGGCGCGGGCTCTTGGCTCGCTCGCTTGAAGACGCGCAGCGAGATCCGGCGCTTCGCGCGCCCTGCCTCGTCGAACAGGTCGCCGACGTCGAGCGCGAGGATCTCGTGCTCGCGCAGCCCGGCGCCGAGCGCGAGGCTGTAGATGACGTGGTCACGGAACCCGTCCTTGCGCTGCCCTGTGACCTTCAGCAGCAGACGCTGCTCGGCCTCCGTGAGCGTGCGCGCGGGTCGCGAGGTGGCGTCGGCGTAGGCGGTCATGGCGGCTCTCCTTGCGACTCATACAGGCTTCCGTTCGCGACGAAGGCAAGGTCGCTCGCGACGACCCGGAGGGCGGCGTGACGCTCGGGATCGTCAAGCGCACCGAGGAGGAGTTCCAGCAGTGGCTGATGACGGAGCCGGGCTTCGTCACAGCGCTGATGGCGTACGACGACGAGCCCGTCGTCCTCGAGGCCTACCAGCGCGAGTTCCTCACCAACCGCTCGCGGTTCCGGTGGGTCAACAAGAGCCGCCAGGTCGGCTTCTCGTTCCTCTTCGCGCTCGAGGCGCTCGCCCGCTGCCACCTGCGCAGCAAGCACACGGCGGTCTTCGTCAGCTACAACATGGACGCCGCGCAGGAGACGGTGCTCACCGCGCGCCAGCTCCACGAGGAGCTTCCGCTGGGGTACCAGAAGCGGCTCGTCGTCG
>JBMNNX010000125.1:0-18085 GCA_050942745.1 Myxococcales bacterium
CGCTCCTGCGGCGGTCGAAGACGCCGCGGAATCTCTTGCCCGAGCCGACCGGCCAGTTGATCGGGCAGGAGCGGATCCCCAGGACCGCCTCCAGATCGTCGAGCAGCGCGAGCGGGGCGAGGCTCTCGCGGTCGAGCTTGTTGAAGAACGTGAAGATCGGGATGCCACGCTGGCGGCAGACGTGGAAGAGCTTACGGGTCTGGGTCTCGACGCCCTTGGCGGCGTCGATGAGCATCACCGCCGCGTCGGTGGCGGCCAGGGTGCGGTAGGTGTCCTCGGAGAAGTCCTGGTGGCCCGGGGTATCGAGCAGATTGATCGAGAAGCCACCGTACTCGAACTGCAGCACCGAGCTCGTGACCGAGATACCCCGCTGACGCTCGAGCTCCATCCAGTCCGAGGTCGCGTAGCGGCTGGCGCGGCGGGCCTTGACCGAGCCGGCCAGGTGGATGGCGCCGCCGTAGAGCAGCAGCTTTTCGGTCAGCGTCGTCTTGCCTGCGTCCGGGTGCGAGATGATCGCGAAGGTGCGGCGGCGCTTGGTCTCTCGCTCCAAATTGATGTCGGGCATCGGTTCGGCTCTTCCCTCGCCCCCTTTCGATGGGGCGCGCAACCTACAAGAACACCCAACGCCCGGCAATCCCGAGCGCGCGCGCGCCCGCAAGCCCGGCACCGAGCGGCCAGGCGTTTCCTTCGGGATCCCGAGCCTCGGGGACGCATCCGCATGTGCCAGTGAATGGCAGGCAGGCTCGCGGGCGGGTGCCGCGCCGCGCCGATGGCTCTAACGTTTCAGGCGGAGAGGTGCTCGTCGTACGGCCGCCTGCCTCACCGGGCTGCCGGCGGGGAGCTCCTCGCGAGCGAGAGCCAGGAGAAGCTCGACGGAGGCGAGCCAGGATGATGGTGCCAGCCAGCCCGACGAAGGGGCTCTACGCGGCGCGGCTGACCGGAGCGCTCCAGCCCTTCGTCGACGACCGCGACCTGGGCGCAGTCCTCACCGCCGAGCCCGGCTTCGCTCTCGGAACCGAGCACGGCGAGATCGTCTGGGCGCCCGACGTGGCCTTCGTGGCCCGTGAGCACCTTCCCTCTGCGGCCGAGCAGGCAGGCTTCTGGCCGCTCGCGCCCGACCTGGCAGTAGAGATCGTCTCGCCGTCCGACCTGGCGGCCGAGCTGCAAGCGAAGGTGAAGCAGTACCTGAGCGCGGGCGTGCGGCTGGTCTGGGTGGTCTACCCGAGGACGCAGACAGTCCTCGCGTTCAGCGAGGACGGCAGCATTCGCCAATACGACAAGGCCGAGACGCTCGAGGCCGGGCCCGTGCTGCCGGGCTTCGCCTATCCGCTGGCCCGCCTGTTCCGCGAGTAGGCACCGGCGCAGGGTGCACTGAGTCGCACCCGCTCCTACCGCGACGACGGCTCGATGCATCACCGCGCTGCCGGCAGAAAGGTCGAAGGCCGGCCCGACGGCCGGCGCTCCGGGGTTGGCGGGGGGGGGGGCGTTGCGAAACACCACCGCAGCGCCGGCGCGAAGGCGGGCGCTCCGGGGTTCGCGGGGGCGGGCGCGTTGCCGAAACACCACCGCAGCGCCGGCGCGAAGGCGGGCGCTCCGGCATGTGCGGGGACAGGCGCACCGCGCTGCACCCAACCCAACTCTCGACCCTCGACTCTCGACCCTCGACCAGCGCTAAGTTACCCGAACGGTCGTCTTCATCTCCTTGCCGGTGGCCGGGTCGCGAGCGCTCATCGTGAGGATGCCCTCGACGCTGACGTCGAAGGTGATCTCTACCTGGACGCGGCCGGCCTTGTCGGGGCGGATGCCGGAGAAGGTGAACTCGCCGAGCAGCTCGTTGTCCTTCACCTGCTTGTGGTCGCCCTGGAAGATGCGCATCGCGAGCGCGTCCTGGTTGTCGTAGCTGGTGGTGGCGACGATGCGCTTGGCGTTGGGGATGGGCGCGTTGCGCGGGAAGACGACGTGGAACTCGCCGCCGGCCTTCTCGAGGCCGATGGCCATGGGGATGACGTCGAGCAGCTGCAGCTTGATGTTCGAGTTGTCCTCGAGCGAGTGCGCGTAGAGCGCCGCGCCGATGGCGACGGCCTCGTCGGGGTTGACGCCCTTGGACGGCGACTTGCCGAAGAACTTGGAGAGGCGCTCCTGCACCAGCGCCATGCGCGTCTGGCCGCCGACGAGCATCACCTCGTCGATGCTGCTCGAGGAGAGGCCGGCGTCGACGAGCACCTGGGCGCAGGTCTTCAGCGTGCGATCGACCAGGTGGCTGGTGAGCTGCTCGAGCAGCTTGCGTGTGAACACCATCTCGATGTTCAGCGGCATCCCCTGCGGCGTCATGGTGATGAACGGGATGTTGAAGGGCACCTCGGTGCGCGCCGACAGGTCGATCTTGGTGCGCTCGGCCAGGTCCTTAATGCGCTGCATCGCCACCGGGTCGGTCGCCAGATCGATGCCGTGCTTGGCTTGGAAGTCGGCGAGCACGTGCTTGATCATCGCGTTGTCGAAGTCGATGCCGCCCAGGAAGATGTCGCCGCCGGTGGCCTTGACCTCGAAGACCCGGTCGCGGATCTCGATGATCGACACGTCGAAGGTGCCACCGCCCAGGTCGTAGACGAGCACCGTCTCCTTGAGCCCCTTGCCGATTCCGTAGGCGAGCGCGGCGCTGGTCGGCTCGTTGATGATGCGCACGACCTCGAGGTCGATGAGCAGACCGGCGTCCTTGACCGCCTGGCGCTGCCGGTCGGTGAAGTAGGCCGGGACGGTCACCACCGCGCGGCTGACCGGGACCTTGAGGTAGTCGGAGGCGACGGTGCGGATCTTGTTGAGGATTCGCGCCGAGACCTCGACGGTGCGGAAGATGCGGTTGGCGCACTCGATGACGACGTCGTTGCGGTCGCCCGCGGCCACGTTGAAGGCGACCACGTCCCTCATCGTGTTGACGATGTCGTCCTTGGCGGAGCGGCCGATCAGGCGCTTGGCGGCGTATATGGTGTTCTTGGGGTTGAGCTGCCACTGGCGCTTGGCCTCGTGGCCGATGAGCTCGTTGCCCTTGTCGTCCACCGCGTAGATCGACGGGATGGTGTAGTCGCCGCCCTTGTATGGGATCAGCTTGACCTTGCCGTCCTCCTGGACGTACGCGGCGCAAGAGTTGGTGGTGCCCAGGTCGATTCCGATAATCGGGCTCTTGGTGGAAGGCATTGGCGTCGGCCCTTGGGGAAAAGGTCTGTGACCTGGCGCACTTTATCCGATTCGGCTCATTCGAGCCATCACTGGATCGAAAAGCCGCAAGCCGTGTGGAAGGGCCGGTCGCCCGCCTGCCGGGCGCCTTTCAGCTCGAGCCGCCGGCCCTCGCGCGGCCTGTAGGGAAAGGGGCGCTATCGCGGACGAGGGCCGAGACGCCTGTCGCTGACAGGGCGGCGCGCGCATGCCGCCTCTCTCGGAATGCGAGGAGAGATGCGCTCTTTCGCGTGTTGCGGGTAACGCGGGCGTTGACGAGAATCGCCGCGGCCGCCGATTCCCGGCGCACACCCCCACTTCCCCGCGAAAGGTCGCTCCCGACATGCCCCTCCAACGAATCGCCGTGCTCTTTGCCCTCGCCGCCCTCGGTGCCTGCGCCGGTCGCCAGGCCCAGCCTGCGGCCGCGGAGGGCAGGGCACAGGCGCCGACGCGTCAGCAGCGCATCCACGCCGCGCTCGCCCAGAGCCTGCGGGTGGTCCTCGCCGACGAGGGCAAGGCCGTGCGCAGCGCCTCCGGGGTCACGATAGGCAGCCGCGAGGGGCCCGACGGTGCGGTTTCCTACGTCGTTACCAACGCCCACGTCGTTGCGCCCAGGGAGGGCGAAGAGCCGCTCTACTTCGTGCTCCTCGAGCTGCCGGACGGTGAGGCGCGGAGGGCCGCCGCGAGCCTCGAGGCGCTCGGCGAGGTCCCCGATGCCGACCTCGCCGTCTTGAGCGTCCGCGGCGTCCGCCTTCCGGCGGCCACTCTCGCCGACGACGAGGAGCTGTCGGTGGGCGACGAGGTCTTCGTCGTCGCCGCGCCCTACGGGCGGGCACTTTCGGTCTCCGGCGGCCTGGTGAGCCAGATCGACTTCGAGCGAGGCGCCACTCGGGTGCCAACGATGGTGAAGACCGACGCGGCGATCGGCTACGGGGCCTCCGGCGGAGGCATCTTCTCGGCGGCGACGGGCAAGCTGCTCGGAATCGTCGAGGGCTACCGCACCGCGAAGGTGACCATCCCCTTGGCGAGCGAAGCGGTCTCGTTCGACCTGCCGATGCCCGGGGAGACGTTCGCGGCGCCCGCGGCCAAGGTTCGCAGGTTCCTGGGCGAGAAGGGGCTCCTCGATCAGCTCACGGGGGCCGGCGAGGCGCTGACGGCGGCGCGGGCGAAGTAGTCGGGGCGCCGTCAGCGCTGCAAAAAGGCGGGACGGCCTCTCGACGCGCTGTCGCCGGGGCCGACGAGCGAGCTGCCACGCCTTCGCGCTCCAGCGGGGCGAGAAGGGCGCAGGCCGCTGGGCATGCGGCCTGCCGGCTCGGTCTCGGCCGGAGCCTTCCGCGGGCTTCGCTCGCGGTAGAGGGAGCGCTCTTAGCGCGAGGCGGCCCCAAGAGACAACAGCGCCCCCTCTTCGCTCGGAAGAGGGGGCGCAAGAAGCTCAATCCTGCGGGCTCGATTAGAAGCGCGCCTGGAGCAGGGTGTTGAAGCCGACGATCCAGGGATCCTCGAACACGGGCTGCGCAACGCCGGCAGCCGAGTCGCGGAAGGTCGTGCGGTTCCAGTCGTAGTTGACGTAGAACTCGCCGGCCGCCGCGAAGTAGTCCGAGATGTCCCAGCGCAGCGTCGCCTTGGCCGAGTAGATGGGCTTGGGCTCGGCGTCGCTCGGGAGCACCGTGAGCTGGTTCTGGTCACGCACGACGACTGTGCGCGTGCCGAGGAAGCTCTCCGGCGGGTTGTTCGAGCCGAGGCTCTCGGTGGAGAACGAGGCGGGGATCTGCACGCCGCCGATGATGCCGGGGGTCAGGCGCAGGCCGCGCAGGTAGTAGTCGGCGCCCACGGCGATGAACTTCTCGGCGACGATGTCGGTGCCGCTCGGGAAGTCCTGGAACGGCGGCAGGCCGGGCACGTTGAACTGGATGAACGAGAGCGAGCGGTACAGGCCGAGGACGTTGAAGCGCAGGTAGTCCCACTTCGCGCGAAGCTGCAGGGCGCCGGCCTGGGCATTCTGGCGGGTGGTCGCGCCGAACTCATCGGGATCGGCGAGCACCTGCTGCAGGAAGCTGCCCTCGATGGCCGCGGTGAAGGCGAAGCCGCCCGGGTAGCTCTCCGGCTTGAAGAAGCGCGTCGGCATGTTCGGGTCGTTCTTGTAGAGGGCGAAGTCGATGGAGTGGCCGACCGGGGCGCCGAAGTGGAAGACGAGCTCGCTCGAAACGCCTTGCGCGTTGACCGGCTTGCCGAGGACCGAGGTGTTCGGGTTGACGCCCTTCTGGAAGAGGCCGCCGGAGACGTCCCAACGCAGCCACCGGGTGATGTCGACGCCGGCGCCGGCGAGGAAGCCGTAGTTGGTCTCCTGCTCGTGGATCTTGTCGTTGAGGATCAGGGTCGTCTTCAGGCCGACAAAGCCGTAGACGATCTGGTCGTCGTTGAAGGCCTTGGTGATCTGCAGCTTGGCGCCGGGGACCGACTCGTTGGTCGGGAAGATGCTGCTGCCGCCCCAGGAGATCTTGTAGGCGTAGCCGAGCCGGAAGCGGTCGGCCGACATCGGGAAGCCGGTGAGCGAGATGCCTTCGCCCCGCTTCGCGCTCCAGCTTCGCGGCACGTAGTTGAGGCGCAGGTAGCTCGAGGCGTCGCCGATCTTCACCGCGTCGAGCGAGGAGGTGCCGCGCTCGCGGGCGACGAGCAGGTTGAGCGCGAGCGCAGCCTCGGTCGTCAGGCCTTCGAAGTATGAGGGGGCCTGCTTGTAGAGCACGAGGTTGGTCAGCGTCTCGAAGCCCGAGTACTTGGTGTTGAAGTTGTCGTAGAACTGCGTATTCGAGGAGTTTGCCGCGCCCAGCCGCGCACTCGGGCTGTTGGGCGTGGTCTCGCCCGCGTCGGCGAGAATGTTGTCGTCCGAGAAGAGCAGGGTGACGCGGGTGTCTACGAAGTCCCCTGCCCACGCGCTCGCGGGGAGCACGGCGGCCAGAAAGCCGGCGACGAGGGTGAAGAGCGCGCTGCGGTTCGTCAGCATCCTTCCTCCAGGGGCTGCAGTCTTGCGAAGTTGTCGATTCACGAGAGTTCCTTCCTGCGCCCCCGTTTAGAGCGTTTTGGTGAGTCAGTTGCTCTGCGGGCCTACTGACCGCAGACCGGAATACCGGTGGGACACCTCTTGCCTTCGGGCGCCCGGCAGCAGACGTCCGCCTCCTCGCGGGCGATGACGATCCAGCGGGGGCGGGCCGCCTGCGTCTGGCGCAGGATTCCGGCGACGTCGACGGTGCAGCCGGCATGCTCGGGCTTGGCGAAGTCGCGCGGGTCGAACAGCGGCAGAGCGTCGCGGGTCGAGACGTTCATGCGTACCGCCCAGCGGTCCTCGAGCTCCACGAGCCACTGGCCGTAGGTCTCGAAGGAGTTGAGCTCGGTGCACACCTTGCCAGCGAACTCGTTGTGGCCGATGACGCACTCGAGGTAGCACTGGCAGTCCGCCTTGTCCTCGCCCTCCTCGAAACAGGACCAGAACCAGCGATCGCTCTCTCCGTCCTCTTCCTTGGTCTGGCCGAAGAGGCCGATGTTCGCGTTGCCGTTGCGGTCACAGTTGACAAAGACGGTCGAGGGCTTGGCGTTGACGATCTTGACGAGCGAGCTCTCGAGCGACTCGATGTGGATGTTGTTGGTCGAGTAGCCGCACAGCAGGTCGAGGTTCTCCAGGCGGCTGTCCTTCGGGTCGTACTTCGTGCCTGTCTTGCAGACCTTGTAGCCGACCGAAGGCGCCTCCGGGTCCGGGTCGGAGAAGTCGAGGAGGAGCGGCTCGGGGATGTCCTCGGGGCGCGGGTCGCCCTCGAGCCGCACCCAGCTCGGGAAGACGAGCTGCGTGGCGCCGGAGAACTCCTGGACGGTGCCGGTCAGCGAGGTGACGCGGTCGCCGACATAGAGGCCGTCGGGGTACGAGTAGTTGTAGACGAAGAGGTGCCCGAGGGTGCCGACGGCGCTCTTGTACGGCTCGCGATCGAACTTCTGGGCGGCGAGGTCGGTGACGTAGAAGCCCTCGTTGGTGATCGAGGTGACGATCATGTCGCCGAGGGGGCGAGGCGCGTTGATGGTCAGGAAGTTGCCGATAAAAGGCGACAAGCGGCTGTCCACACGGCAGTTTGCCGCCTGGCACCCCGGCGGATCGGTCGGGACGCGCTGGACGTCGCGGATAGTCGGGGCGACGAAATAGATCGGGTTGCTCGCGCCTGCGGCATAGGTGCGGCTGCCGTCCTCCTCGACGTAGATGGGCGCCTGCTCTCCCGCGTCCTGCGGCACGCCGGCGTCGGCCCCGTTCTCGTCGGGCAGCTCGAGCTCGTAGATCGGCGGCGGGGGCGCGTCCTCGGCCCACAGCCGGAACTCGCCGAAGATCTTTTCGACCGTCACCCAGCCGACGGCGACGCCGTCGCTGAACGGCAGCAGGCGATCGGCCCACGGCTCGCCATCCTCGAGCGCCGTGGAGATCACGTTGCCCGGGGTCGCACGGAAGGAGACCGGCCGGGAGAAGTCGGTCATCACCTGGTCGCGCTCGTCGATGGCGACCACCCGCACCTTGAAGAGGACCGGATCGATGGGGATTGGCAGCGCCTTGTCCGGGCTCTCGCCGGTCTGGTTGGGCGGGAAGGACGGGCGGACCTCCTCAATGGTGACTTTGAAGGAGTCGACTCTGTGCGGCAGGGTGAACTTGGTGTCCTTGCCGCACCCCGCGGCCGTCAGGCTCAGCGTGCAGAGGGCCGCGAGTGCCCGGAGCGTCCTGGGGATCATTTGACCCTCCGGCCGATCCGACCATCCTCCTCGCCGATGGCGATGGGGACCTTGGTCGGTGCCTGGCAGAAGTTGCGTAGATCGTTGGTGAGGTGACCGCAGGCTTTGGTGTCGCCGTTGAAGACGTCCTGGCAGGTGCACTTGCCGGCCGAGAGCTCGGGCATCCCTTCGAGCCGCTCGCCCGGCGAATGGTTCTCGAGCCAGTGGGCGTAGGCGGTCTCAAACTGCCGCGCCGAGTTGCACCAGCTCACGACCACCGGGTCGATGATGCGATTGTCGCCGTCCCAGGCGCGCGCGCACAGGGCCCCGTCGACGCCCTCGCCGGCGGGCGCGGCGCGCTTCTGGGCGTCGGGCACCCCGCGGTTCCACGGGGAGAGGCCGAGAATGTCCTCGCAGGTGCACTGGCCGCGCAGCCAGTCGATGAGGCTGTCGCGCAGGCTGATGCCGGTCTCGACGCGCGTGGTGTTGCGCTTGAGCACCTTGAAGCCCGAGCCGCCCTTGGCGATGTAGTCGTTGACCGCGACCTTGTAGTTGGCGTCCGGGTTGAGCGGCTGGCCGCCGATGAAGATGTCGAACGAGGTGGCCGCGGTGCAGACCTTCTCCTCCGAGCAGCGCCAGCCGTAGGCCGCCGCGACCTCCGGGCCCGCCGCCGCCATGCGCTCTTCCGGGTTGCCGTACTGGGCGCAGTCGGCCGCGGTCTCGCAGGGGTAGCGCTCCCAGTTCTTCTGGGCCTGGGCGCAGTCCATGACGAAGGTGATGCCCGAAACCTGGGCCTGGGCCTGGCAGCCGCGTTCGGCCGAGCGGCTGGCGACGTAGTCGGTCAGCTCCTGCACCTCGGCGCCCGAGAGGTACATGATGTTGATGGTGTTCTCGAAGGGGAACACGTTGAACATCGACTCGAGGGTGATCGGGCCGGCGTAGAGGTTGTCGCGGATGCCGAGCGTGTTGGTGAGGGCGAACTCGGCTTCGACGCGCCGGCGCACGCGCATCGACTCGGAGGTCATGTTGCCAAGCGGGCTGTCGCCGCCGGTCGAGCTGTTGCGGCGCACGATGTTCTTCGGCGCGAAGGCGAAGATGCGCGGCAGCGCGAAGGTCTGATCGAGCTCGGAGATGTACGGCTGCAAAAGGTGCGTCGTCTCCAGGTCCTCGTAGCGCGAGCAGCGCTCGATGCGCGAGGCGCACTCCTCGGGCAGGAAGCGGCCGCAGTCCCAGTCGCTGCGATCGTCGGGGTAGTACATCGCCATGCAGCGTTCGGCCATCGAAGGCGGCAGGGAGTCGTAATAGCGGCGAACGCAGTCGTGCGCGAGCGCAGGGTCGAATCCCGGGAGGAACTCGGTGCGAAACTGCTCGAATTCCGCATACTCTCCATTGACGATGGCTGCAGTGTAGGTGTTGCGATACTCGTCGGCTTTCTTTTCCGTAAGCCGTCCCTGGGCGACCAGCGCCCGCAGCAG
This sequence comes from Myxococcales bacterium, assembly GCA_050942745.1. Classification (GTDB taxonomy): domain Bacteria; phylum Myxococcota; class Myxococcia; order Myxococcales; family UBA5297; genus UBA10939. Next base: position 9,423 of record JBMNNX010000125.1, read on the forward strand.
CTTCGGAAGCCTGGGAAGCCCGCGCCGCTGTTTAATGAGAGCTTCGTATTCTTCGAACTGAAGATCGCCCCTCCAGGCGCGGGCCTCGTCGTCGCACCAGATCGCGTCGACGGGAAAGGCCCGGTAGTCGTGGGCGACCACTTCGGCGCCCCAGAACTTGCGCCGCTCCCAGGCCCGGTAGACGTCGCTGTCGATGGGGGCGGCCGGCGGCTCGGGCGGGAAGGAGAGCTGCAGGTCGAGCCTGCCGAGGTACTTGGCGAAGGCGCCCGAGTGGCTGATGAGCACCGGACGGTTGTCGGGGTCGCGAATGACCTGCGGCGGGTTGAGGACGACGTGGAGGTGGCCGCCCATGATGACGTCGATGCCCGAGACTCCGGGGATGAAGACCCGGATCGTGCCGTCGGCGAAGGTGTTGGGCTTGGCGCCGGGGGGAGCGGGCGGCGGCTCGAGCTGCACCCAGGGGTTGCGGGCACGCTCGATGAACGGGCGCGCGGACTCATAGGGATAGTACGCGTCGTAGCCCGTGAGGAGGTCCTGGTCCTCGGTCAGGCCGAGGTGCGAGAGGATGACGACGAAGTCGACCGTCGGCGCGAGGAGCTCGACGTAGGCGCGGGCGGTCTCGTTCTGCTCGAGCGGCACGGCCTGCAGCGAGTTGCCGCCGTCCATCAGGCCATACATGGAGCTGACCGAGGCCATGCCGATGATCGCGGTGCGCACGCCGCGGACGTTGGTGATGGTGTAGGGGGCCGAGACCGTGTCGAGCCCGTGCGCGTTCGGATCGCCGGTGTTCTCCCAGAGGTAGTTCGCGGCGAGCAGCGGATAGCTGGCGAAGCGCTTGACCTTGTCCGCGAAGTTCATCGGGCCCATGTCGAACTCATGGTTGCCCATGACCACGCCGTCGTAGCCCATCAACGAGACCCAGCGGACCTCGGGCTCGCCGTTGTTCGCGTTGAAGATGGGGCCGCCCTGGAAGTAGTCGCCGGAGTCGAGCAGCAGGGTGCGGTCGGCGAGCGCGCGCTCGCGCTTGATGAGCGCGGCCAGGCGCGCAGCGCCGCCGTAGGGCGGGGCTTCGGAGGCGAGCCCGAGGTCCTGGTCGGTCTTCAGTGGCGCCAGGTCGTAGGGCAGCATCCGAGAGTGGATGTCGGTCGTGTGCAGGATCGTCACGCGCACGGTCTGACCGGCGAGGTTGGGATTGTCACCCTCGGTGACGGGAAGGCAGGCGATTGTCGCGACAGCTAGTGCAGGTAGGAGGGAGCCGCCAGCTCGCACTTCGGACCTCTACTTTCTTGCCAAAGCGTTGCCCCCTGATTCCGCACCGGGGCGAAGCATCGCTTGACCACCGGAAAGACGCGGACGGTAGAGAAAGGTCGCTTATCTGTCAAGCCAAGGACTGTGTAAGCGGCTTGATACCCGACGCGCAAGCGAACCGAAAAACCTGGCGGGCGAGCGGGCACTCGCCGAGGGGGTCTGCTACGACCGCCAGTGCGGAGTTCAGGCGGGGATTTCCCGGGCGCCAGCGGCGGCGGTTGGGCCTGCGCCGACGGACGAGGGACGGCTCGGGGACAGCGCGCGGTCCGCCGCCGGCCGCTCTGCCGAGCGCCCGCCGTTCCATCGGTCGCCAGTAGGCCCAAGGTGGCGGAAGGCCTCTCCTTATCGAGGGTGAAGCCCAGGCTGGACGCGGCGGCGCGAGGGCGCCCAGGCCCTCGCGATGGCGGCGAGCAGCGGCTGCTCCAAGCGCGCGAAGTCATCGAAGCGGATCTCGAGCGCCGTGTCGTGCGTGCCCGCCCGGAAGACGAGCGGCTCGTCGGACTGCTGCGCCGACCGGGCGAGCGAGTCGTCGACGATCACCGGGAGGCCGAACAGGCGCCCGAACGGCGGCGCCGCTCCGAGCTCGCAGCCGGGGAACAGGGAGGCGAGCTCCCGCTCGCTCGCGACGCGGACCTGTCCGACGCCGAGCGCGAAGGCGAGCCGCTGCTCGTCGAGCAGCTCGGTCGCTGGGAGCACGGCGAGGAGCATGCGCCCGTCGGCGTTCGCGACCACCGACTTGGCGACGCGCCGACCCGTCACGCTGACCGAGGCGGCGAGCTCCTGAGCGCTGATGGCGCGCCGATGCGGCAGCAGCCGGAAGGGCGTGCCGCTGCGGTGCAGGTAGTCGAGGATCGTCGCGGGGACCATGCGGCCTCCTTGCGCTGCCTCGACGAAAGATGCGCAGCGGCACCGCGCGCGCGCTCGGCGGGGTGACGGAGGGTCGGCCTTCGTGCCGGCCCGGAGAGCCGACGATCGAGCGCTCGAGACCTGGGCTACTTGCGCCGAGCGGTCTGCGCGAGCTCGAGGACGATCTCTCCGTCCTTGAAGACGCGCACAGCGCCGCTTGTCTGGCTAACCGCGATCGCGATCGCCCGGGTGTCGATGGTGATGGCCGCGGCGGCCGCATGCCGCGCGCCGAGGCCAAGCGGCAGCTTGGCCTTCTCGCTGGTCGCCTGCAGGTAGCGCCCGGCGGCGAGCACCACGCCGTCCTCGCGGATGACGAAGGCTCCGTCGAGGACCGAGAAGGTCCTGACCGCGTCGCGAATCTTCGGGTCGAGCACGTTGCGCTCGGCCTCGCCGAAGCCTTGGAAGGGATTGAGGATGAGCTGGCGGCTCTTCTCCATGACCGCCGTCGAGTCGCCGACCACGATGAGCGCGCCGACCGAGTGGCCTTCATAGCCCTGCTGGCCGATCGCCAGGCCGAGCTGCACGAGCGCCTCGACCACCTGGGAGTTGAACTCGGCCCCGAGATTCATCGCGTCGATGGAGACGACCCGGTCCTCGAACTGCTCGCCGAACTCGATCTTGATGAGCGTGTCGATGGTGCGCGCCTCGCCGTGCCCGGTGAGGCAGAGCACCGTGTCGCCGTCCTTGATCATGTTCTCCGAGGCAGCGGCGACCAGGGCGACCTTGACCTTCTCGACCCGCGCATAGTCGTAGGAGGGGATGACGACCGATTGGTACTGCTGGGCGCGCAGGTTCTCGGCCAGCTTGTCGCTGGAGGTCGCGTAGATTAGCTTTTTCCTCAACGGTCGGCCCCGGAGCATTTCGCCGGTCAGGTGGGGGCTGTCGCTGATAAAGAGCAGGTGGTCGACATCGCTCTTTGATGCGAGCGTGAGCACGGCGCGCAGAAATTCCCGGTCAAACTTGCTGAGGTCGGCCATGGTGTGGGGCCGCGGCGAGCGGCGTGGAGATAGCGTGATAGCGACCGTCGAGGGGCGGGCGCCAAACTACTTCGGAGATCGCGAGCTTGCAAGCAAGTGCACGCTCGGTCGGAGAGCAGCCGGAAGGGCAGAACGCGGGCGCCGGAGCACGGCGCGCCAAGGTGTTTCCAGCTTGACAAGCGCGACGGGGGCCGACTAGAACGTCGGGCTTCTCGAGAAAGGGGGGTAACTCGGTTACCCGCATGCCGCGCTGGGGGTTAGTCGCTTGAACCAGAGGGATATTAAGCGCTTCAAGAAGATGCTCGAGGAGAGCAAGCACAACTTGCTCCAATCGGCGAAGAAGACCCTCCGCGAGGAGAGCAACTTCGACACCGACGACCTCCCCGACGAGATCGACCTCGCATCCTCGGAATACAGCCAATCGATGGTCTTCCGGCTGCGGGATCGCGAGAAGTTCCTCCTCAAGAAGATCGAGAAGGCGCTCGGCCGCATCGATGACGGCACCTTCGGAATCTGCGAGCGGTGTGAGGAGGACATCAGCATCAAGCGGCTCGAGGCCCGCCCGGTGACGACCCTGTGCATCCGCTGCAAGGAAGAGCAGGAGAAGAAGGAAAAGTCGTACGGGTAGGCCTGCTTCCGATTCTTTCGGGGTCTTGGAGAGGGCGGCGCTCGAGGCGTCGCCCTTGTGCTATCGAGGCGTCGGCACGCGGTCCGTTCGGCCTGCCGCACAACCGGCTGCTTGCTCGGAATGAAGACGCGTGAGCCGGCGCGGGCGCGCCGGCAGCTTCGCCTCTGCACGGTCTCCCAGCAGCCCCACCGGTGCGAGGTCACATCCGGTTATGGGATCGGCAAGGAGCCTGGGGCGGCCGCGACAGGCCCTCGACTTCGGCCTCGCAAGCCCGGCCTCCTGCGCCTGTCGAAGGGGCTCGGGCTGAGCGGTGTTGGCCCGGGTCACTGCCGGCCAGGGCACTGGGCAGCAAGCTCAGAGCTATCCGGAGGCTCGGGGCGGGTCCGCTGAGGCTGCGCTCCCAGCGCTCGCTCCCTTGCTTTACCTCTTGGCGAGCGGAGCGGCGCTCGATGAGCCAGGTGCGCCGGGCATCCGGCGCCGAGCTCTGTCAGGCCGCCGGCGCCACGTCGAGCTTGAGCAGGTGGCGGCCGATGAGCAGATGGTCGCCTTGATTGACATGCATCGGAGCTCCCAGGCGCAGGAAGGTGCCGTTCGAGGAGCCGGCGTCGCGGATCTTGACGAGGCCCGCGCTCACCGTGACGACCGCGTGGCGCCCCGATACAAACCCGTCGCCGGGGAAGGTGATGTCGCCCACCTCTCGCCCGAGCAGGTTGTCGCCCTCGCGCAGCGCGAAGGCGTCGCCGCGGCGGCCTCCTTCGAGCAGTTGCACGAGCCGGGCGCGATAGCCGCGATCGGGTGAGCCCCACGTCGGCGGCTCGCACGGAGGGGCCATGGGCTCGAGCACCAGGCGCTGGCGGCCGCAGCGGATCTCGCTGCCCGCCGCGAGCGCGCTCTCCGCGCGGATGCGGGCGAAGACCCCGTTTCCACCGCCGACGTCCTCGACCATCAACGCCCCGCCCTGGAAGTAGAGCCTCGCCTGCGCGCGGGCGACGAAGGGGTCATCCATCAACAGGATGTCGCCCGCGCTGCCGACCAGGGCCTCGTCCTTCTTGAGCATGAAGGCGGCCTCCGGGCCGCCGTCGGCGCGCACGACGCGCACGGTGACCGAAGGGCGAGGCCGGGGCGCTTTGGCCGCCGCTTCCCCGGGCGCGAGCATCCTGCCCCAAGACACCAAGGGTGAGCCGCAGGACTGGCAGCTCACGGCGCCGAGGGGGTTGTCGATCTTGCAGCGCGGGCACTGGCTCATGGCGTTCTTTTCCGGGCGAGCAAACTGGCCCATCGTCTTTCAGAGGACTTGTGGAATCAAGCGCGCCGCGTTCGCCGCACGCCTTGAATGGGGCAGGCCGGCTGTGCGATTGTGTCGGCCGCTTCGCCCACTGACGACCGGGCGGTTGCTGAACCGAGGGGTCGCGCACTTGAGTTTGTGCCCATCCTGCAACAGGGAAGTCGGCAACGTTGCCAAGTTCTGCCCGGCCTGCGGGGCCTCCATCGTCCACGGCCCGACGGAGGACGCCTACACCGGCCGAATCATCGCCGGCAAGTACCGCGTCGAGGCGCTCATCGGCGAGGGAGGGATGGGCAAGGTCTTCCGCGCGACGCAGCTGTCGCTCGACAAGACCATCGTGCTCAAGGTCCTGCGGCAGTCGCTGCTCTCGGACGCCCGCACGGTCGCCCGTTTCCAGCGCGAGGCGAAGGCCGCCAGCAGGCTCAACCATCCCAACTCCATCAGCGTCCTCGATTTCGGCCAGAGCGACGACGGCTCGCTCTACATCGCGATGGAGCACGTCAGTGGGGTCGACCTCCACCAACTGCTGTCGACCGAGGGGCCTCTGCCCGAACGGCGGATCGTGCGGATTGTCTCGCAGGTGCTGTCGGCGCTGGCCGACGCGCACGCGGCCGGCGTCATCCACCGGGATCTCAAGCCCGAGAACATCATGGTGGAGCAGCGCCGCGGCGAGCCCGACTTCGTCAAGGTGCTCGACTTCGGAATCGCCAAGATCCAGGAGAGCGACGGGAGCGAGAGCCAGGCGCTGACGCGAGCCGGCTTCGTGTGCGGCACCCCCGAGTACATGAGCCCCGAGCAGGCGCGCGGCGGCGCGCTCGACGCGCGGAGCGATCTCTACGCGGTCGGCGTCATCTGCTACCAGTGCGCGACGAACATGCTGCCGTTCGAGGCCGACTCGGCGGTCGCGCTGGCGACGATGCACCTGACCACGCCGCCGACTCCGCCGCGGGCCCGGCGGCCCGACGCCCCCATCGGCGACGCGTTGGAGGCCCTGATCCTCCGCGCCATGTCGAAGGATCCGAACGACCGGCCGCAGAGCGCCGAAGAGTTCCGCGCCGAGCTGCTCGCTGTGCTCGAGCAGGCGGCCGAGACGAGGGTGCAGTCGGTGCCCACGATGCCTGCGCACGAGGTGCGGCCTCGAAAGGTGAGCCGACCCGCCGCGCGCGTGGTCGAGGGAGAGGCCACGACGCTGACGCGCACGCCGTCGTGGGCGACCTCCCCGGGCTTTGGCGAGGAGATGACCGTCGCGGCGACCAACCCCGGAGGCCCGGCTCGCAAGGGCGCCGGTGGCAAGAAGGCCCTCGGGTTCGCGGTGGGGCTCGGCGCCGCGCTGCTCGCAGCCTCGGGACTACTCGCCTTTCGGCACTTTTCGGCAAAGCCGAGCATCGCGGTGCTCGTGCCCGCCGCAGATGACCTTGCGAGCGGCAACCCGCCCGCTGCCCGGCAGGCGCCCGCGGACATCGACCTCTCGGGCGAGCCCGACGTTGGCCCGGCCGCGAGGCTGGAGTCGAAGCAGCTCGTGGCCAAGGGCGACAACGCCGTTGTCGCCCAGCAGTACGACGAGGCTTTGCTTTTCTACACGCGCGCCTACGAGGCCCACCCGAGCGCCCAGACGCGCAAGCGCATCGCGTTCGGCTACATGATGAAGGGCGATGCGGCCAACTCGAGAAAGTGGCTGCGCGAGTATCTGGAGGCGGGCGCCGACGTCGCCGACGCCGAGTACGTCGCCCGCCACCTCGACAAGCAGTAGGGCGCCGGCGCTCAGAAAGCGTAGGCCGCCGCGAGGGTGAGCGACCAGAGATCCGCGGCGAGGCTGCCCGCTCCGCGGATAAGCTCGTTGTCGAAGACGAGGTCGTAGCTCAGGCGCGCGCCGAGCCGAAAGTGCTTCGAGAGGCTCCCCTCGACGCCGAAGCCGACCGGCACGATGCCCGCGGTGTCCGAGCCGAGCAGGCTTTCGGCCTCAGCGGGCACGGTCGTGCGCAGCAGCCCCGCACCCAGGAAGGCGTAGGGGCGCACCGGCCAATCGGCGACAGCCTCGAGCTGCAGCGCCGCGAACCCTCCATTCGAAAGGGTCCAAGGCGTGCCTTCGACCGACTCTGCCACCACCCGCAAGGCGGCGCCCTGGTAGCCGATGACCAGCGACAGTGAGGAGCCGAGCGGAACGAGCGCCCGAACGCCCCACGACGGGCCCAGGCCGAGCTGTCGCGAAAGGTCCCGGTTGAAGTCGGCGACGCCGGCCTCCAATTCGACCCGAGGAGCGGGCGCCTCTTGAGCGAACGCGGGGAGGGCGAGCGCGAGCGTCAGCCCGAGCGCGGACACGGTGCGAAGCATGAGCGGGCTCCTGTGCGAAACTCGGGGGGCAACTGATCCAAGCTTCTGTCAGGTCGCCCTTTGGACAAGGGCTTCGCTCAACGGGCGGCCGTCGCGCGCGAGCCAGCCCCGCCTTCGACAGGGGCGAGAGCTGCCAACGGACAGCTCGCACACCGAGAGGAGCGGCCGGCGCCCCGCGCGCGAGTGGCGGCCGCGAGGCGCGGACAGCAGCCCGGGGCACCTTCAGCCCAAGTCGATGCGCAGCACCTGCATCCCGATGCGGACGGAGTCGCCGGGAACGAGCGGGTACTCGGCACCCGGCGGCAGGCGCACGAAGGTGCCATCGGCCGTGCCGAGATCGCGCAGGGTCGCTCCGGCCGGGTCGACCTGCAGCTCGCAGTGGCGCGCGGCGAGGTGTTCGTCGCCCGGGAAGCTCAGGTCGGAGCCGTTGCGGCCGACCGAGACGACGGGGCCGGGGCGCGCGCAGGCGCGGCCAGGTCGGCCACCGGCGACGATCTCCTCGACGACGAAGAGATGCGGAGCGGCGGGCGCGCCGTAGGCGATCGGGTCGCCGGGCGGCGCCGGCTCGAGCGGGCCGCAGTAGCGCATGAGGTGGTCGCCCGCTGCGAAGAGGTCGCCAGGGGCGAGCCTCTCGGCCTTCTTGATGCGGACGAATGTCCCAGACGGGCTGCCTTCGTCGCGCACCGCGAGCTCACTGTCCTTGATGAGGAAGGTGGCGTGCAGCGGCGCGAGGTAGGGGTCGTCCGGAAAGAGCAGCAGGCCTTTCGCGGAGCCCGCACCGATCATTCCCTTGGGCAGGCGAAACGCCGAGCCGGCGCCAGGCCCGCGCACGACGGTCACCTTCAGCCTCGGGGCGTTCGCGACCGAAGCTGCCGGGCGCGAGCTGTCGGGGGCAAGTGGCGGGGCAGTTCCCGGGGCAGCCACCCGGGCGGGCGCGGCGCTCGCGGGGGGCTGGAGGAACGATGCCGGAGCGCTGGCCGGAGCGCTCGGGGTGATGCGCGCGCCCGGCGGCGGCGCGGTCGGCTTGGGCGCGGGGGCGGGGACGAAGCTGTTGGCCAGCGGCGCCGGCCTGGGAGGCCGCGTGGCCGCAGCGGGAGGGGCGCCGGCAGGAGTCGGGCTCGCCGGCTCGGGGCCGCGCGCGGCGGGTTTCGGTGCAGCCGGAGTCGGCGAAGAGCGCAAAGCGGGCGAGGTGGCTGCTGCCGGAGTTGGCCTGGGGGCGACTGGTGCG
>JBMNNX010000471.1:0-3212 GCA_050942745.1 Myxococcales bacterium
GTCCTCGATCCCTCCGGCGCGATCAGCGGCGCCCCCACGGACGAGGGCACGTTCGACTTCGCCGCCGAGGTGATCGACGCGGCGGCGCCGCCCCAGAGCGCGATCGCGCAGCTCCAAATCGTGGTGACCAACCCCCTGCGCATCGTCACCACGTCGCTGCCCGAAGGGATCGTCGGCGCCGCCTACGCCGCGCAAATCGAGGCGGCGGGCGGGGCCGCGCCCTACGCCTTCCGGCTCGTCGAAGGCTCGACGCTGCCCGCGGGCCTCTCGTTGGCTGAAGACGGGGCGATTGGCGGCATGCCGGTCATCGCGGGAACCGTCGCCTTCACGGTCGAGGCGCTCGACTCGGGCGACCCGGCGAGCGCGGCGCGCGCCGAGCTCTCGATCGGCGTCAGCCCCGACGGCGTGGCCGCGCCGCTGGAGATCGTCACGACCTCGCTGCCCTCGGCCACCGTCGGCCGGCCCTACAGCGCGCGCATCGAGATAGCCGGCGGGACGCGGCCCTACTTCGTCTCGCTCGACTCGGGGACCGTGTTGCCCGAGGGGCTGATGCTCTCCGACGCGGGCGACATCACGGGCACGCCGCTGCACGCCGGCATCTACTCGCTCGCGTTGCGCGCCGACGACAGCTCGGTGCCCGGGCAGATCGCGCTGCGGACCTTCAGCCTCGTCGTACAGCCCGAGAGCGGCAGTCCGCTCGCCCTCCTCACGACTGCGCTTCCCGATGCCGAGCTCGGCATCCCCTACCAAGTCCAGCTCGAGGCGGCGGGAGGAACGCAGCCTTACCGCTTCGGCGCGACGGAGACGAGCCGTCTGCCTTCGGGGCTGTACATCGACGCCTCGGGGTTGCTCCAGGGAACCCCGCTCGCGGCCGGCGTCTTCACGTTCACGGCCGCGGGCTGGGACGCGAGCACGCCTCACCAGATGGCGACCACCGCCCTGACCTTGACGGTCCGCTCCGGCCTGCCCGGCGGCAACCTGACCATCGTCTCCACCGCGGTCCGCAAGGCGAAGGTGGCCCTGCCGTACAGCCAGTCGCTGATGGCCCTTGGCGGCAGCGGCGTGTACGAGTGGCGCATGGTGCGCGGCGTCATGCCGCCGGGCTTGCAGCTCGCTCCCGAGGGTCTCCTCACCGGCGTTCCGACCGCGCGGGGCACTTTCCCCTTCGCACTCGAGGTTCGCGACACCGTCACGGCCGCCGTCGCGCAAGCCGACCTCTTCCTCACCGTGATGGCGACCGGCCATGCCGGCGTGCGCATCATGCCGGGAGGATTGCCGGACACGACGGTTGGAGCGCCCTACAGCATCGGCCTGCACGGAGTCGGCGGCTCGGGACCCTATGACTTTGCGCTCTCCGGAGCCTCGCCCGGCATCGCGCTGACAGTCGAGACGGCGACCCGCCACACCGCGCTCGAGGGCGTCGCGGAAGTCTCGGGGCTCTTCCGAACCGTCATCACCGCGACCGACACCGTCGGCGCCACCGGGATGCTCTTCGATCTCGTGTCGGTCCGGCCGGCCGCCGAGAGCCTGCTCTTCTCGACGACGATGTTGCCGGACGGCAAGGTCGGGCTCTCATACGCCTTGCAGCTCGGCGCCAGCGGCGGCGAGCCGCCCTACTCCTTTGCCGAGGCGAGGGGCACGAGGCTGCCGGACGGCCTGGCGCTCCAGCCCTCGGGTCTGATCCACGGAGTGCCGCTGCAGGCCGGCGAAGAGCCGGTGATCCTGCGAGTGACCGACGGGAGCGGCCAGAGCGCCGAGGTGCAGTTCTGGCTGCTGATCCAGCAGTAACTGCCGCCCTGGGCAGGGCGAGCAGCGAGTGGCCGGCCGCCGGGCTTACGAGCGGCCGGTCACCAGCATCCGCGAGTCGGCGGAGCAGGAACCAAGGTGTCTCCAGGCGATCGGCGCGGCCGGCAGACGCGAGCCGCCAGCCTCCGGGCCTCGGGCGCTTTCCAATCCGGTCGAGCTCCGCCGAGAGCAGGCCGCCAAACGGGGGCGTAGGCGCCGCCGCCAGTGACCAAGACCGTTGTGGCGGCCGAGCCAGCAACCGCCGGCGGTCGAGCTTTGCTCGGAAGAGCCGGACTCGACAGGCCATAGGTGACAGGCTCTAGACCTCAGGTTCTTGCCCACTTGCCGAGTAGGCCTCCAATCCACTGGCGCCCGGCTCCGCTCCTCAGTCCCGCGTTGTCCAAAACCCCTGCCATGCGCAGTGATGATCGAGGGGGCGCACGAGTGAACGAACGCACAGATCAAGCCCAAGAGTCGATCTGGGAGTACCCGCGCCGCCCGAGCGTCGAGCCGAGCCACAGGCACGTGCTCGTCGCTTTCGAGGGCGTCGAGCTGGCGGCGACCTACCGCGCCCGCCGCGTCCTCGAATTCGGCCGACCGCCCGTCTACTACATTCCCCGCGCCGACGTTCGGATGGACCACCTGCGCCTGACCGAGCGGCGCACCTGGTGCGTGTGCCGCGGGGTCGCGCGCTACTACGACGTCGTCGTCGGCGACAAGGTCGCGGCCCAGGCCGCGTGGTCCTATCCGCACCCGACGCCGCTATTGCACGAGGTCAAGGGCTATATCGCCTTCTACCCCGACCGCGTCGATGCCTGCTTCGTTGACGGAGAGAGAGTGCGGGCCGTCGAGGGGAGCTACTTCGGCGGCTGGATCACGCAGGAAGTGGCCGGGCCCTTCGATTTCGAGCCTCCCACCGAAGACGTCGAGCTCTGAGAGGGCCGACCGAAGAGAGCCCTCGGACCCGCCCGCGCACGCGCGGTGAGCGCCGGGCTCACGGCCGCTCGGACCGCTCGCGCTGACTGCAGCAAGTCGCGCCGTCCGGGAATGCACCCCACCTCGCGTCGGGTTGCCAATCGATAGGCCTGCGTCGGCCGCAGCTCCCCAAGGAGTGCCTCGATGAAACGACACGGAGCACGACTCGCCGTCCGGTACCTGGCCGCTGCGGCCGGGGCGCTGCTCGCGCTGTCTGTTACAGGCTTACTCGCCGCGCCCTTGGGAGGCGTCTTCTTCGTCATCCCGCTCGCGGCGATCACGGTCATCTCCCTCGCCTTCGGGATTGGGGCGGGGTTGGCCACCATGCTGCTCATCACCCTCGGTTTCATCGCCGGGTTCCCGCTCCAAAGCTCCGGTTGGCCTCTCGTAAACGTCTCGGCTGTCAGCAGGCTCGTCAGCTCGTCTTCGCCTCCGTGGTCATCAGCGTGATC
>JBMNNX010000126.1:0-18009 GCA_050942745.1 Myxococcales bacterium
CCGCGCTTGCAGCCGTGTCCGCTGACCGCGGCCTCGCCGTCCGGCGAGACGTCGATGGAGAGCGTGCAGCTCCGCGGGCACTCGATGCAGACGAGCTCTACCTTGGTCGCCGTGCTCATTGCTGCACCGCCTTTCTCGGCTCCTCCGCCGCCTCCTCGGCGCCCGCCTGCTTTGCCTCGGCGGGAGCGAGCTCGAGCCGCACCTCGGCGGTTCCTTCCGGCAGGCGCGAGAGGTCGAGCTCAAAGCGCTCCATCTCCGGCGGCCGCAGCACCAGGTGGCGCCTGCGGTGGACCTGAGCGCCTCCGTCGGTCGTCGCCAGGCAGACCGCGCCCTGGCGCATCGTCTGCTTGACCCGGAAGAACACCGGCGCGCGGCTCTCGCCCTCGGCGTCGAGGAACTGCGGGACGACGCTCGCGACGCCCTCGCCCGCGCGCACCGCGACGAGCCGGCGGGGATCGCGCGCCGCCTCGCCAACCTCGTCCTTCGCGCACCGCTTCGCCCAGGCCGCGGCGGCACGTCCGGCCGTCTCGCCGGTCTCCGAGACGTAGTCCACCAGGTCGTTCACCTGCAGCGCGTTGCCGCAGGAGAAGACCCCCGGCACCAGCGTCATCATGTCCTGCGCGACGAACGGGCCCTTGGTCACCGGATCGAGCGGGACGCCGAGCGAGGCGGCGATCTCGTTCTCGGGGATAAGGCCGACCGAGACGATGAGCGTGTCGCAGGCGATGCGCTCCTCGGTCCCGTCGACGGGCCTCATCGATCCGTCCACCCGGGCGACGGTGACCGCCTCGACGCGGTTCTTGCCGTGGACCTCGGTGACGGTCGTGGAGAGGTGGAGTGGGATTCCGAAGTCCTCGAGGCACTGGCGAAGGTTGCGCGTCAGGCCCGAAGGCTCGCTCTTCACCTCGTAGACGCCGACGACCTCTACGCCCTCGAGCGTCAGGCGCCGGGCCATGATGAGCCCGATGTCGCCCGAGCCGAGGATAACCGCGCGCCGTCCTGGCAGCCGGCCCTGGACGTTGACGAAGTGCTGCGCGAGCCCCGCGGTGTAGATGCCGGCGGGCCTGTCGCCTTGGATGGAGACCTGGCGGTCGGTCCGTTCCCGGCAGCCGGTCGCGAGCACCAGCGCCGGCGTCTCGTACTCGAAGACGCCCTGCCCCGCGTTCTCGAGCACCAGCACGAAGCGCCCGTTCTCGCGGCGGGCCGAAAGCAGGAAGGTCTCGCGATCAATGGCGAGCCCGCGCTCATCGGCCATCGTCAGGAAGCGGTGCGCGTACTCCGACCCGGTCAGCTTCTCCTTGAAGCGCACCACGCCGAAGCCGTCGTGGATGCACTGCTTGAGGATGCCGCCGGCGCGCGCCTCGCGCTCGACGAGCGCCACGCGGCTGCCGACGTCGTGCGCGGCGCAAGCGGCGGCCAATCCCGCCGGGCCGGCGCCGACGACGACGACCTCCCAGCGCGTCCTGGGGATCATGACGACACCTCCTCGCCCCGCGCGGATTTCGCGGGTGCGTCGGCCGAGTCTTCCGGCTGCTTGAGCAGGCGCGAGCCCTCGCCTTTCTTCGTCACCTCTTCGAGCGGGATGCCGCGCTCGCGGGCGATGATCTCCATGACCTTCGGCGTGCAGAAGCCGCCGTGGCAGCGCCCCATCCCGGCGCGGGTGCGCCGCTTCATCGAGTCGAGCGAGCTGACGGGTATGGGCGAGCGCAGCGCGTCGAGGATCTCGCCTTCAGAGATCTGCTCGCAGCGGCAGACGACGCGCCCGTACGCCGGGTTGGCGGCGATTATCGCCGAACGCTCCTCGAGCGACAGGTGGCCGAGGCTCGTTGGGCACTGCCGGCGGGGCTCGAACCGCGGGTTGGGGCGCACCTGCCGGGTCTCGGAGAGCACGTCCACGCAGAGCGCGGCGACGTCGCGCGCGATGGCCGGCGCGGAGGCGAGCCCGGGCGACTGGATGCCCGCGGCGTGGACGAGGTTTGCCACGTGCTGCGAGCGCTCGACGATGAAGTCCTCTTCCCAGGTACACGGCCGCACGCCGGCGAAGTAGGTGATGATCTGCGAGGGCGAGAGCCGGGTGTTGAGCCGGATGTGGCGGTTGAGCTCCTCGAGCTCGTCGCGGGTCGTCGCGTAGTCCTCGCGGCCGGGCAGCTCGCGCGCGGTGGGGCCGACGAGCACGTTGCCCTCGACGGTCTTGACCAGCCCGCCGCCCTTGGTCCGCGAGCGGCCCTGCAGGAACGAGGGCTTGCTCACGATGTGCCTGAGGAAGGCGCCGGTCGAGTGATCGAGGATGGCGTCGGTGCCGCGGCGCGGGTGGAGCGAGAAGAAGCGATCGTCGGCGAGCCCGGCGACGACGTCGGCCCAGTTGCCCGCGGCGTTGACCACCACGCGCGCGAAGCAGGTCCCGCGGTTGGTGCGCACCCGCGCGATGCGCGTGCGGCCGGACTCCTGCTCCTGATCGAACCCGGAGACCAGCGTGTCGAGCGAGACGCGCGCGCCGTTGAGCACCGCGCTCTCGGCGTAGGCGATAACCGCCTTGTACGGCGAGACGACGCCGGCCGAAGGCAAGAACATCGCGCCGTGCTGCTCGCGGATCAGCTCCGGCTCCTCGCGGGCGACCTTCTCGCGGCTCCAGAACTCCCAGCCGTCCACGCCGATGGCGCGGGCGCGCTTGGAGATGAGCGGGCGGAGCAGGTGCGCCGCCGGCGAGGGGAAGAGGATGAGCGAGCCGGGCCGCTTCAGCTCGATGCCGAGCTCGCGCGCGTCCTCGGTCCACAGCCGGTTGCCGCGCACGTTGTAGCGGGCCTTGAGCGTGCCCGGGCGCGCGCCGAAGCCGTCGTGGATCATCCCGTCGTTGCGCCCCGAGGTGTGCATCGCCAGGTCCGACTGCTTCTCGAGCAGCGCGACCGACAGGTCGTACCGGGTCAGCTCGCGGGCGATGGAGGCGCCGATGATGCCGCCGCCGATGATCACCACGTCGAAACGCGCGCCCTCGAGCGTGCCGTCGCGCAACGACGGCTCGCTCCAGCGGTCCTTGGCGATACCCGGGACCTCGATGTCGTTGACGACACCCTTGTACTTGAAGCCCGCGGCGACGAAGCCGGCCGCGACGCGGTCGTTCCAGGAAGGGAGCGAGCCTTCGAGGACGACCGACGAGCGCCATTCCTGGACGGCGACCTCGCGGTAGCCCTTGCGATCGAGCGCTGAGCGCAGCGACGAGAGCCTGGTCATCGCTCACACCTCCGCGAGCTGTGCAGCCAACGCTGAAGACGCGTCACATGACCCGACGCGCGAAGACCGGTCAGCCCGAACGCAGGCCGAGCTTGCGAGGCCGGAGTCGAGGGCAACTCGACTCGGCCTCCCTCGTTCCTCGGGAGGCTACAGGCGTGAGCGACGGTCCTCGTTTCGTTCCGCCGAGGAGCCGGCGCGGATAAGCCCCTTCCCCATCGGCGCGCCGAGGGCGTTTGGGGGTAGGGCCTCCGCGGCATCGAGCGCCTGGTCATCGCGTCCCCCTCGATCTCGACAAGGCCGCCCGGAGCTTCTTCTCGCCGAAGTGCAGGACGGCCGCCATCGTCTCTTGCGCCCCGGGCGCGTCGCGGGCGGCGATCTTCTCGAGCAGCACCTTGTGGTACCCGACCACCGGCCCGACGACCCCGGGGTTTCGATAAAACAGCTCGAGCACGCTCAGGTACATGCGCCGGAACGAGTTGATCAACAGCGGGTAGACGTCGTTCTGCGTGCAGAGCGCGACGGTATGGTGGAAATCGAAGTCGATGCGGGCGATCTCCTCCGCGGGCAGCGTGTGCATGTCCTCTTCGCGCTCGACGATGGACTCAAGCTCGGCGAGCTGTTCTGCAGTGCGCCGCAGCGCGGCTAGGCGCGCCGTCTCGGTCTCGAAGAGGATGCGGACCTCGAGCAGGCTGTCGAGCAGGCGCAGGGTGAGCTTCTGGTCGCCGTAGGTGAAGTTGAAGAGCGAAACGAGCAGCTCGACCGAGCCCTCGCGCCGGTAGTCGCTCACGTAGGCGCCGTGGCGCGGCACGATGCGCACCAGGCCCTTCGCAGCGAGATCGACGATGCCCTCGTGCACGACCGGGCGGCTGACGCGCAACGACTCGGCGAGCTCGCGCTCCGGAGGCAGCTTGTCGCCGGGGCCGAAGCGGCCCGAGAGGATGAGCTCTTCGAAGCGGGACGCGAACTCGTCCTTGAGGCTGCGAGCCTTCAGCGGCGCGAGCAGCGCGTCCGGGCCCGCCGGTGGCGCAGGCCGCTTCTCACGCGAGTTGGGCTTTCGGTTTCCTGAACGAAGGGTGGGCGCCATGAGGAAGTTGGGAGCCTCGGGGTGAGAGTCTTCAGTTGGCTGGTGGTAAGACCACCAGCATCGTGGCACCGAACCCGCGATGCTGTCAAAGCGGTGACTCTGCGGGAGAGCCCGCCCCGCGCGGCGTGGTAGACGTTGGCATCCTCACAGCGTGCTCACGACGAGGAGGAGCCCATGGTCTTCGACACAGCCACCATCCAGGAGCGTCAGCGCAGGGCAGCGGAAGCCTTCGGGAGCGAGGCGCCCATCGTCCTCGTCGCGGCCGGCGAGCCTATCGGCAAGCCGGGCGGCCACGACCAGACCTATCCGTTCCTCGCCCACCCCGACTACTACTGGCTCTCGGGATCGCGCCGCTCCGGCGGCATCCTCGCCTTCGAGCCCGGCAAGGGCTGGACCCACTTCGTGCGAAAGGTGGACGCCTCCGAGCGGCTGTGGGAGGGCGAGGTCGAAGCGCCCGAGGGCGAGGACCTGACGAGCTTCGCCGAATGGATCGAGGCGCGGCGCGGGCGCCCTATCGCCGCGTTGGGCAGTAGCGAGGTGCTTACGGTGCCCGCCGACGAGCAGCTCTCGAAGCGCATGCGCGAGAGGCTCGACGGCGTGAGGCGTCGCAAGGACGCGGCGGAGATCGCGCTCTTGAGGCGCGCCGTCGAGGCGACTGCCGCGGGCTTTGCCAAGGCGCGCCAGGTCGCGCGCCCGGGCGTCACCGAGCGACAGATCCAGATAGAGCTCGAGGCCGAGATGTTCCGCGCCGGCGCGCGCGGCGTGGGCTTCGAGACCATCGTCGGCGCGGGCGACCATTCGGCCATCCTGCACTTCGCGCCGAGCGAGCGCGTCGTGAAGCCGGGCGACCTGGTGCTCATCGACGCGGGCGGAGAGATCGCGGACTACACCGCCGACGTGACCCGGACCATTCCGGCGGGCGACCGGTTCACGCCGGAGCAGCAAGCGCTCTACGACATCGTCCTCGCCGCCGAGCTCGCGGCCATCGACAAGTGCCGGCCCGGCGTCGAGTGGCACGACGTCCACCGCACCGCGGCGCTCGTCATCGCCCAGGGGCTGAAGGACCTCGGCGTCCTCGTCGGCGACGCAACCGGCCTGGCCGAGTCCGGCGCGGTCGCCCCGTTCTTCCCGCATGGCGTCGGCCACATGGTCGGTCTGCGCGTGCGCGACGTCGGAGGCACGGCACCCGGGCGCCCGGAGGGCCGGATGTGCTGCGGCGCGCGGCCGAGGGTCGATTTCCCGTTGGAGGAGGGGTTCCTCATGACCGTCGAGCCGGGCGCCTACTTCATCCCGGCGATGCTCGGGGACCCGGAGCGACGCGAGAAGTACAAGGATGCCGTGCGCTGGGAGGCGCTCGAGAAATGGCTGCCCATCGGCGGCGTGCGCATCGAGGACGACGTGCTGGTGACGGCGTCAGGGCCCGAGGTGCTGACCAGCGCGATACCCAAGTAGCGCCGGCGTCGGTTTGGTTGGGCGGCTGCGCGGTTTCTTGACGGGCGCACCGCCACGCGTCCCGTCCAACCCGATCCTGCAGGGACGGGGGCATTGTGTGCACCCCTACCGCCACCGGGCCTGCGGGGACGGGCGCTTTGAGATCCGCCCTTACCATCAAAAGACCAACCAGGCCGAAAGCTGCACGCGATCGTTTATCGCGACCACGCCGTCGCCGTACCTCTCGCGGTACCAGTCGTAGGCGACCGCGAAGCGCAGCGCAGGCACCGGGGCCCAAAAGAGCGCGCCCTCGGCCCAGACCATGTGGTCCCAGAGCGAGGCGCGCGGGCCAAAGCTGAAGATGTTCGGCGAGCGGACGGAGGAGACGTTCGCGGACAGCCAGACCTCGCCCGCGGGCGGCAGGTAGTACTGCAGGTTCGCCCGCCACATACGCCAGGCTATGGCCTCGAATTGGCCCGCTTCGTCGAACCAGGCGAGGCCCCGCTCGATCTCCAGCGGATAGCCCGGCGGCAAGTTCGCAGGGAAGTTGAAGCCGCCGTTGAGCCGCGTGAAGAGGTCGCTGATTCCCTGCCCGGTGATCCAGCTACCGACTGCAGTCAGCGCGTTGCCCCGGTCTTTGGCGGTGCGCGGGATGATCGGCACGATGGCGTCCACCGAAACGCCCCAGCCGATCGCGCTTTCCACCGGCGTGGACGCACCCGGATTCGGCACGAGCGCCGGCTGCTCGAGCTTCCTCACCGTCGCCGAGACCGCGACCGAAGCCTCGACGAACTTCGTCTTCATGTGCCCCGGCGTATACCAGCCCTTCCAGCGATTGATCAGCAGCCGCGTCCCGGCCTGAAAGTCGGGAAAGGCGGCAGCGCTCTGTGGCGGGCGCGCAGCGGCCAGGGCGAGCACCAGGCTCGCGGGCTCCCAGTCGAAATCCTGGGAGAGCCGAAGCTGCGCGATTCGCGACGACGGTTGGCCCGGGATGCTCGGTGTCGCGACGATGTTCGGCGCGAAGTCGGACTGGAACCCGAACAGCGCCCACTCCTGGCCGGCCAAGAGGTGAAAGGACCCGAGGCCAAGACGCACGAAGCTGCGCCGCAGTCGCAGGGCGGGATTGTTGAAGAGCGAGGTCTCGCTGACTTCGGCAGGCTGGTTCCCGCGAAAATCGGCCTCGACGACGCCCTCCGTGGTGACGCGCCCGATCTCAGGACCGCCGATGCGCAGCCCGACGCGCGTGTTCTGCAGGCTGAACTGGAGCTGCGGGTGTGAGCCTTCGAAGGTGTTCGGCTTGGCGATGTTGGGGTGACCGGCCACCGCGGGAATGCCCTGCGTCGAGTCCCAAATGGCGTTCGCCTCGACGAAGCCATAAAGCTCGACGCTCCAGCGCGAGGTCACCGGCCGGGACTCGGGCTCGTCGGCCCGAACGCTCGAGGCGGCAAACAGGCTCGAGGAAAGAAGCAGCAAACGAAGGACCTTTTGCATCGGCTTCCTCCCGGGCTTCAACGCGAAACGAGCTCGCGACGATTTGCCTCACACACCGACGAGGCGCGTTCCGGCCGGCCCAGAGCAATATGAGCCCCTCGACCTCGCTCCCGCCGATGGCGCGCGGGGAGCTTCGCTCGAGGGGACCGGTGAGACCTGACTCCACTGCAACGACCCTTGCGCTCCAATGCGTTGCGATACGGCTTTGCTGCCGCCCTGACGCCGCGGCTACTCCCCGTCTTCGGCGAGCAGGCTCAGCCCGCTCGCCTTCTGCAGAACGAGCATCGAGTAGGCGAGATCGGCGCGCGCCTGGACGAGGTTCGCGTCGGCGCTGAAGGCGTCACTCTGGGCCTGCGACAGCTCGAAGGAGGTAGCGGTGCCTGCCTCGTAGCGCGCGCGCGTAATCTCAAGGGCGTCGCGGGCGCTGCTCTCCTCGACGCGCGCCACTTCGAGCCGGGAGAGGTTGGCTCGCACGTCGAGCCAGGCGGTGTGGACCTGGTCGCGCACGGTGTCGATCGTCTGCTGGAGCCGCGCCTCCTGCTCGCGGATCTGTGCGTCAACCTGGCGCACCGCGCCGATGATGCTGAGGTCAACCCGCCAGTCGAGCCTGAAACCGGCCTCCCAGAAGAACTCGTTGCCCACGAACCCAGCGGCGTTGCTGTAGTTCTCCCGGAGGAACCCCGAGAGAGTCGGCACCAGCGGTCCCCAGGCTTCGCTGCGCGAGGCGGTGGCCTGGCGCAACAGCGCGCTCTGCCGGGCGATCTCGGCCCTCCGCTCGAGCGCGCGCTGGACGAAGGCCTCTTCGGTCAGCTCGCTCGGCACCGGCGCGACGGGCTCGGGAAGCTCGCCGGGCTCGGGCAGTCTGGTCAACGTGGCAAGGTTGCGGCTGGCGACCGCCAACGAGCGGCGCGCCGCGATGAGGTTCTGCTCGGCGCGGGCGCGATCGACGCGGGCGGTGTCCACCGCGAGCATCGTCACCGTTCCGGCCTCGAAGCGCACGCGCGCGAGGCGCTCGCTCTCTTGCGCCACCTCCACCGCGCGGCGCGCCGCGGCGACGAGCCCCTGGTTGGCGACGACCTGGTAGTAGGCCTCTACGACCGCCAGCTCGACGTCCAGGAGGCTCGCGTCGACCGCCTCTCGTGCCGCCTCGAGCGCGTGGCCCGACGCCCAATAGCGCGAGTACGAGGGCAGATCGAAGATGGGCACGTTCAGAGCGGCGCGGGCGACGACGCTGTCCCTGAGGCCGATGATGATCCGCAGCCCTGGCGACTGAACCGACGACTCGTATTGGTTCCTCGTGTAGATCGCTTCGAGCGAGAGCCCGGGCAGCAAGCTGCCCAGCGCCTGATCGCGCTGCGCCGAGGCCTGCGAGAGCTGCGCCCGGGCGATCTCGACGGTGAGGTTGTTCTCTCGCGCCGCCCGCAGATACCGCGCGAGCGGCTCGGGGACTGCGGGCTCGCTCGCGGTGGCGGCGATCAGCAACAAGAGCAGCGGGGCGCTCATCGGCCGGGAACCTCTCGTTCGGCTGCCAGGTGTTCCGCCGGCCGATCTGCCCCCATTCGCGCGCCGCGCGCACCCGGCGGCCTGGTGATCCAGGGAGCTTTGTCGAGAGCCGTATGCTGTGAGCCTCAGGCCGAAAGGCGTCGGGCCGCGACCGCCGGAACGGCAGCGGCAATGCAATCGACGCGGCGGCGATTCGTAGGGCCGGTCGAAAGGAGAACTCGATGAGCAAGCCTGGTGTCGCCGCCGTCCTCAGCTTCCTGATCCCGGGGGTCGGCCAGATCTACAACGGCGCGATCTGGCGAGGCCTCTTCTGGCTGATCATCACGCCGGGCTTCTGGGTGGGCAGCGGCGGGCTGCTCGGCTGGGTCTGCCACATCATCTCCGCCGCGACCGCCTACTCGTACGCGGAGAAGCGGCTGCCGGCCTGGAAGCGGGTCTGATGCGCTTCGCCGTACCTACGCTCGCCGCGGCGCTCGCCGCGGCCGCGACGGCGTGTTCGAGCCCGGAAGTGGCCGAGGGCAAGCGCGTTCAGGCCGAGATCCGCCGGGCGGTCATCACCAGCAAGAGCCTGGGCCGATTCGGGACCTTCGGGTTGTTTGAGGAGGAGATGCGCGAGGTCCCCTGCGAGGTGCCGCTCTCGAAGGAGAACCGCGTCTGCGAGGTCAACGTCGTCGGCCGCGGGCGGGTGCGGATGCAGGTCGCCGACGCCGCGCTCGTCGCCACCGGCCGGGTCAACGACGACGCGCTCGTGCGGGTCGAATACCCGGCCGACTGCGCGAACAAGAGCTTTGATTTCAAGACGTTCGACGGGGTGCTGCCGCGCTCGCGAGAGCAGGCGCCCGAAGGCATGACGGTCTGGGCCGACCAGCTCGTACGCGTCACGCACTGGAGAATCGGCTCGCCCGACGGCGACCGCTGCGGCGTGGTGGTCGAGGCGGCCGCGGCGCTGCTCGAGCGGGTCCAGGGTTCGGCGGGGCGCGGGTGATTCCCCGGCGCCGTGCGCGCCCAGCCGAGACTGCTCTCCTGCGAGCTGTCCACCCTCCGCGCGTTCCTCAGACGCGCCTTCCCCACCGCGTCCGCCCCCGCCGAAACGGGCGAATAGGCACCTTTCGGGGGCCGGATCGGCCCGAGAATGCCCCTGGGTGGCCCGTGGAGCGATTTTGGGTCGCCAGGCTTGCTGTAATAGGGCCGGCGTTGCTCAGCGCTTCCTGGGCCATCCTGGCGCGCGACAGGCACCTTCCCGCGGCTTCCAGACAGGCTCTCAACCCCTTGTGATCACGACCCTTTTCTCCGCTCCCCGGCCGGTTGCCGACCAAGAAAGGTAGACCGGCCCCCGCCGCCGCGCCGCCTTCGCGCGCTCACTCCTGAAGCACCTCGTCGAGGAAAGCCTCGATGGCCGAAGCAAACGCCTCCGGCTCGTCGTTGGGGCAGTCGTGTCCCGAGTCCTCGAGGACGACCAGCCGCTTCTGCTCCGCGGGCGCGCCGTAGAGCGCGTGTGCCTCCTCGCCCATCTCGAGCGGGAGCGTCCGGTCGAAGCGTCCCCAGATAGTCAGAATGGGCAGAGTGATTCCGGGCAGCTTCGCGCTCAGGTCGGACATCAGCGCCTGGCACAGCGGCGACTCGTCGTTGGCGAGCTGCCCGGCCATCGCGCTCAGCCTCGCCAGGGTCGCCATCCCGTCGAAAGGCGTTGACAGGTTGAGCCAGGCCGACCCCAGGCCGGACGACGTGCGGCCTCGCTCCGGCTCCTCGCGATAGAGGTTCGAGCTATGCCGGCTCATGTCGGAGCAGCCAAGAACTGGGCGGCTGCGATACCAGTCGAGCTCTTCGCGCCAGCGCTCAACGTCACTTCCCGCATCGATGCGCGCCTCGGCCTGTTGCCTCGCCCAGTCGCGGGACAAGGAGAGCGCCTTGGGCAGGTTGTGTGCGCCATCGACGAAGACCCACGCGCGGATGCGCGCCTGGCGCGCCGGATCCGACAGGTAGGAGATGCCGACCAGCCCGCCCCAGCTATGCCCCAAGAGCACGATTCGGGGTCGGTCGTAGAGCTCCTCGACCACCGTCACGACGGCGTCGAGGTCGTCCGCGTACTGAGCGAGCGTCAAGGACTCCGGGCTGGCGTCCCCGGTCGAGCCACCCGAGGCGCGCTGGTCCCAGAACGCGACCAGGTATCGCTCGGTCAGCCGCTGGTAGGCCGGGGCATCGGCGGCGAAAAGGCCCGGTCCGCCGGGCCCGCCGGCGATGTAGACCACCACCGTCCGCGCGGCCGGCTCGCCACGCACCCAGACGGGCATGTCCGCGCCGCCCGAGCGCACGAAGAAGACGTCATCGACCACGGTCTCGGGGCCGCAGGCGCCCAGCAGCAAAGCGCCGAGAAGCAGGGCAAAGGAGCGCATGGATCTCTTCTCGCGAGTCAGAGGGAATAGGTGATTCCGAGGACGACGCCGAAGCGCACGACGGTCGTGTGGGCGTAGGGGACCAGCAGCCAGGCTTGCGGCCGGAGCGTCACGGTGAGCGGGGGGCCGCCGCGGCTCCCCCAGTCCCATCCGACGCCCAGCGACAGCGAGGGGGCAAAGCCCGGCCGGCCGGCAGAGTGGACCTCCGAGACTGCGCCGCCGGCTCCGACTTCGTAGACGGGAGCGGCGAGAAAGGTGTGCTGATAGCCGGCCCCGACCGAAAGCTCGCCGCTCAGGCCGAAGGAGGCGGTGGCCCGATAGCCGAGCTCGAGGCCAGTGAGCAGGCCCACGTGGGAACGCGGGTGGAGGTAGCCGCCCAGGTAGCCGCGGGAGAAGATCTGGTGGGGGCGGCCCGAACCGAAGAGCCGGTACTGAACCGAGGCCTGGGCGCCCGGGTGCGTGACGGTCTGCCCCAGGTAGGCGAGCGTGAAGCCCCACCGCCCCAGCGCCTGGATCTGCTGCTCGGTCACCTCGCCGCTTGCGAGCGCCGAGGAGGCGGGCAGACAGAAGGAAAACGCGACCAACCTAGCGAGCAGCGGACGAGAGAGGGCGACCAAGGCACGACCTCCGCAGGGGCGCGCGGGGGTAGTGGGCAGCGCGCTTGCGGGTCTGATGCCGCACGGGGGATGGGCGATCAACCGCAGGCCCGCCCTCGGGGCAACCGTCCCCGCAGGTCGCGTAGACGAGCCCTCCAAGCGCCGGATCGGCCCGAGAAGGCCCCTAGCTGGCCCGTAGAGCGATTTTGGGTCGCCAGGCTTGCTGTAATAGGGCCGGGGGTCGAACGGCGCCTCCTGGGCCATCCTGGCGCACGACAGGCACCTTCCCGCGGCCTCGATCGTCGCCCGCAAGCGCGCGACTTTACAGCACTTTCAATCGCCCTCGCGTCTCACCCCGTCCGCAGCGCTCGACCGCGGGCGTCTGAGCCGCAAAGCGAGCCTCCCCCGGCGCCCGCGAGCCGCTTCACCGCCGCCGGCAGCACGAGCCGAAGAGCGCCAGCAGGCCGAACCCCCACCCTTCGGCTCCACCGGCACTGCACCCGAGCGCCCCACCTGATGCCGGCGGAGCGCGCCGCGTGCCGGCGTCGGGCTCGGGTTCGGGCTCCGGCTCGGGATAAGGCACATCGACCGGCGGAAAGCCCGCATCGAGCTCCGGCTCAGGCGCGACGCCCGCGTCTTGCTCGAATCCCGCGTCGACCGCCGGCTCGGCCCCCGCGTCCTGGCCGGCGTCGCGCGGCGGAGCCCCCGCATCTCTCGGCAGCCCGGCATCGGGCGGCAGCCCGGCGTCCGGCGACGGGAAGCTGGTGACGTAGGAGAAGAGCCCCTGGCCGAGGATGCTCCCCTCGTCGTCCACGACCTCGATGTCCACCAGCCCTTCGGAAAAAGGAGGAGCGACCGCGACGATGAGGCTGCTCGAGCGGCGCTGGAACCCGGGCGAAGCGGCGGTGGCGCCCTGGCGCTTGAAGTGGACCGCGAGCAGGCCTTCGGAGAAGCCGCAACCGCTGATCTCCACGGCGACTCCGCCAGAGGTGAGCCCCATCTCGGGATTGGCACCGAAGAGGTGGCGAGCGAACGGCCGGCCGTCCACGCGCGCGCCCGGGCTGAAGCCTCCGACGGCCCCGGGCACGGTGTCGTGCGCGACGAAGGCGCCGGCTGGATTGCCGTCGGGGTTGCGGTTGAGCGAGATGCCGTCGGCGGGATCGGCGAAGTCGGCGCGGTCGAGCTCGACCGAGCCCTGCTTGAGCACGACGTAGTCGGGCGTGCCGTTGTTGAGGCCGAGCGAGGCGGTGAAGACCAGGCCGAAGCGCGCGGCATTGCCGAACTCGCCGCGCGGCGCGCCGCCGCCGAAGACCACCGCCGCCTCGCCGGCGGGGATGACCGTGCCCGGCGGGAAGGTGAAGCGCACCGCGGTCGCGTCCGAGAGGGTGATCCCCGAGACGTCGAGCTTCGATCCGGTCGCGTTGACGATCTCGACGAACTCGTCCTGGTTCTCGCTGGGTTGGCCGTCGCCGTTGGTGTCGCCGGCGGTCGAGTCCGCGTTGGCGTGGACCTCGTTGATGAAGAGCTCGCCCGGGCCGAGCGCCCTGCGCATCGTGCCCGGGCCCGGCTCGGCCACATCCCCACAGCCGAGCGCGGCGAGCAGCACCGCGGCGACGGGCAGCCTGGCGAGCGACCGCTTAGAGGCTCGGGGCTTCCGCCTGCTCCTCATGCCGGATACCTCCTCTCGGCCCCTCCTTCGATTCGAGTCCAGGGTAGCGCAACGACCGCGCCTTCGCCTCTTTGCGGCCCGCCGCCGCCCGCGAGTTCCGATCCCCGCCGGGCGCCCGCCAGATCGCACAGCCAGTCGGTCCGAAGAGTGCCGAAATCGCTCGCCTGGCGCGCTTGCGGCACAGCACGCCTGCCATCCGAAACGCAAGCCGCTTGGCGCGTTTGTCTGGCGTGCCCAGCGTTAGCTCGCGCGACGCAGCGGCTACGCGGCGCATGAAGGGAAGACCGGCGGGCGGTCTTCCACCTGGGACAACACTTCGGCGGCGCCCCGTGAGGCGCCAATAGGTGCACATGGCAGAGCTAGGGATGGGTGGCGGGACCGCGGGCGGAGAGCACGAACCCTCGTTCGAGGAGCTTCTCGAGGAGAGCCTCTCCAAGGCGCGGGTGACGATCGCCAAGGGCGATCGGGTCAAGGGGACCGTCCTGTCGGTCGGCGAGCGCGACGCGATCGTTGACCTCGGGGCGAAGCGCGAGGCGCTGTTGAGCCTGTCGGAGGTCACCGCCGAGGGCGAGCCCTTGCACGTCGAGGTCGGCGACGAGGTCGAGGGCACCGTCATCGACGAGGGCAGCGAGGGCGAGCCGGCCCGCATCACCGCGCAGGTGCCCGGCGGGCGGCTCGGGCGCCAGTACCTCGCCGAGGCCAAGCGCGAGGGACGCACGGTCACCGGCGTGGTGCGCGGCTACAACCGCGGCGGCCTCGAGGTGCAGATAGGCGGGGTGCGCGCCTTCTGCCCGATGTCACAGATAGACACCCGCCCGCCCGACGATCTGTCGAAGTTCGTCGGCCAGCGCATGAGCTTCAAGGTCCACGACCTGCGCGGCCGCCAGGTCGTCGTCTCCCGGCGCGCGCTGATGGACGAGGAGCGCAGCGCCAAGGCCCAGGAGACGCTCGCCAAAATCGCCGAGGGCCAGACCGTCCACGGAATCGTCGCCTCGCTGCACGACTTTGGCGCCTTCGTCGACGTCGGCGGGGTCGACGCGCTCTTGCCGACCAGCGAGGTGACCCGCCGGCGCATCAGCAAGCCGGCCGACGTGCTCAAGCCCGGCCAGGAGATAGACGTCCAGGTGCTCAAGGTCGATCTGGGCGAGGGCAAGCGGCGCCCCCGGGTGACCGTCTCGCTCAAGGCCCTGGAGGCCGACCCCTGGGAGGCCGCGCGCGAGTGGCTGACCGAGGGGGCCGCCTTCCGCGGCAAGGTCGTCGGCATCCAGCCCTTCGGCGTCTTCGTCGAGCTGGTGCCCGGGGTCGATGGGCTCATCCACGTCAGCGACCTCGCCGGCGGCCGCCGGGTCGACAACCCCGAGGACCTGGTCACCGTGGGCCAGGAGCTCGACGTGCTCGTCGGCCCGGTCGACTGGGAGAACCGGCGCGTCTCGCTCTCGCCGCTGGTGCCGGTGGCCGAGGAGCCAGGGGCAGGCCGCGGCGAGGAGCTGACGACGACGCTCGGCGAGGCGCTGCGCGAAAAGGAAGCACGCGAGGGCCAGTAGCGGCCGCAGACGCGCCCTGCGCCCGCCCGCGGCGGGCGCAGACCGCCCGGATTTCGCGAGGTTGGGCGCTCCCGAGGGGCGCGTTCTTTGCGGCGGGGACAGGAAGATTGCGACCCTGGGGAGCGGTCGCTATGCTCGGCCGCTGCTCATGCCTTTGTCCCCTTCCGAGCTGCGCGACCGGTTTCGCGCCACCCTCCTCGGCTGCGCCATTGGCGACGCGCTCGGCTTCCCGTTTGAGGGCGCGCCGCCCGAGGCGATCGCCCGGGTTCCGCAGATCGCCGAGGACTTCGTCGCCCGTCCCCGCGGCCGCTTCCAGAAGGGCCGCTGGACCGACGACACGCAGATGACCCTGGCGGTGGCCGAGGCGATCATCCTGTCGGCCGGCAAGGTGGATGGCCGGGCCATCGCGCAAAGGCTGGCCGCCCTGTGGAAGGACGGGGTCATCCTCTGCGCGGGCCAGGCCTGCACCGAGTCGGTCGAGCGGCTTCTACAGGGCGTGCCATGGATGAGCGCGGGAGCGGCCATCGGCAATGCGGGCAACGGGGCCGCGGTGCGCGCCGCGCCGCTGGCGCTGCTGCACTTCGACGACCTCTCCAAGATCCCCCGCGACGCGGAGATCCAGGGCGTCATCACCCACAAGGATCGGCGCGCGCAGGCCGGCGGGGCCGCGCTCGCGGCGGCGGTGGCGGTGAACCTCTCGGGCGAGCGGCTGCCGGCCGACACCTGGTGCCGCAAGGTCGCCATGGTCGTCGGGCAGATGGATCAGAGCTTTGCCCACGAGATCGAGCGGCTGCCGCAGCTCGTGCGCTGCGACCCGGCCACCGCGGTCCCGGTCATTGCCCGCGCCGGGCTTGCGCCGCTGCAGCTGAGCGACTGGCCGGGGATTAGCCCCTTCGTCATCCCCTCGGTCTTGATGGCCTTCTTCGCCTTCCTCAAGGCCCCGGACGACTTCCGGGCCTGCATGACGCTGGCGCTGCGCGCCGGGGGCGACGCCGACTCGGTGGCGGCGATGGCTGGGGCCATCAGCGGCTCGCACCTCGGCTGCATCGGCCTGCCGGCGCGGCTGCGCAAGGGCGTGCTCGAGGGCGAGCGGCTGGTGATGATCGCCGACCGGCTCTTCGACCTGAAGATGGAACAGCGCGAGCTCGCCTACGCCCGGGGCGGCAGCGCGACAATCCGGCGCCGCCTGTGACCGTCCTGCCTGAAGCCCGGCCGCCCGCGGGCCCGGCCTCGGCGGCGCCGCACGAACCCTGGTGAAGGAGCAGCTCTCGTGATCCGCGCGGTCGTCACCGACATGGACAACACCCTCTACTCGTGGGTGGACTACATCGTCCCGTCGATAGAGGCGATGGTCGACAGCCTGTGCCGCACCACCGGCTCCCCGCGCATCAAGGTCGTCCAGGCGCTCAAGGCGGTCTACGAGCGCTACGAATCGAACGAGTACCCGTTCGCCATCCAGGAGTCGGCGCTCTTCGACGAGTTCAGCTCGGACTTCGAGTCGTTCAACAAGCTGGTCATCACCCCGGCCCGCGAGGCATTCAGCGCCGCGCGCCGCAGGTACCTGCAGCCCTACCGCGGCGTGGTCGAGACCCTGCGCAAGCTCAAGGAGTGGAAGGTGCCGGTGGTCGCGCTTACCGACGCGCCGCGCAACCCGGCCGAGCGGCGCGCGCTGAAGATGAAGCTCGACGGCCTGCTGACCGCCCTCTACACCCTGCCCGCCTTCCCTTTCCCCGACAGCGGGATCGACCCCGAAATCCGAAAGCGCGAGGAGGCCGGGGGAATCCAGCTCGAGTGCCCGGTCTACGAGCTGCCCCGCGAGCTCGAGAAGCCGAACCCGGCGGGCCTGCTGCGCATTTGCGCCGACCTTGGAGTCGAGCCCTCGGAGGTCGCCTTCGTCGGCGACAGCCTGACGAAGGACGTGCGGGTGGCCCGCGAGACAGGCGCGCTCGACTGCTGGGCCGAGTACGGCACCTACGTCTCGGCCGAATACCTCGAGCGGCTGGCGATCATCTCGGCGCCCTCGGCGACCCGCCGCCACCTGCGACACGCGCCCGACGAGCGGACCGGGCGGCCGACGGTGCGGCTCTCCTGCTTCGAGCAGGTGCTCGATGTGGTCACGAGCTCGCGGGCGAGCGCGGGGAGGGCGGCGTAGGCGCAGACCGAGCCGAGCTCTCCCCACGCCAGGGCAGGCTCCGTCGCTCGGTCGCCGGACGGCTCGCGCCGAGCCCGAGGGCGGCGGCGACTACTCCTCCATGTTGATCAGCACGTTCTCGTCGCCGAGGGTCACATCGACGGTCGCCGTCTGGTACGGGCCGCCGTTCTCGGCCCCGTCCACGTCCTCGGCGCGGAGCTGATCGCAGTCCCCGTAGAGCCCGAACTGCCCGTCCTTGTCCGAGTAGGCCGCGATAAAGGGCTGCTGGCCGGCCTTCAGGCAGTCGATCTTGATGCCCGGGATGCCGGTGCCTTTGGTGCGGACGACGACCCTGCCCGCGATGTCAAAGCGCACCGGAGCGCCGTAGGCGGGCTGCACCTGCGGGCCGCAGGAGGTCAGGGCCGCCGGGGCGACGATGCCCAAGAGGCGAAAGAGGATGCGAGAGGCGGTCTTCATCGTGGGCTCCAGCGCGACGTAGGGAATCGACGGCGAGCGTACCACTCCTGCGAGATCGCGCCCGAGCGGCCTCGCCGGCTCTAGGCGTGCGACCGCCGCAGGTCGGCCGGGGCGCATGGCAATGCGTCGGGCGAAGGCAGGTAGGGGCACATAGCAACGCGCCCGGCGAATGCAGGTAGGGGCGCACGGCAATGCGCCCGGCGAAGGTGGGTAGGGGCGCATGGCAATGCGCCCGGCGACGGCAGGTAGGGGCGCATGGCAATGCGCCCGGCGACGGCAGGTAGGGGCGCATGGCAATGCGCCCGGCGACGGCAGGTAGGGGCGCATGGCAATGAATGGGGAGGATCTTTAGACGGCAGCACAGGTTGGCTCGAGATAGGCGGACAGGCGAGCAAGGGAGTCCTCCCTATCTCTCGATGGGTTCCTTGCTTCTTGCTCTATCGTGTCAGCGAGCTGGCCCAC
>JBMNNX010000472.1:0-3208 GCA_050942745.1 Myxococcales bacterium
GAACACGCCACTGATCTGCAGGCGAACGGTCCAGTTCCCGAGGACGCGGCAGTCCACACGGTCGTCGCACACGAAGACCCGCAGCGTGTTGAGGTCGTTCGCGGCGATGACCAGCCGCCCGTCGTCGGCCACGGCGAGCGCCGGCGCCCGGCCGCCGCCGCTGGGCAGCAGTTGCAGCGCGCTGAAGTCCTCCGGCTGATCGCAGCCGGTCGCCAAATCGCAGCGCCCGAAGTACATCGCCGACGAGGCGCTATTGGCGTAGACGAGGTAGAGCTTCTCGTCGGTCGCGACGAGCTGGAAGCCAGGGTCGGTGGCGTGCAGGGAGTTGTAGATCAAGACCGCGGCGCTCCAGCTCGCCGGTAGCGAGCAGTCGAGTGCCGTGTTGCAGTGGCGCAGGTAGAGAGACGTGCCCTGCGCATACGCGGCGAAGATGCGGTTGGAATTTGTCGCGACCGCGTAGGAGACCGGAGCTCCAGCGAAGACCGTCCCGTGCTGGAAGGGACGGACCCTGCGCGGCAGCGCGTCGTCGCCGAGCTGCCCGCCTCGGAACGGGCGCAGCGTGGTGAGCATCTCTTCGTCCGGGCCGACAGCGACCGCCGAGGTGGTTGCCAGCGAATCTGGAACGACGATCTGGCTATCCCAGGTGCCCGGTCCGCTGCCCAGAAGCTGCTGGAAGCCATCGACACTGGGGGTGGCGCTCCACGCGGCGCGAACCTCACCGACCCCGGGCGCGGCGGCGAACACGGTTGGAGTGGCGATGAGCGGCTGGATCACTTTCAGACGCCGCAGATTGTCGTGGTAGCTGAGCGCCAGATTGGGCCCGTAGCTGGCCAGGCCCGGCCAGGTGGCTTGGCTCACGAAGCGCTCGACCACGAAGCTGTCCCAGTTGCCGCGTCGGGCGCAGTCGCGGCCGTCGGGATCGATACACGAGCCGTAGTGGACCTCCCCGCTGCTCCTCTGGTGCCAGGCTGCGTGCAGGACGCCCTCGGCGGCGACCAGGGAGAACGGCGGCACGCCGCCGGTGGAAGCGACGAAATCTCCGGCCGGTATGGGCTCCCAGTCGGTCGCTAAGTCACAGCCGGTGCTCACCGGGCAGCGCCTCATCTTCTGCGAGAAGGCCTCGGCCCACGCCAGATAGAGGTAGCGGCCGCTGAAGGCAAGCTGAGGCCACCTTGTCGGATTGGCGACCTTGCTCAACGTGTACTGGGGCCAAACCGCCGTGGGGTTCTCGTCACAGCCGGTGCCGACGCGACAGACGCCGATTCGGATGTCGCCGTTTGCGTCGCTGAAGGCCATCCAGACACGCTCGTCGGTGGCAGTCAGTGAGAGCTCCGGATTGTAATAATCCACCTGTTGCGAGAACGGCGCCTCGGACGCCCAAACCGCCGTAGCGCAGTCGCTCTTCGCCTCGCTGCAAGAGGTGACGAACGGGACCCGCAAACTCTCGCCGTTCCGGACATAGGCGAGATAGACGCGGGCGCCGTTGTAGGCCAGCCTCGGCCCGCCCTCCGCCTCCTGCATGGTGCCGCTGGTCATCATCCGATGGGTCCATTCCGCGCCCGGGCCAAAACAGCCGCCGGGGGCCGCCCGATCGCAGGTGGCCAGGATGATCTGGTTCCCCTCGGAGTCCGAATGAATGAAGGAAACGTAATAGCTCTTCCGGGTGGCCACGAAGCTGTAGGAACCGGTGATCACATAGGGGTTGCCGCTGCCGGGAATGCCGCTGCCGTCAGGAATGGTGCTGAAGGAGTGCATGCTCCAACTGCTCGCCGCCCGGCAGTCTTCCTCGGAGACGCGGCAACGGCGGATGGCGAATTGCCGCCCGGCCTCGCCCTCGTCTAGCCCATAGACGAACAGCTCGCCGTCGAAGTAGTGCATGCGCGGCCCGCCGTAGGGCGACCCGCTCCACTCGTCGACAGGGCCATGGCTGGGGTCGAAGACCATCGGGCTCAAGCCGAGGGCCCCGGAGGCCGAGGGTGAATACCCGCTGGAGTTGCCCGCTGCGTCGAGGGCGCGCACGCGGAAGTGGTAAGGCACGCGATTGAGCAGCCCGGTGATCACCGCCGTGGTCATCGAGCTCGGGACCGAGACCGTGGCCACCCCCGAGGCGAACGAGGCGTCCTGGCTGTAGTCGATCCGGTACTCGGAGAGGTTCGCGTCGACGCCCGCGGCCCAACTGAGCGTCGCTTCTCGGCTCTGAGGCATGACGACTGGCGCGCCCGGGGTCGTCGGCGCCAGGCTGTCGAGCTCGATGGTCGCCGCGGCCGGCGCGAGGGCCACGTTTCCTGCGCGGTCGCGCACCTGCAGGTAGACCCGCTTGAGCCCATCTGCACCATCGAGGGGCCAACCCGTGTAGCTGTCGGCCATCGGCATCCACGCGCCCCAGAAACAGCTCGACAGGTTGCCGGAGTCGCAGTTCATCAGCCGCATGAACCCCGGCTGCGGGAAGTCGTCGACGGTGTCGATCTCGGTCAGGTCCACCGTCGTCTGCCGCGTCCAGCGCGCCCCGTCCGCGATGCTGAAGCCGACGACCGCGGGAGCCTGCTGGTCGAGGTAGATCTCGCCGGTGAGCGCCGCGGAGGTGACGTTGCCCGCCTCGTCGGCGAAGCAGGCCCGCACTCGCCGCGTGCCGGTGCCGTTCGCCAGGAGGTGGTGGAGCGTCGCGCGCCCACCGCTGAAGGCGAGCGACTGGTAGTCGGCGGCGTTGCAGTCGAGCTCGGTGTTGCTGACCGCGACCCGGGTCGCCCCGTCCGCGCGCAGCTCCACCATCACCTCCGCCGTGTAGCTCACCTCCAGATCCTCGAGGTCGGCGCCGCCGGCCGGGTCGACGCGCCAACCCTTGACCAGCACCGCCGGGGCCCCGGGGATCGGTGCCGTGATGTCGTAGCGCACCGAGGTGCCCAGGGTCCCGCTCAGGTTGCCCGCCTCGTCGGCGAATCGGACGGAGAGAGGTTTGTCACCCTCGGCGCCGGCCAGAGTGACGCTCTTGCTGGTGGAGTAGACCTCCCAGCTCGACGGGGGCACGGAGTCATGATCGCAGCTCCCCTGGATCGAGCCCTTCACGCACATGCGCGTGGCTCCGTGAGCGAGCAGCGACAGATCCACCTGGGCGAACCGCGTCGGGTTCTGCAAGGCGGCGAAGCTCTGTGCGGTCGGCGCCGTAGTGTCGAGGGTGATGGTGTCCAGGTAGACGGCGGTCAGGTTGCCC
>JBMNNX010000473.1:0-3192 GCA_050942745.1 Myxococcales bacterium
AGACCGGCCCCGAAGCGCGGCGGGCCTGGACCTACG
This sequence comes from Myxococcales bacterium, assembly GCA_050942745.1. Lineage (GTDB taxonomy): Bacteria > Myxococcota > Myxococcia > Myxococcales > UBA5297 > UBA10939. Next base: position 37 of record JBMNNX010000473.1, read on the forward strand.
GCTCGGGGATGGGGCGTGTGATGCGCAAGCACGGCTATCCGGTCTGGTTCATGGCCTACCAGTGCCTGCGCCCGCTCGCCGGCGCCTCGCTAGCGACGCTCAAGCGCGATCTGCGCCACGCGCGCTTCTACCTGGCGAGCGCCGGAGGCCGGCTGCGCGGCTCGCTCACCCGGCCCGAGGTGCCGCCCCCGCCGGCCACCTGCTGAAGGACCGCGCCGCAAGCGATCGAAACGCTCACGATCGCCGGTTCGGCGGCATCGTCGCCGGGCCGAGCGTCGGCTCAGCGGCCGTAGGAGCGCAGCTTCCGGGCGAGCGTGTTGCGGCCAATCCCGAGCAGCCGCGAGGCGAGGCTGCGGTTGCCACCGACCCGGTCGAGCACCTGAAGGATGTGTTCGCGCTCGACCTCGGCGAGCGGCCGGATGCCCGCAGCTTCGGCGGGGATGGGCATCTCGGCCTCGCTCGCGCCCGCGCCTTCCTCCTCGAGAGCTTCGGCGCCCTCCGAGAGCCGGTTGCGTTCGGGGAGCGGCAGGTGCTCGGGGAGCAGCTCCGGACCGTCCATGATGACCACCGCGCTCTCGATGCAGTTCTCGAGCTCGCGGACGTTGCCGGGCCAGGGATACTCGACGAGCCGCTCGAGCGCGCCCGGCGCGACGCTGGGGATCTCGCGCCCGTGGCGCCGGGCTGCGGCGGAGACGAAGTGGCGCACCAGCGGGACGATGTCGTCCGCGCCGCGCTCCCTGAGCGGCGGCAGGCGCAGCTCGACGACCTTGATCCGGTAGTAAAGGTCCGCGCGGAATCGGCCCTCGGCGACCAGCTTCTCGATGTCGCGATTGGTGGCGGCGACGACACGCGCGTCCACGCGGACGGTGCGGTTGCCTCCCACCCTCTCGAACTCGCGGTCCTGGAGGACTCGCAGCAGCTTGCCCCGGACCGCCAGCGGCAGCTCGCCTATCTCGTCGAGGAAGATGGTGCCACCCTGGGCCAGGTCGAACTTGCCGAGCGCGCGCTGATCCGCGCTCGTGTAGGCGCCCTTCTCGTGGCCGAACAGCTCGTTCTCGATGAGCGAGGTCGGGAGCGCCGCGCAGTCCACCTTGACGAAGGGCTTGTCGCGTCGCGGCGAGTTGACGTGGACCGCGCGCGAGAAGAGCTCCTTGCCCGTGCCGCTCTCGCCGTGGATGAGGACGGTGGCCTCGGAGGCGGCGGCGCGCGAGAGGAGCTTGTAGACGTGCCGCATCGCCGCCGACTCGCCGATGATGCGGTTGAACCTGTCGAGCGGCAGCGGCTCGTTGGCCTCGGCCGGGGCGCGGAAGAGCGCCGGGTAGAAGGTCGTCGCCTCGACCGCGGCGGCCGCCTGCGCGGCCAGCGCCTGCAGGACCGCCGAGTCGTCGCGGGTGAACGGCCCGCCGCGCTTGTTGAGGAGCTGAACCACGCCGATGATGATGCCGTTTCGGTCGAACAGCGGCGCCGCGAGGATGGACTCGGTCCGATAGCCCGTGCGCTCGTCTACGCCTCTCCTCCAAAGAAGCGCGCGTCCTTGTTGGTCGTCGGGACGTTGACCACCTCGCCGGTCTCGGCGACAGAGCCGGCGATCCCCTGCCCCAGCTTGAGCCGGATCTCGCGGATCTCCGGCAGATGGGCCGCGCGGGAGAAGACCTCGCCCTTGCCGCGACCGACGAGGTAGAGCGTGCCCCTGTCGGCGTCCATGGCGCGCGCGATGCGGTCTACGAGGATGAGGAGGAGGTCATCGAGCGCGATTTCCCGGCCCACGAGCTCGCTGACGGCAAGAAGAACGGCGCTGCTTCGGTCCGTGGCGGTCATTCTGCGCGGCATCGTATCCCGGCCAACAATCGCCGGGAACTTGCCCTCGAGAGCCGGTCCCAGCATCGCTTCCTCCCAAATCGCGAAGTCGATCGGGGAGATTGCGAAGCCTGTGCCCGGCCAAGCAGCCGTCTTGGCGGCGCGGATCGATCCGAAACGGCGCAGGCCGGCGCGCCGCTCTGGAGCACTGCTCGAAAGCGACTCAAGCCGGCAAACGAAGGCCAGGCCGCGCGGGGCTCAGGCGCTCCAGGTTCCGAGGAAGTCCCCTTCGAAGAGCCGTGCGATCGCCTCCAAAGCGTAGGCGTTCTCCACGACCGACCGCCCCACCCCACTCGCCGCAGCGCTCTTGAGAGCCTCAGCCTCACGGCAGGCGCGCCCCATCGCGTTGGCGAGCATGGAGATCGCCTCCGCGCTCGGCTCGCGAAGCGCAGCGAGGGCCTTCTTCCTCCGCGCCCAATTGACCCTCTCGTTGAAGACCACGCCCGAGGCAGGCTCGCCGAGAAGATCGCGGACGTCGGGGCCATTCGGGGCGACGAGCGGCATTCCGCGCGCGACCGCCTCGAGCGTGCGGCGCCGCAGGCCGTCGATTCCGACCGGCTGAACGAAGAAGTCCGAGGCAGCGAACAGCGCCTCCGTCGTCGAGGACGCGTCCAGGCGCTCGATGCGAACCGCCGGCCTCGAACCAGCAACCCCCAAACTCTCGACCCTCGACTCTCGACTCTCGACTGTCGCGTCGCCCGCGCAAATCAGGAAGGCCTTCGCGTGCCGCTGGAGAACCCGCTCGAAGGCCGCGATGGCGAGCAGGTGCCCCGTCCCGACTTCAAAGTCGCCTAAGGTGAGGAAGACGAGCGCGTCGTCGGCGATGTCGAGCGATCGGCGCGCCTCGGCTCTCGCGGATGCTTTCGCGGCGCCGACCCCTTCGACCTCGACACCGGCGGGGACGATCTGCAGCCGCTCCGGGCGGATTCGATAGCGGCGCCGGGCGATGTCGGCGACGGTCGGCGAGATAGCGACCACGCGTTCGAGCTCGCGCAGCAGCGGCGCGGTCGCCTTCGACGAGTCGAGGTGGATGGCCGCGCCCGAATCGAACACGTGCAGGTGGGCGACGCCCGCCTCCGAAGTGAACGGCAGACCGAAGGTCGAGCCTATGGACGCGACGAGGTCCACCGCGCGGTCCGCGAGCAGAGCCCGATACCGGCCCGCATCGGCCCCGAGCGCGTGGACCTCGACCCCGAGCTCGCGAACCCGCGACTCGAGAGCGCCGTCGCCTCCGATCGCCGCGACCGAGAAACGAAACCGCTCGCGATCGAGCCTGCGCAATAGCGCGAGCACGGCCCT
>JBMNNX010000474.1:0-3169 GCA_050942745.1 Myxococcales bacterium
TGCGGCGCGGCCGACATCGGCTGTGGTGAAGCCGCCGGCGCGGCAGCGGGAACGGCGGCCTGGCCGATCTGCGTCGCGGCCGACATCGGCTGTGGTGAGGCCGTCGGCGCGGCGGCGGGACCTGCGGGCTGGGCGAGCTGCGGCGCGGCCGACATCGGCTGTGGTGAAGCCGCCGGCGCGGCAGCGGGAACGGCGGCCTGGCCGATCTGCGTCGCGGCCGACATCGGCTGTGGTGAGGCCGTCGGCGCGGCGGCGGGAACTGCCGGCTGCTCGACCTGGGGCGCGCCCGCCATCGGTCGTGACGGTGCCGCCGGCGAGGGGGCAGCGGCGGGTTGGGCTGGCCGTGTGTGAGGTGTTTCAGGGGCACCAACAGCGGGCCCGATGGCAACGGCGACTTGCCCAGGCGCGCCCGGCGCCAGCGCAGCTTCCGATGATCCAGGAGGCACGGCCGATTCGCCAGCCACGACGCCTCGAGGATCCGACAGGCCGGGCGTGCCCGAGGGCGGGGCGGCCGAGGCCGATTGCGCGGGGGCGACGAGGGCCTCGGAGAGGTCGAGCTCGACCACTGGAGCCTGCCGCGCGCCCGCCGGGGCTTCGGCTGCGACGTCGGTCAAGTCGAGCTCCAGGTCGGCAGGGCTCTCGACCGCGATGTCGATTTCAGCCGGCTCGGCCGGAGCCTCGAGCGCGGCGAGCTCGGCTAGAAAAGTCGCGCGCTGGCGCTGCTGGATTTCGGCGGCCTCCCGGCGCTTGGCCTGGGCGCGCTCTTCAGCAGCGCGGCGCCGCTCCTCGAGCTGCGCTTCCCCGATTTCCTCGCCCACCAGGTGGCCAGCGTCGACGGGGCGCTGCTGCGCCTGGATTGCGGGGGCCGCGGCGGCCTCTTGCCTCTGGGAAGCCGGTTCCGAGGCGAGGCGTTGTGCTTCGAGCATGGCGGCCGCTTCGGCCTCGCGCTCCAAAGCGAACGCCTCGGCGGTGACACGTCGCGCCTTGGCGGCTGCCGCCGCGTCCGCACGCTCCTGTTCGCGCATCGCAGCCGCGCGGCGGCGCACCGCGGCAGCCTCCGCGGCGGCCTCCTCGCGCGCGGCCACGAAATCGCCGAAGAGCTGGTCTGCGGCCTGCTGCGTCTCGGCGCTCGAGGCCGCGGTCGGCGACGCCTGCGCAGCCGGAGCCGCCTCCGACGCGCTCGCCCGAGCGGCTTCGGTCATCGCGCGGCGCACCTGGAGCATCGCTTTGCGCGCGGCCGCAGCGACTTCGGACTCGGAGTCCTTGTTCTCGGCCACCGACTGCAAGAGCTTGAAAGCTTGCAGGGTGTTGGCGCTCCGCAGCGCTGTCACCGCGAGCAGCTTGTTCTCGGTGACTTTCTTGCCGGAAAAGAGCGACTTCTTCTGCTGCAGCAGCGAGATGACGTGGCGGAAGACGTCGGGCGTGCCCGCCTGGCCCATGCACTCGTAGATGAGCTCCTTCTCGGCCTGGGGCCGCTTGTCCCAGTCGGGAAGCTTGGGCAGGCGCAGCAGGTCCTGAGTCGCGCGGAGGGGCGAGAGCGTCACCAGCGCCTTGAAGGCCGCGTGGCGCACCGGGGCGCTCTTGTCGACCGTGGCGTCGAGGACGAAGCGGTGCACGGACTCGACGGCCTTCGAGTTGGCGAGGATCGATAGGACCTCGATGCGAACCGCCGGGTTAGGGTTCTTGATGGCCGTTTGGATGTACTTGGCGCGGTCGGGGAAGCTCGCCTTTTCGATGATGGCGATCATGTCGCGCACCGTCTGCGACTTCTCCGAGTTGAGGCGGGCGGCGAAGAACTGGGGGCTGTCCTTGCCGAGGTGGGCGAGGGCCTCGATGAGCACCGCGCGCCGCTCGGGCTGCTCGATTCCTTCGAGCACGTCGAGCAGCGGCGGCACGGCGGTCGCGTCCAGGCGCGACAGGTAGCGGCCGGCCGCGCGCAGGTCGTAGCTCGCGTTGAGCTTCAGGCCGTCGCCAAGGCGCCTGAGGCGGTGCTCTTCTCCCAGGTGCGCGCTCAGCCCCTTGAGCACGCGGCTGGCGGCCGAATCGGGGCCGGTGTCGAGCCCCTCGAGCTGATCGAGCAGCGGCGGCAGGGCCGAGAGGTTCTCCTGCAGCAGCATCCCATCGATCATCTGGGTGAGGACTTCGGTCGCGGTGGTCACGTCCTCGACCCGTCCCTCGCGAAGCTGCCAGAAGATGAGCTGCGCGAGCTGGAAGTGCAGCCGGCTCGACTCGTCCTTGGCCAGCTCCTGCTGCACGCGCTGCTTGAACGACTCGGCTATCGCGTCGCCTTCCAGGACGAGCCCGCGGATGCCCTCGACGTTGTCGAGCCGTAGCTCGAGGTCGGCCGCGCTCACGCGCGCGAAGGCGAGCGTGTCGTCCGAAGCTCCCCGGAGCCGGCCGTAGAGGTATTGGACGATGGCGTCCACCTCGACCTCGACCTGCTCCTCGCTCATCTCGCCGACGGTGAACCCCTCGACCACCAGGTACTCGATGTGCTCGAAGGAGGCGTTCATCAGCTGCGTCGTGATGTCAGCGCCCCCGCGGTCGGGGTTCGACAGCATGATCATCACGAGCCGCGTCAGCTCCGCTTCGCTCGTACCGGGCCGCAGGATGAGGTGGCGCACCCCCTCGCGAAAGAAGCGCCCGGGCACGTTGTCGCCACCGCCCTCGACGGCCCAGACCTGCTCGTCGCCAAAGTCGAACGACTCGGCGCTCACCTTCAGGCCGAGCGGCCCGTCCTTGAGAGCCTCGGAGAGGGCGAGGAAGGCCGGTCTTAGGTACTCGGGAAACCGCGACGGGGTGTGGCGGTACATCCCGATGGTTTTGACGCCCTTGCGAAGCTGGGCGAAAAACTCGCGAACCGCCTTGACTCGCTCTGGTGTGGCTTTCGGCGCGGCGGCCGGCGTTTCGGCTGGCATGGGCGCACTCTAGCACGCGAGGGGAATGCGCCCGCTAGGAGAGCGTCGGGGAAAAGCCCTTCGGCACTGAGCCGCCCCAGACGCTCCGTGGAGGATACAGCCGCTGACGGCTCCGATCGACGCGTCAGCGGTCCTCGTGCCGCACATTTTGGCCCTCGGCCCGCTCTTCTCCCTTACTTCACGTTGCGGCAACCACAGGAATCCTCAATTTCGCCCGAAAGACCTTCATGAGGTTGTGGGCTGCACAGACG
>JBMNNX010000475.1:0-3167 GCA_050942745.1 Myxococcales bacterium
GCCCCCGCCCGTCCGCCCCGAGCACAACCCTCGCCCGCCAGGCTGCGCGGCGAGAACACGGAGGCGACCACGCTCGGTCCCTCAAAAGGCCCGCTCGAAGCTCCCTCAATTACGGCGCTCGCGCTCAGTCACGTCCAACAGCTCGACGATGGCGGTCCGGCCGATGTAGCCGCGGCCCGCGCAACGCGCGCAACCGACGGGCTCCCATGCTTGAGCAAGGGAAAGACCGGCTGCCTCGAGCCGCTTCGCCTGCTGCTCGGTCACCGCGACCCTGCGGCGGCAGTGCGGGCAGAGCGTTCGCACGAGCCGCTGGGACAGCGCCGCCTGGGAGGCTGACGCCAAGAGGAAGGGCTCTATCCCCATCTCGATCAGTCGGTTGAAGACGCCCGCGGCCGAGTCGGCGTGGACGGTCGTGAGGATGAGGTGGCCGCTCAGACCTGCCTGGATGGCGATGCGCGCGGTCTCGGCGTCTCGAATCTCGCCGACCATCATCACGTTCGGATCCTGGCGCAGCAGCGCGCGCAGGCCGTCGGCGAAGGTGAGCCCGGCGTCGGGGCGCACCTGCGTCTGCGAGAGGAACGAGACCTCGAACTCGATGGGGTCCTCGATGGTGGCGATCTGCGTCGTCTCGCCTCGGGTGTTCCGAATGTGCGAGAGCGCCGCGTAAATGGTGGTGGTCTTGCCGCTGCCGGTCGGCCCGGCGAGGAAGATGAGGCCCTGCGGGCGCGCGAGCACCGAGTGGAGCCGCTCGAGCGTCTCGGCGGGGAAGCCGAGGGTCTCGAGCTGGGGCATCTGCGCACCCGAGCGCGCGATTCGCAGGACTATCTTCTCGCCGTGTTTGGTCGGGAGGACCGAGACGCGCATGTCGGTCGTCCCCGAGCTGGAGTTGAAGGAGAACGAGCCGTCCTGCGGCCGATCGGAGACGAAGGTGACCAGGCGCGCGAGCACCTTGGAGCGCATCACCAGGCGCGGGTGGAACTCGATCGGTATCGCGAGCACGTCCTCGAGCACGCCGCCGACGCGGCAGTAGACCCGCGTCGCGGTCTCGAGGGGTTGGAAGTGGACGTCGCTGGCGCCGACCCTGATGGCGCACTCGAGAATCAGGTCCAGGATCTTTACGAGATCGGGGTTGTCGGTCCTGAGCATCTCCTGGACCCCGACGCCGAAGCGCAGCAACTCTTCGCGCACGCCGACCGGATCGATCAGCGCGCCGGGCTGGAGCTGCGGAGGCGCCGGCGCGGCCAGCTCGAGGAGCCTGCGGCGCCGCCTCCCGGCAAGAATCGCTCCCGCCGCCGAGACGGCCGCGATGCCTGCCAGGATGTGGGCGCGCCTGTCGGTGCGCGCCGCCGAGGCGATGGCCTCCAGCCCTGTCGTCAGCGTCTTGGCGACGGGCTTGGCCTTCGCGGCGACGCCCTTGGCCCCCGCATCGGCCTTCCTCTGGACCATCCCCGTCAGGTCGGGCTCGATGATGGGGAAGAAGATGGCGCCGGCGGCAAACAGGGTCCCCAGGGCGAATGACCCGACGAGAAGATTCCCGGTTCTCAAGCTGACCTCGCTGTCTGCGCTCGCTGCACGCCGCTTTGCGCTCGCTTGCCTGATTGCCCGCCACACGGCCGGGACAAGGACTCATCGAGCGTCGACTCGCAGCACGAGTCGGGCCCCGCGGACGCAAGCTCCCGAGTTGCCAGGCTCGCCGGCGCCGATAGTACCCGACCGCTTGAACCTTTCGAAAACACGGCGCACTGGTCACAGCAGGCACCGGAGCCGCGCGGTAATGGCGGGGCGAAGGCGCCAGGCGGGCCAGGGAAGCCGTCGAACGATGCTCCTCCCTCCGCGGTTGCGGTCGGCCGGCGCAGAGCAGGCCGGAACACGCCGCAGCTTCTTGGGCGTCGCTGTCCGCCATTTCGTACGATGCGCGGGAACGGACACTTAGAAGTCCGAAAAAACCAGGAGGAACAATGAGGCTGGTCAGCCGCGCGCTCGTCCCATCGATATTGCTGTCCACCGCGCCTGCGGCGGCGGTGAGGAGAAGATCGGAGACTGCAGCGAGGGCGCGTCGTGGCCCTGCTACACCGGGCCCGAGGCCACGGCCGGGGTCGGCATCTGCCGCCAGGGAACCCAGACCTGCGCGGCGGGGACTTGGGGCGCCTGCGTCGGCGAAGTCCAGCCTCGCGAGGAGTCCTGCGACGGCGAGGACAACGACTGCGACGGGACGACCGACGAGGGCGTCAGCAACGCCTGCGGCGGCTGCGGCCCGCTCGTCGCCGCCCCGGGCGACCCATGCGAGAACTGCGGCACCTGGGCGTGCGCGAGCGAGAAGCGGCTCGAGTGCATCCCGCCCGTCAACGTTCCCGGGACCCCGTGCAAGGGCATCGACGGCTGCGCGGGCACCTACATCTGCGGCCAGGACGGGCGCGTGAGCTGCTCGTCCGAGCCGAAAAACGTCTGCGGAGTCTGTGGAGGGCCCGCCATCACCGGCCTCAACGACAACTGCGCGAGCGCCGACGGCTGCGCGGGGAAGATGGTCTGCAACGCGTCGGGGACGGCCGCGGTCTGCGACGCCCCTGCGAAGAACGAGTGCGGCGTCTGCGGGGCCCCGCCGGTGGACGGCCTCGACCAGGCCTGCACGAGCACCGACGGCTGCTCGGGTACGACCATCTGCAACACGGCCGGCGATGCGGCGGTCTGCGGCGCCCCTTCGAAGAACGCCTGCGGGGTCTGCGGCGGCCCGGTGGTGAGCGGGCTCGGTACGCCCTGTTCGGCCACGGGCGGCTGCCAGGGGACCGACGTGTGCGACGCGACCGGGACGGGGACGGTCTGCCAGGCCCCGAAGACGAACAACTGTGGCGTCTGCGGAGCCGCGGACGTGCCCAACATCGGCCAGACCTGCACGAGCGCCGCGGGCTGCACGGGCGTCTACGTCTGCGACACGGTCGGCACCGGCGCGGTCTGCAACGCCCCGCTGCCCAACGTCTGCGGGGTCTGCGGCGGCCCGGCCGTCGACGGCCTCGGCACCGCCTGCGTCAACGCCCAAGGCTGCCGCGGGCAGCTCACGTGCAACACGGCAGGCAACGGCACGGTCTGCGACGCGCCGAGCTGCACGAACGGAGGCCTGCTCATCTCCGAGCTCGCCGGATGCGGCTTCTCCGCGGCCACGCCGGGCGAGA
>JBMNNX010000476.1:0-3156 GCA_050942745.1 Myxococcales bacterium
CCTCGAGCGACGAGTCGATCATCACGTGCCCGTCCTCGAGCCACGTCGCGCCGAGGACGTCGTCCTTACCGAGACGCGCGCGAAGGTCACCGATACTGAGGGACAACCCGAGCAAACCCTCGACGATGTCGTCGATCGGGATGGGCGGACGCGGTGGCGTGCCCTTCCACTTGGCATACTTGCGCAGCAGCTCAGTCGCTGCGCTCTCGAGCTTGACGTCCGCCAGGTACGGGACCTTCAGCGCCATCACTTCTTTCCCTTCTGCTTCTCCGCGAGGAGCTTCATGAGGTCGTCTCCGGAGAGCTTGTGCTGCTTGGCTGTGCGCAGGAACGCGGGCATGGTCGGGTCGCTCTTGATCACCTTCTCCACGTCTTCCGGCACGCGGCCGGCGAGCTGCATCAGCTCGTCGAAGTTGTCGTTCAGCAGCGTCGCCAGCTTGCGGATCACGTCCTCGGCCGGCGGCGTCTTCTCGTCCATGGTCTCGATACGCGACAGGTACGTGGGGGAGATGCCGACCTTCGCGGCCGTCTCCCGGAGACCGAGCTTGAGCTCAGCGCGCTTTCGGCGAATGCGTTCTCCTAGGCGTTCCTTCACGTTCGTCCTCTCTCAGCGCCCCCGGGGTACAGCTGGGAGCGATGTAGTGTCCCCTAAATACTAAACAGAGACATCAGGGTCAAGGGGGCCCGCGGTCGGCACGTCGTGCGTCGTCCCAAACCGCGTGGTCGCGGCGCGTTTGCCACCCGTGACCGACCGCTTCGCGACATCCGCGCCCAACCGTTCCACAAGCGTCGAGCCCCCCGAAGATCGCTTGGCGGACCTTCGTCGGCGGCGCGCCGAGGCCGCGGACGTCCTGGCGGAGACCCTCTTGGACATGTGGTTGCGCGAGCGACGCGCGCAACGCGCGGCGGCCTCGGGATCCGTGCGCTCGGGAGGCCGAAGTGGCTGACCTCTCTCGGGTTCTCGCCTTGTCTTCTTCCGGGGAAGAAGCCGTCATGCCGACGACCCGCGAGCACGGCGCTCGCGCAGAAGGAGGCACGAACAAGATGACGACCAAGACCGTTGCTCGGGCCCGCGCGAACGCGCGCGAGCTCGGCGACGTCCCCGCCCAGCTCGCCGCGCTCGAGACGATGAGCGTCGGCCAGCTCGCCGAGAAGTGGCGCGAGCTCTACGGCGAGCCGACGCGCACGCGGAACAAGGACTACCTGAAGAAGCGCCTCGCCTGGCGCATCCAGGAGCTCGCCGAAGGCGGGCTGTCGGCGAGCGCGCTCGCGCGGATCACCGAACTTGGTGATCAAATGCCGGAGCGCTGGCGGATGCGGCTGGCGCCAACCGACGCCACACCCGCGCCGGCGCTCGAGCCGCGCGACCCGCGGATCCCGCCTGTGGGCACGGTGCTTCGGCGCGTCTTCCAGGGCGTCGCGCACGAGGTCACCGTCTGCAGTGAGGGCTTCGAGTACGCTGGCCAGCGCTTCAAGACGCTCTCGGCGGTGGCGAAGCACATCACGGGCACGCCCTGGAACGGCTTCCTCTTCTTCGGCTTGAAGAAGCGCGTCGAGGCTGCGCGCGAGGAGAGCGCGGCATGAGCGACGTCCAGTTCTACCGCACGCAGATGGGCCATCGCTTCTACGAAGCCACCGCGCCGGCGCTGGTGCGCGAGCTCGCGCGCCTCAACGACAACCTCGAGCGGCTCCTCGCGTTCCTCGAGCGTGAGCCCGCGGGCGAACCACCGAGGCCCGAGAGCAAGCCGAAGGAGCCTCGATGACGCGACGCACGACGCCGAGCGTGTCTGCGACGGCCACGAAGCGCTGCGCGATCTACACGCGCAAGTCGACGTCGACCGGCCTCGACTCCGACTTCAACAGCCTCGACGCGCAGCGCGAGGCCTGCCTCGCGTACATCCAGCGCCAGCCCGGGTGGACCCTCGTCGACGAGCGCTACGACGACGGCGGCTTCACCGGCGCGAACACCGACCGCCCCGCGTTCCAGCGCCTCATGGCTGACATCGACGCGGGCAAGGTCGACGTCATCGTCGTCTACAAGGTCGACCGGCTCTCGCGCTCGCTCCTCGACTTCGTGAAGGTGATGGAGCGGCTCGGCACGGCCGGCGCCTCCTTCGTGTCCGTCACGCAGAACTTCTCGACGGCCGACGCGATGGGGCGCCTGACGATGAACCTCCTCGCCAGCTTCGCCGAGTTCGAGCGGTCCATGATCGCCGAGCGCACGCGCGACAAGATCGCCGCCTCGCGCCGCAAGGGGAAATGGACGGGGGGCCCAGTGCCCTTCGGCTACTCGGCGAAGGACAAGAAGCTCGTCGTCAACGAGGTCGAAGCGCGCGTCGTGCGCGAGGCGTTCGCGCTGTTCCTCCAGCACCGGCAGATGGCGAAGGTCGCGCGCGAGCTGAACGAGCGTGGGCTCCTGCCTCGTGGCTCCAGCCGCCCCTCACGACTCGGGCTCCGCTGGACGAAGGACTCCATCGCGCGTGTGCTCCGCAGTCCGCTCTACGCGGGCCTCATGATGTACGGAGACGAGCTGCACCCCGGCGAGCAGCCGCGCATCATCGACGACGCGACGTACCGCCAGGCGACCCGCATCCTCGAGGGCGCGGGCCGCGAGCTGCGGTTCACTGGGCTCAACCCGGACTACGTACTGCGCGGGCTCCTGCGCTGCGCCGGCTGCGGCCAGGCCATGTGCCCCGGGTCCACCTCGAAGAACGGCAAGACCTATCGCTTCTACCGGTGCTCGACTCGCGACAAGCATGGCAAGGACGCCTGCTCCGCGCGTCCGCTGCCTGCCCGGGCGCTCGAGGAGCTCGTCGCCGAGCGCATCACCGCGGCAACCGCCGACGTCAAGCTCGTGCAGCACATCGAGCGATCGCTCCGTGCTCGCATCGAGGCGCAGCGGGCATCGCTCGCGGCCATCCGCGCCGACTTGCCGGGCAGGGTGGCGAGCGCGTCGGCTGCCGCGTCGAAGCTCGCCGACGAGCTCGGCAAGCTCGACGGTCGCGCGCGCGAGCTGGTTGAGGCCAAGCTGCGCGTCGAAGCCGACCGTCTCGTCGCCGCCGAGCGGCAGCTCGCCGAGACCGAGCGCGACCTCGCCGACCTCGAGGTGGCCGACGCTGAGGCCACGTGGATGCTCGGCGCGCTCCGCGACTTCGCG
>JBMNNX010000127.1:0-17785 GCA_050942745.1 Myxococcales bacterium
CGCTCGCCCAGCTCGGCGGCTTCCTGGCCGGCCTGCAGGGCCCGCTGCTCGAGAGCTTCCCCATCCCGGCCTTCTCCATCGTGATGCAGGCGCTGCAGAAGAGCTCGGACGTCAACGTGCTCTCCACCCCGCACATCCTGACCAGCGACAACGAGGAGGCCGAGATCACCGTCGGCCAGAACGTGCCCTTCCAGGCCGGCGTCACCTCCTCGCTGCTCGGCTCGGGCCTGGGCTCGACCGCGGGCGCGGCCGGCCTGAACACCGCGGCCCTCGGCGGCCTGCTCGGCGGCTACGGCGGGCTCATCGCGCCCATCCAGCGCACCAACGTGGAGCTGAAGCTGAAGATCAAGCCGCAGATCAACGAGAGCGACTACATCCGCCTGCAGATCGAGGAGCAGACCGAGGAGATCGCCGAGCGCGACCCGCAGCTTGGCCCGACCACCGCCAAGCGCTCGGCCAAGACGACCATCGTCGCCCGCGACCAGCAGACCGTGGTCATCGGCGGCCTCATCCAGGAGCGCACGGTCAAGTCGGTCGAGAAGACCCCGCTGCTCGGTGACATCCCGATCGTCGGCCGCCTGTTCCGCTCGACGAGCACCGAGAAGATGAAGACCAACCTGCTGCTCTTCCTGACCCCGTACATCGTGCGCGATCAGGCCGACTTCCGCCGCATCTTCGAGCGCAAGCTCAAGGAGCGTCAGGAGTTCGTCGAGCAGTTCTATGGCCGCCAGCCCGGCTACAGCGTCCCCATCGACTACGCCCGTAAGGCCGGTCCGCTCGCCACGATGTTCAAGGCGCAAGACGAGGCCAGGCGCAAGGCCGAGAACGGCGGCCCCGGAGCCCCGGACGAGAGGCTCATCCTCCCGAGCTCGCGCCCGACGCGCGGCGACGGCGAAGGCCCCGCGCCCGCTCCTGTCGAGGCCCCGCCGCCGCCTGAGGTCCACGAGCCGCCCGCCGCGGCCGAGTAGCGCCGCAGCACGCGCACGCATCGGGTCCGGGCCTCCGCGAAGGCCCGGCCGTTGGGAGCAAGATGGCACTCGACTCTACAGACCCCCTCCTCGAGAGCGGCCAGCCCCGCGAGCGCACGATGCTCGTCTCGAACGCGCCCGCCTTCTTGTGCGGTCGTCCGGTCGGCGAGATCCTCGTGCAGCTCGGGCACACGACCCCCGAGAAGATCGAGGAGGCGCTCCAGATTCAGAAGGAGAAGGGCGGCCGGCTTGGCGCCGTGCTGGTCGGCCTCAAGGCGGTCACCGAGGAGCAGCTCCTCGAGGCGCTCGGCGCCCAGCTCGACCTGCCGTTGCTGCGCGAGATCCGCGCCGAGCAGATCGACCTCGAGCTGGTGCGCAAGGTCCCCATCAACTTCGCCAAGCAGGCCCGCCTGCTACCGCTGCGCCTCGAGGGCGAGCTGGCCGCCGTGGCCATCAACGACCCGCTCGACACCGCCGCGCTCGACTACGCCCGCGCCTTGCTCGGCGCGCCGGTCGAGCCGCGCCTGGCGACCGAGACGGTGCTCATCGACGCGATCAACGCCGCCTACGACCGTGCCCTGCAAGAGGGCGGCAAGATGATCGAGAACCTCGACGACAGCGCGGGCGACGACCTCGCGCACGAGCTCGAGGAGCTGCCCGACCTCATCGACACCACCGGCGACGAGGCGCCGATTATCAAGCTGGTCAACTCGCTCTTGAAGCGCGCGGTCAAGGAGAAGGCCAGCGACATTCACATCGAGCCCTACGAGCGCGAGGTGCTGGTGCGCTTTCGCAAGGACGGCGTGCTGCACGAGATCATCAAGCCGCCCAAGCGCTACCAGAAGGCGATCGCGAGCCGCGTCAAGATCATGGGCCAGCTCAACATCGCCGAGACGCGCCTGCCGCAGGACGGCCGCATCCGCATCAAGATAGCCGGCAAGGACATCGACATCCGCCTCTCGACCATCCCGACCGCGCACGGCGAGCGCATCGTGATGCGCCTGCTCGACAAGAGCGCGGTGCTGCTCAACCTCGAGGACTTGGGCTTCGAGGGCGACCAGCTCAAGTCGATGGAGGCGCTCATCAACAAGAGCCACGGCATCCTGCTCGTCACCGGGCCGACCGGCTCGGGCAAGACGACCACGCTGTACGCGGCGCTCTCGCGCATCAACAAGCCCGACCTGAACATCCTGACCGCCGAGGACCCGGTCGAGTACCAGCTCCAGGGCATCGGCCAGACCCCGGTCAACCCGAAGATCGGCCTGACCTTCGCCTCGGCGCTGCGCTCGTTTCTGCGCCAGGACCCCGACGTGATCATGGTCGGCGAGATCCGCGACCTGGAGACCGCGGAGATCGCCATCCAGGCATCGCTCACCGGCCACCTGGTTTTCTCGACGGTCCACACCAACGACGCCCCCGGCGCCATCACCCGCCTCGTGGATATGGGCGTCGAGCCCTTCCTGGTCGCCAGCTCGCTGGTCGGCGTCCTCGCCCAGCGCCTGGTGCGCAAGGTCTGCCCGAGCTGCCGGGTCGCCTACGAGCCGTCGGAGGAGGAGATGGCCGAGATCGGCTTCTCGCTGCGCGAGCTGCACGCGACGGGCACCCGGCACATCTACCAGGCCGGCGAGGGGTGCGAGCTGTGCGAGCAGACCGGCTACAAGGGCCGCAGCGCCATCTACGAGCTGATGCACATCGACGACGAGGTGCGCCAGCTCATCCTCAAGAACGTGGACTCGAACACCATCAAGAAGAAGGCGATGGAGCACGGCATGCGCACGCTCATCCAGGACGGCGCGCGCAAGGTCGCCCAGGGCCTGACGACCACCTCCGAGGTCCTCTGGGTCGCCCAGCAGGACGTGGGCTAGCAGCACGGGCGCCCGGCGCGCGAGCGCGGGGCGCGAAGGGTGAAGCCGAGCGATGCCAGTCTTCGAATACAAAGGCCTGACGGAGGCCGGCAAGAGCATCCGCGGCGTGCGCGACGCGGACAGCGCCAAGACCCTGCGGGCGCTGCTGCGCAAGGAAGGCATCTACCTGACCGAGGTGGTGGCCGAGAAGGACGCCGCGGGCGCGGCCAGCTCGGCCATCAAGGGGCGCGAGGTCAACGTCAAGAAGCTGGTCGGCGGGCGCATCAGCTCCTCGGACGTCGCGGTGATGACCCGCCAGCTCGCCGTGCTCATCGGCGCCGGGGTCGCGCTCGTCGAGGCGCTCAGCGCGCTGCAGGAGCAGGTCGACCACGACCGGCTCAAGCTCATCGTCAGCCAGGTGAAGACCCGCGTGAACGAGGGCGCCTCGCTCGCCGACGCGATGGCCCAGCACCCGAAGGTCTTCTCGACGCTCTACGTGAACATGATCCGCGCCGGCGAGCACTCGGGCGCGCTCGACGTGGTGCTGGTGCGCCTGGCCGACTTCACCGAGAGCCAGGCGCGGCTGCGCAACAAGATTGTCGGCACGCTCATCTACCCGGCGCTGATGCTCGTCGTCGGCATCCTCATCATGGCGGTGCTCTTCACCGTGGTGGTGCCGAACGTCACCAAGATCTTCGAGAACAACAAGATGACGCTGCCGGTGATGACCCGGATGCTCATCGCCATCTCGAGCTTCGCCAGCCAGTACTGGTGGCTCGTCCTCCTGCTGCTCGTCGCGGCGGTCTGGGGCTTCTTCGCGTGGAAGAAGACGCCCAAGGGCCGCGCCAAGTGGGACCGCCTGCTGCTCAAGGCGCCGGTGTTCGGCAAGCTGGTGCGGATGATCGCCGTCGCGCGCTTCTCGCGAACGCTCGCCACGCTGCTCAAGAGCGGCGTGCCGCTGCTCGGCGCGCTCGACATCGTCAAGAACATCGTCAACAACACGGTGCTCGCCGAGGTGATCGACAACTCGCGCGACTCCATCCGCGAGGGCGAGTCGATCGCCGCGCCACTCAAGCGCTCGGGCGAGTTCCCGCCGCTCGTCTACCACATGATCGCCATCGGCGAGCGCTCCGGGCAGCTCGAGGACATGCTCGTCAGCGTCGCCGACGCCTACGACGACCAGGTCGAGGTGAGCGTCACCGCCCTGACGGCGCTGCTCGAGCCGGTGATGATCGTCGGTATGGGCGGGGCGGTCGCCTTCATCGTCTTCTCGATCCTCATGCCGATCCTGCAGATGAACACGATGGTGCACGGATGACCGCTACGACGCTCTCATCGTCTTCCGACCGGCTGGTGCGCGGCGGCGCGCTCGCGGCGGTGCTCTCGCTGGCGCTCGCCCTGCTGCTGCTGGGCCTCTACTTCTATCGACCCGCGACCGTGGCGGCCCGGCCCGCCGACGCTGCAGTCGCCTTTGATTCGCAGTCTGAATGGACGGGCCCGACGGTCCGCTAAGGAGTCCTCCGATGACCATGTTCAGCCGTTCCCGAAAGCTGGCCTCGCGCGCCGCGCCGCGCGGCATGACCCTGCTCGAGATCATGGTGACCATCACCATCATCGGCGTGGTGATGGGCGCGGTGGCCGTCGCGGTCATCCCGCAGCTCAACCAGGCGAAGATCGACACCACCAAGAACAGCATCCGCGGCGGCATCGAGCCGGCGCTCAAGCTCTACTACACGCGCCACGGCAAGTACCCCGACACCGGCGCGGGCCTGCAGGTGCTGGTCAGCGAGCGCATGCTCGAGCAGGTACCCAAAGACGGCTGGGGCAATGACTTCGTCTATCTGAACGAGGGCAGCAAATACAAAATCATCAGCTACGGCGCCGACGGCGCGCCCGGCGGCGACGGCGACGACGCCGACATCGCCAGCGACACGATGAACGAGAAGAAGTAGGGGCGCATGGCAATGCGCCCGGCCCCGGACCGGCACAAGCGTCGGTAGCGGCGCACGGCGATGCGCCCGGCTTCGAGCCCTCACGGAAGAACCGATCGAGATCCACCTTGTCCAGACCCTCGCCAGCCCTTCGCCTCCGCCCCCGGCGCGCCCTGCGCGCGCGCGGCGGACGTGCGGCTGAGCGGGGCCTGACGCTCATCGAGATCACGATCGCGCTGCTGATCGTCGCCCTGCTCATCTTCGTCGCCATCCCGTCCATCGAAGCGCTCGCGGGCGTGCGCGCCCGCGAGGAGGCCGGCCGCATCTCGGGCGCGGTCCGCTACATGTACGGGCACTCCGCGCTCATCGGGAAGGTCTGCCGGCTCGTCTTCGACATGGACGAGCGCGCCTGGTGGCCCGAGTGCACGGAGGACCGCTTCACCGTCGGCAGCGAGCCGGAGCGCTCGCGCGACGGCAAGCCCGTCGTCGAGACGAGCCGGCCGAGGACCTGGACGGCGAACACGAGCGCGAACCTGCTCGACGAGAGCAAGGCGCTGCAGGACGAGATTGAGAAGGAGGCCGAGTTCTCCAGCTTCAAGAGCGACGAGGTCGAGCAGCGCGCGCTGCCCAACGGCGCCAACCTCGAGGTCTGGGTGTCGCACCAGACCGAGCGCTACACCTCGGGCAAGGCCTACCTCTACTTCTTCCCGCAGGGCCACACCGAGAAGGCTCACATCTACGTCAAGAGCGACAGCGGCGACGCCTACACCCTGGTCGTCTCGCCCCTCAACGGCAAGGTCAAGGTCTTCGCCGAGGAGCTCAACGACCCGCGCAAGTGAGACCGGAGCATGGACCGCATCGACTCCAAGAGCCGCAGCACCGACCGCGCGGCCCGGGGTGCGCCCGCCGGCTTCACCTTGCTCGAGGTGATGATCGCCATGGCGATCCTCTCGGTCTCGCTGGTCGCGCTGGCGGGCATCAACTCGGGCGCGATGAGCATGCACTCGTACGCCAAGCGCCTGACCGTGGCCACGATGCTCGCCCGCTCGAAGATGGCCGACATCGAGCAGCAGCTCCAGTCCGAGGGCCTGCCGATGGACGACGAGCTCGAAGAGGGCACCTTCGAGGAGGAGGGCTATGCGGAGTTCCGCTGGCAGGCGCAGATCATCCGGCCGAAGACCGAGGACATCAGCGTCGACAACCTGATGGCGATGACCGGCCTGGGCCTCACCGGCGGCGACGAGGGCGGGGGCGATCCGCTCGACATGCTCGGCTCGCTCGCCGACCAGTTCGTCGGCGATCCGGCCGCGATCGGCGGCACGCTGAGCGGCGGCGCGGCCGGGCTCGCCAGCGCCGCCGCGGGCGCCGGCGACATGCTCGGCGGCGTAATGCAGTCGCAGCTGCAGCGCATGCTCGACGACCTGGGCAAGACGATGCGCGAGGTGCGCCTGACCGTCTCCTGGGGCAAGGGGCAGAACACCGATCAGTTCACCGTGGTCACCCACGTCGTCAGCCTGGGCGCCGGGACCGATCAAGCCCAGTCCGACGTCGTCGCCCAGCAGGCGACCAAAGCCCTGGAGGACGCGGCGCAAGGCGCGGGCGGCAACCTGCCGATCATGCCCGGGGCGACCGGCTTGACGCGGCCGGGCGGGCCGCTGAGGACCGGCCCGTTTCAGGGCGGCGGCGCCAAGGATGGCTTGCGCCCGGGCCAACTCCCGCCGGCCTTCAGGGGCGGCGGCCTGCCCGGCGGGCTCAACCGGCTGGGAGGCAAGAGATGAGAGCCTCCCGCGGATTCACGCTCGCCGAGGTGATGATCGCCGTCGCGGTCACCGCGATGATCGGCTCGCTCGTCTGGACGAGCTTCGCCTCCGGCTTCAAGGCCAAGGAGGTGGTCGAGGCCGAGGCCGAGATCTACCGCGAGCTGCGCGTGGGGATGGGCCGGCTGGTGCGCGAGACCTCGATGGCCTTCATCTCCGCCAACTACGACCCCGAGCGCTTTCGCGACCACCAGGACCGCCCGACCTTCTTCGACGGCCAGTCCGACGAACTCTCCTTCTCGATGCTCGGCCACCAGCGCCTGACCCGCGACGCGAAGGAGTCCGATCAGTCGATCGTCTTCTACAAGGTCGATCGCGACCCGGACGAGAAGGGCATCGACTCGCTGTTGCGCTGCGAGAAGCCGGTCATCGACGACGAGCCCGACGAGTGCGAGGGCTGGGAGACGCTCATCAGCGACGTCGAGAAGCTCGAGCTCAGGTACTGGGACAACAAGCGCAACGAGTGGGTCAACGAGTGGAGCACCCGCGGCAACGACCACCCGAACCAGCTACCCGACCGCGTGCTCATCGAGCTGACCAAGAAGAACGAGCTGGGCAAGCCGCAGAAGTTCGTCACGCAGGCGCGCATCAACCTGGTGACGCCCCTGGGGATGTAGATGAGCCTCGAGTCGATAAAGAAGGCGCTGGGACGCCCGGTGTTCGGCTCGACCTCGCCGAAGAGGCGCGCGCGCGAGCGCGGCGTGGCGATGCTGCTCGTCATCACCTCCATCGCCATCCTCACCGCGGTCGCGGTCGACTTCCAGTACAACTCCAGCGTCGACCTGCAGCTCGCGGCCAACGCCCGCGACGAGCTGCGCGCCGAGTACCTGGCCCGCTCGGCGCTCAACATCTCGCGCCTGCTGCTCGTCTTCCAGAAGCAGCTCGACGGCCAGGCGAACCTCGCCGGCCCGGTGCTCGAGCAGCTCGGCCTGGGCGGCGGTGGCGGCGGGCTCAACATCCGGCTCTGGGAGATAGTGCCTATCGACTGCGGCCTGCTCTCGACGATCCTCGGCGCCGCGCAGCCGAGCGCCCCACCCGCGCCCCTGTACGGCGAGGACGGCGAGCCGATCGCCCTGCCGCTGTTCGGCGACTTCCCCGGCGGCTGCGACGCGACCATCGAGGACGAGGAGAGCAAGATCAACGTCAACCGCCTCAACATGCCCGGCCTCTCCAGCCGGCCTCCGATGGAGCAGGCGCTGGTGGCGCTGGCCGACCCGCGCTTCGAGTTCGTCTTCGACAAGGCCGACGCCCACGGGGTGAAGCTGACGCCGCAGGAGGTGCTCATCGCGCTGCACGACTGGATCGACGAGCGCGACACCCAGGCGACGCTCGACGTCGGCGGGATGAGCGTCGAGGCCTTCCCCGACGGCTTCGGCGACGAGAATCGCCACTACCTGTCGAGCTACCCGCACCGCTACCGC
Organism: Myxococcales bacterium; assembly: GCA_050942745.1. GTDB lineage: Bacteria > Myxococcota > Myxococcia > Myxococcales > UBA5297 > UBA10939. The sequence goes on from JBMNNX010000127.1 coordinate 7,982, forward strand.
GCGAAGAACGCGCCCTTTGACACGCTCGACGAGCTCTACCAGGTCGACGGGGTCTCGGACCTGTTCATGGCCGCCTTCCGCGACCGGCTGACGGTCTATCCGGACAAGAACAAGCTGCTCAACATCAACACCAACGACACCCGGCAGATGGTCGCCAACATCGCCGCGGTCGCCGCCATCCCCAACGACCCCAAGCTCTACGACGGCATCACCCTGCCGCTCATCCTCAGCGAGATAGCCGTGGCCAAGTCGTTCAGCTTCTTCGGCCTGAGCACCATGCAGTTTCTGCAGATCATCGAGAAGAACGGCATCGCGGTGAAGGAGGAGATCAAGTCGGGCGGGGCCAAGAACAACAAGTGGATTAGCGACAAGAGCGAGACGTTCACCATCAAGGCGAAGGGCCAGGCCGGCAACGTGGAGAAGACGATCACCGCCGTCGTCCGGCACGACAACGCCCTCGGCAAAGTCCTCTACTTCCGCCAGGAGTAGGCGGGCGCTTCGGCGCCCGCGACGGCCCACGGAGGCCAGGAAAGACAACGACGCATGGCACGCATCCTCGGATTGGACATCGGCGCCCGCTCGGTCAAAGCGCTCCTGCTGGAGTCGAGCTTTCGCGGCTTCACGGTGCGCTCCTTCACCGAAGCCCGCCTCGATGAAGAGACTGGGCTCAAAGGCGCGCTCGCCTCGCTGCAGGCGAACAAGCACCTGGCCGCCGATCAGGTCGTCGTCGCGGTCCCCGGCTGCGGGGTGGCGACGCAGGTGCTCACCCTGCCCTTCACCGACGCGCGGCGCATCGAGGCGACCATCGGCTTCGAGGTCGAGGGCCAGCTGCCCTACGACCTGTCGGAGGTCGTCTACGACTTCCAGCCGCTCGGCTCGAAGGACGGCAAGACCGAGGTGCTCGTCGGCACCGTGCGCAATGAGGTGCTGGCCGAGCTGCTCGAGACCCTGCGCGAGGCCGGCGTCGATCCGCGCGTGGTGACCGCCCCGGCCATCGTCTACCAGAACGTCTTCGCCGCCGGCGGGTCCGCCTCTTCGCCCGGCCCGGCGAGCGCGCCCGGCGCGGGTGGCCCGGCCGAGGGCGCCGAGGCGATCATCGACCTTGGCCACGAGCGCTCTTCAATCTGCATCGGCCGCGCGGGCGGCGGGCTCGAGTACGCGCGCACCTTCGTCGGCGGCGGGCGCGATCTGACCCGCGCTATCGCCAACGAGTTCAAGGTTTCGCTCACCGACGCCGAGGTCTGGAAGGAGACCGAGGGCGACGTGACCCTCGGCCCGGACACCGCGCCGGAGATGGAGCGGGCGGTCGCGGCGCTCTTGCGCGGGCTCGCCCCCATCATCCGCGAGATTCGCGCGACGCTGCGCGCCCACCAGGCGCGCTTTCGCACCCCGCTCGCCCGCTGCTGGATCACCGGCGGCACCGCCCGGCTCAAGGGGCTCGCCGCGCTTCTGTCGCGCGAGCTGGGCGTCGAGGTGCGCGAGCTCGACGCCATCCCCGGCAACGGCGGCTCGCCGGTGCCCGCCGAGTCGCGGGCGACCGCCGGGCAGGCCTTCGCGCTGGCGATGCGCGGCCACGGCCTGGCGCGCGCGGGTCGCTTCAACCTGCGCAAGGGGGAGTTCGCCTTCAAGGGCGATCTCGACTACCTGCGAGGCAAGGTGTCGCGCCTGGCTGCCTTCGCCGCGGTCCTCGCGCTGCTCGCCGGCGGCTACGCGTTCAGCCAGCTCCACGTGCTCGGCAAGCGCGAAAAGGTGCTCGACGACGCGCTGTGCGAGATGACGACGCGGGTGCTCGGCCAGTGCCAGCGCCAGTACGAGGTCGCGCTCAACATGCTCAAGGGCACCGGCTCGCCGGTCGCCTCGCTGCCGACCGTCTCGGCGCTCGACCTGTTCGCCGAGCTGACCAACCGGGCCGAGAAGACCAAAGTGAAGGTCAACGAGGTCGACGTCCAGCTCGAGCGCATCCGCCTGCGGGGCGAGACCGAGAGCTTCGAGGGGGTCGATCAGCTCGTCGGCGCCCTGGGCGAGTTCAAGTGCTTCGAAGAGATCAAGCGCGGCCGCGTGCAGAAGAGCCGCGACGGCTCGAAGGTCGAGTTCGACCTCGACATCCACGTCGACTGCGCGGAGAAGACAGCGCTTCAGGAGGGTGCATAGCCCATGAACCGCATCCAACAGCTCCTCTCCGAGGCCGGCAACGCCTTCGGGCGGCTCTCGGCGCGCGAGCGCGCCCTGGTGGCCCTGGCCGTCGGGGCGGTGCTCGCCTTCGGCGTCTTCGTCAGCAGCTACTCGTTCTCCAAGGCCGTCTCCGCGCGCAACTCGCGCATCAAGACGAAGATCGAGCAGCTCCAGGAGGCCAGCGCCCTGACGTCCACCTACCGGCAGGCCGAGACCCAGCGCGCCGACCTCGAGCGGCGCCTCAAGGCGAACAACACCCGGCTCTTCAGCCACGTTGACGACCTGTCGAAGAAGCTCGGCGTGGAGATCGGCGGCATCACCGACAAGGGCACCCAACCGCTGGCGGGCAAGATCGTCGAGTCCGCGGTGGAGGTGACCTTCACCCGCACCACGCTCGACAAGCTCATCAGGTTCATCAGCGCGGTCGAGGGCCAGACCGGGCTCGTCAAGGTGACCAAGCTGACCATCAGGCCCCGCTCGGATCAGCCGGTGATCGACGCCTGGCTCGTCGTAGCCACCTATTCGCTCGAATCGTAGGTCCGATGAACCCCACGACCCGCACCAGACTCAAGAAGCTCATCGGCTATCCGGCGTTCTTCTCGTTCGCCTTCGGGCTGATGCTCTACCTCACCTTCCCGTTCGACACGGTGGCGCAGGTCGCCCGTGCGCAGGCGAAGAGCGCGGGCGTCGAGCTCGAGATAGGCAAGCTCGGCCCCGGCTTCCTTGGCCTCAAGGCGAGCCGCATCTCGCTGAAGATGCCCAAGCAGCCCGAGCAGGCGAAGGAGCCCGAGCCGCTCTTCATCGACTCGGTGAGCGTGCGCCCCTCGCTGCTGCCGGTCGGCGCGAAGTTCAGCGCCTCGCTCTTCGGCGGCACGCTCGAGGGCAACTACGGAGTGCTCGGCAGCCCGAAGGTCAAGCTGCGCGCCAAGGGCATCAACCTGCTGCGCAGCAACGCCAAGGCGGCGGTCGGCCTCGACCTCGACGGCACGCTCAACGCGGTGGTCGATCTGAAGGTCAATCCGGCCGACCACTCAAAGACCGAGGGCCGCATCGCCCTGCTCGGCGACGGCCTGATCATCAACGGCGGCACCATCGCGCACTACGACCTGCCGAAGATCGACCTGGGAAGGCTCGAGGCCGAGCTGAAGCTCGAGGGAGGCAAGGCCAACGTCACGACCTTCCGCGCCAATGGCAAGGACGTCGAGGCGAGCCTCGAGGGCGAGATCACGCTGGCGGCCAAGGCGACGCTCTCGCAGCTCAAGCTGCAGCTTCAGTTCAAGCCGGCCGAGGACTTCCTGCGCCGCAACTCGCTCATCCAGACCGGCCTGAGCTTCGCGATGTCCAAGGACAGCAAGGGCTACTACGGCGGCAGCGTCAGCGGCGTGCTTGGCAAGCCCAGGTTCCAGGCGAAGCGGTAGGGCCGGACAACGCGAGCTTCCCACAGGCCCCGACCGCAGGTCCCTGAGCGCTTGCCCGATCAGCCGGTTCCAAACGGCTCTTCCGGGCAAGGCTCGACCGCGGGCGACCACCAGCTCGGCGACTACCTCGGGGACCGGCTTGCCGCTCGAGGTGCGCATTTGGGGCGGTCTCGATTCCTTCTGGCAACTGCGCCCGAGCCGGAACGGCGCGTGGATTTCGGCGAAAAAACGGGTAGTTACGGATGCCCCAGAAACGGCCAGGAAGGGCTCTAGCCGGCTCGCTGAGGCTCTCTGAAAGCCTGGCCGTATTAAAAGCAAGCCTGAAGGCCCTGAATCGCTCTACGGGCCAGCCAGGGGCCTTCCAGGCCGTTTCGGCGACGAAAACGGCCGCCACAGCCGCCCTCGGACGATGGCGGCTTTGGCTACGCCCCCGTTTGGGGACCTGCTCCTCCACCGTCGGCGAATTGCGGTCGGGCGTCGTCTCGCCTCGCGCCAGGCTGTGGCGCTGATACGGAGACCGCCAGTTCCGGGGCCTCAACCACGCACTCGGGAACAGACTGGCGCCGAGGCTTTCTTACGGGGCAAAGGAGCCTGCCGAGACATCCGAGCGAAACCGAGGGCCCTTCGACTCGGCTCCCGCCGCTGGCGCGGCGGGAGCTACGCTCAGGGTGACCGGGCGGGCGGGGGTCGCTGTTCGGCACCGGCTCCCGACTCTGCGGCCTCTAGCTCGCCGCGCGCACCTTGCAGGGCCTTAGCAGGTAGACGATCTCCTCGCCCATGAAGCTCGAGACGCCCTCCTGCTTCACCATCGCCGCGTCGAACGAGGCCTGCGCGCAGTCGACGGTGCCGTCGGTCTCGAAGTTGTTCTCGGTCACCACCCGGCAGTGCCCGCCGTCGGCGGCGTCCGGGCCGACGTGGTTGACGATGATCAAGTCACCCGGCTGCGCGCGGCGCAGGATGTCCTCGAGGGCCGCCTTCTTCGCGTCGTAGTCGAGGCGCTCGAGCTTCACCTCGCCGAGGTTGTCGAAGATGCGGTTGGCGCCCTTCGAGTACTTCGGCAGATCGACCGCGACCGGGTACCAGCCCTTCCCATCTCCGCTGTAGGTCGCCGGCTGGAAACCGGCCTGGTAGAGCACGTCCATCGCGAAGAGGTTGCACCTCCAGCGTCCCTTTACGCCAAGGCTTCGATCGTCGGGCCGGCTGTTGCCTGGGATTCCGGGGTTGCAGCTCTTCCAGGCGCCCTCGACACCGTAGTTCTGGCCGAACCGCTCGATGCGCTCGAGCGCGGCCTCGGCGACGTCCTCTCCTGTCGGCCTCCTGGTCGTGCTCGCGAACGAGGCCTCCACGGCGGCCAGCACGGCGCCGGCGGCAGTGCGCTTGCCCGCGGCGTCGAGATCGATCAGGCTGCGCGCCGAGCCGTCGCGATCGAAGTAGTCGGCGTGGCGAAACAGCGCCTCCAGCTCCGCGCGCCCCGAGATCTTGCCGTCGCCGTTCAGGTCGGCCTTGGCCACCTTCTCGACGCTCGAGCCCGCCGCAGCGAGTTGCTCCTTGGCACGCTCGTCTTTGCGCAGCTTGTCGAGGTTCAGGCTTCGGTTGGCGTGGGCGTCGACGTAGCTCTGTCGATGGATCTTGGTCATCGGGCCGCCCCCCAGGACGGCTTCGAGCGCCTCCTGGTAGTCGAAACGCCTACATTGTCGCCGAGACGCCCGGGAAGTTGCCAACCCCACCTCTGGCGGCTCTCCGAGGGCGGTTTCATCGATGGCGCTCGCCAAGGTCCGAACAATGCATCCGGTCGCGCCGACGGCGCCTCCTCGCTTAACCTTGCGGAAGGCCGTCGGGTCGCGGCGCGCACGCCCGCCTGCCCAGACGACCGGTGAGCAACGGAGGGACCGCGATGAACGCTCTTGCCGCAGTCATGCTCGCCACGCTGGCCGCTGCCGGCCTGGGAATGCCCGCCGGGCTGACGCCGGCCGACGAAGAGATCCAGGCGCAGCGGCTGCTGCACGAGCTCCAGGTGAGGCGAACCATCGGGCGCCTTCAGCTCTCCGACGCGCAGAAGTGGGCGCTGCTGCCGCTGGTCAAGGCTCAGGCTGAGGACGAAGCCGCAATCCAGTCGGCTCAACAGCGCGCGCTGCCGCAAGTCGAGCCGGCGATGCTCAAGCTTCGGCAGGCGGTCCTGGCGAACCAGGGCGTCTCGGACGAGATCAAGAAGCGCGTCCGCGCCGCCGAGGCGCCGTACAAGCAGCCGAAGAGGGCGCTCGAGCAGGTCGAGCGCGAGCGCATCCAGCAGGTGTGGCAGATGCTCACGACCTCGCAGGGATTGGCGCTTCGCGGCCAGAAGGCGCCGGCGAAGAACAAGCAGCTCCAGCAGCTCGCCCAGAGGCTCCGCAAGGCTCAGGATCCCGACGAGCTGCTCAGGCGGTTCTACCGTCAGCTCGGCCTGCGCGGCGCCGAGGTCGAGAGGGCGGTCGCCCACGGGCGCGCCGTGCTCGCGCGATCCGAAAAGCAGCCTGGGAACGCGAGGCCCGCCGCGCTCGTCCGCGCGCTGAGGGCGCTCCCCGAGACCGGCGTCCTCGCGCCCAAGCCCGGCCGCCCGCTCGAGCGCAAGCTGAAGCGCCTGCTGCTCTCCGACGCGACGCTCCGGGTCCTCGCTCCCGGTGCTCCGCTGATCGCCAAGTTCGAGCCGCCCGCTTCGCTGCGCTCGGCGACCACCGACGTCCAGGTGATGAACCTGGTCAACACGCTCTATCTCTCGCCCGACCAGTCGTACGCGATCGCCCGGCTCGGCCGGAGCGCGAACGATCAGCTCGCGACGCTGCTCGCACGGCGCCAGGAGCTCGCGCGCCGCTCGCTGCCGATGCTGCGCCGCGTGCGCGACGACCTCGCCTTCGGGCGCGGGCTGGCTCCGGAGCCGAAGGCCGAGCTGCAGTCCTTCCAGAAAGGCCGCCAGGCCCTGATGGCCGAGCAGCAGGCTGTCGTCTCCGCGCACCTCGAGCAGGTGCGAGGGCTGCTCAACGAGAACCAGCTCGAGATGATCGCCACCTTCGTGCCCTGCACCGTCCCGGTCCAGAGCCTGACCAACCCGGAGCGCGTCGGGCAGGTCTCGGACAGCAGCGGCATCGAGCGCGCCCTCGAGAGGCTGCGCAAGGTGCCGCAGGCCCGGGTCGACAAGGCGGCCGCGAAGCTGAAGAAGCGCGTGCAGGAGCGCTTCCGCCACAAGCGCCGGCCCGACGCGGAGATCGCCAAGGTAGTGAAGGACGTCGACGCGGTCGTCGCCGAGACGCGGGCGATGGACGACGCGCAGTTCGAGGTGCGCAAGGCCGATCTCGCCAGGCGGCTGGTGGTCCCCGACGCGCGCGCCGAGGGCAAGGCGCTCGACAAGCGGATCGTGCGCTATCTGCTGAGCCCGAACCTCGCGCCCATCCTCGAGCAGCGAATCGCTGGACGATGAAGCTCGACCGCCGCGAATTGCTCGAGACCGTCTCGCTCGCCGCGCTCGGCGCCTGCGCCGCCTGCGCGTTTCCCCGGCTCGCGCACGCGGGGAAGAGCCGCGCGCAGGCGCTCCACGAGGCCCGGCACTACACGAGCCTGGCGGGCGGCGATGTACAGTGTCACCTCTGCCCGTGCTCGCCGTACATGAAGGTCCCGGGGAGGCTCGGCGAGGGCCAGACCTGCGTCTGCCGGGTGCGGACCAACCGCGGCGGCACGCTCTACGTCACCAACTACGGCCGCGCCGCCGTCCTGCGCCGCGAGCCGCTCGAGAAGAACCCGCTCTTCCACTACCACCCCGGCCAGCCCGCCCTCGCCGTCGCCGCGCCGGGCTGCAGCCTCGAGTGCAAGGGCTGCCAGAACTGGCAGCTCGCGCTCGCGGCGACCGACGAGGTCGAGACGATCGCGGCGCCGCCAACCTCCGTGGTCAAGCTCGCCCGGCGCGAGGGCTGCCGCTTCGTCACCGCGACCTACTCCGAGCCGATGATGTACTTCGAGTACCTCGAGGACATCGCCCGCGCGGCCGCCGAGGAGGGCATCGCGACCACCGCCGTCACCGGCGGCTACGTCAACCCGAAGCCGGTGCGCGAGCTGTGCCGCCACGTCGAGGCCTTCTCGGTCAGCGCCAAGGCGCTCACCGACGAGGACTACCGCGACTACGCGCGCGGCAGCCTCCGCGCGGTCCAGCGGACGATGGAGACCGTGAAGCAGGCCGGCCGCTGGCTCGAGATCGTGGTCCTCGTCGTCCCCACCGTCAGCGACGACCCGAAGAAGCTGCGCGACTTCGTTCGGTGGGCAAAGCGCAACCTCGGCGCCGACACGCCCATCCACTTCGACCGCTTCTGGCCGAGCCACCACCTGCGCAACCTGCCGCAGACCCCGCAGAAGGTGCTCGAGGATACGAGGGAGATCGCCCGCGCCGAGGGGCTTCGCTACGCGTACATCGGCAACCTGCCGGGCCACACCGGCGCGAACACCCTGTGCCCGGCCTGCGGCAAGGTCCTGATCCGCCGCGTCGCGTTCAAGGTCCTGGCGAACGCGCTCGTCGACGGCCGCTGTGCCTGCGGCCAGGCGATTACGGGAGTCTGGAGCTGAAGACGGCCTCGATGGTCGCCGGCCAGCGTAGGCCGACGGCGGCGGTCGCGCTGCTCGGCTTGGCGACAGCGGTCGCGCAGGTCGTGCTCCTTCGCGAGGTGCTCGCGGCGGCGAGCGGCAACGAGCTCTCCGTCGGCCTCGCCATGGCCTTCTGGCTCGGCTGCGCCGCCGCCGGCTCCGTCCTCGCCGGCCGCCTCGGAACCTCGGCGGCAAAGCGCGCCCTCCGGCTCTCGGCGCTCGCGACCGCGCTGCTGCCTTCGGCCTGCCTCGCCGCGGCGCGCTGGATGCCGGTAGCGCTCGGCATAAGGGCCGGTGAGGTGGCCTCGCTCGAAGCGCAGCTCCTGGCTCAGGCCCTGGCGCTCGGTCTCGTTGCCGCCGTCGGCGGCGCGCAGCTCGCCGTCATTGTCCGCTCCCGCGCGATCGATCCGGCGCGCGCCTACCTCGCCGAAGCGTTCGGCTGGCTGGTGGGCGGCGCCGCTTCGACCTGGGGGCTCTCGGCGCTCGTGCCCTTCCAGTCGCTCGCGCTGGTCGCGGCCGCTGCCCTGTCGGCGGCCCTGCTCCTCTCTCCGCGGCTCTGGATCGCCGCCGCGGCGCTCGCGCTGCCGGCCGCGCTCCACCTGGGAACGCCGGCCCTCGAGCGCGCCACGCTCGCCCTGCGGTGGCACGGGCAACAGGTCAGGCTCAGCGTCTACACGGCCGACGGCCACCGCGCGCTCGTCGGCAACGCCGGCCAGCTCGCCTGGTACGAGGACGGGCACCTCGCGTTCGTCCTCGACGATCGCCAGCGCGCCGAGGAGCTCGTCCACCTCGCGCTGCTGCAGGTCGAGCAGCCGCGGCGCGTCCTGCTCGCAGGTGCGGTCGCCGGCCTTCTCCCCCGAGCCCTCGAGCACCCGGCCGAAGAGGTGGTGGTCGTCGTCCCGCGGGCGATGCCGCTCGACGCTCTTGCCCGCGCCGCCGGCGGCGAGCTGGGCGCGGCACTGTCGAACGGTCGGGTCCGCGTCGCGCGCGACGACCTGAGAAGGCTGCTCCGCGACGAGAGCGAAGAGCCCTGGGACGCTGTCGTGCTCGACGTCGCGCCGCCTTCCACCCTGCTCTCCAACCGCTACTTCACGCGCGAATTCTTCGAGCTCGCACGCGCGAAGCTGCGCCCCGGCGGCGTGCTCGCCTTCCCCCTGCCCGCCGCCGATGGCTATCTCGACCGCGCGCTCGTCGAGCGCAACGGCTCGGTCTTCAAGGCGCTCGAGGGCAGCTCTCCGTTCGCCGCCGTGGCCCCGATGGCGAGCCACGTCGCGCTCGGGCTCTCGACGCAGCCGCTCGACGCCGCGCGCCTTGGGAGCCGCCTCTCCGAGCGGCGGATCCCAACCCAGTTCGTCGAGAGCGCTTACTTCGAAGCCTTCCTCGATCCCGCGCGACAGGCCGAGCTCGTCTCGGCGTATCGCGGCGCGCTCGGGACGAACGCGGATGGCCATCCGGTCGCCTGCATGCACGAGCTTTCCCTCTGGCGCCGGGCCGAGCGCAGCTCCATCGGCAGCGCGCTCGAATCGGCGGCGGGCCGAAGGCCGTGGAGCCTCGGCGCCGCGCTCCTCGGGACGCTCGCCGCCGGCTCCCTGCTCCTGTCGCAGCCGCGGCG
>JBMNNX010000128.1:0-17727 GCA_050942745.1 Myxococcales bacterium
CGAGCCGCGCCCCGCTACCGGCCCGGGTCAGGGCGCGCGCCTCCCATCGCGGCGCGCGCCCGCTGTAGGCGCGCGCCGCACGCTCGACGGTCGCCCCGAGATCGAGCCCCGCTCGCAGGTGGCGGGCGATGGCCGACGAGAGCTCGCCCGCGGGTGCGTGGCCAAGGTAGAGCGGCTCGTCTACCCGGCCGAGCACCAGCGAGGCGGCCTCGTCCCTGCCCTTCTCGACGAACGCCGCGAGCACCACGCCTCGCCTTCCTTCGGAGAGCGCGGGCACCAGCGCCGCCGACCCCTCGCACAGGCGCTCGTCGAGGCGCTCGAAGCCGGCCGGCGCGTCGACGCGGGCCGCCTCCGGCGCGGCGGCGAGGCTGGCGCCAGGAAGGAAGAAGAGAAGAAGCCCGAGGGCAGGAAGCGAGGCGCGCATCGGCGCCGCATTTTGACGCCGTCTCGGGCGAGCGGCTACCCTTGCGCCTTCCCGAACCCCAAGCCAGGCGCATGGTTGACCAGCACGAGCACTCGAAGTTGATGGCAGGGGCCGAGCGCGCCCTACGTCGCGGCGAGCTGAAGGAGGCGCTGCGGCTCTATCACCAGGTGCTTTCCCTCGAGCCCGAGAACCCGCCGGTGCGCGCGCGGATCGCGAGCATCGAGGCGCTGGTGCAGCCCTCGGAGCTGGCCGAGCAGCCGCTCGACCTTTCGATGGCCCGGCCGGTCCGAGAAAAGCCCCCGACCGCCGAGCAGACGGCCGAGATGCTCCTCGAGCGCGGTGACTACCGGGGCGCGCTCGCCGCCTACGAGCGCATCCTTCAGGCGCGCCCGAATCACGAGCTCGCCCGCGAGCGGCTGCTCGAGGTCCAGCAGCTCGTGGATCTCAACCCGCGCTCGGCCGAGCCGCCTGCGCTGCCCGAAGACAAGGCGGGCCTTCTCGAAGCGCTGCTCGTGCGCATCGCCTCGCGCCGAAAGGCGTGAGAGGCAGGCGCCGGTCGAGAGTCGAGAGTCGAGAGCAGCGGAAACGTGAGAAGCGAAGGCGCCCCACGAAATCGACCATGCCTCCGACCCCGGGTGCCGACGCAAGCGCCGCCAGCTACGCTCAGGCCGAACGGTATGGGCCTCGCCCCAAGTCGAGCAACTCTTGCAGCGCAAGGGCCGCCACTCCGTTCGCGCCGAGCGTAGCCTCCCGCGGAACGCGGGAGGCGAGGTCGAGGCGCGGCCACGAAACCGACCAAGCCGTCGACTCCGCTGCCGACGCAAGCGCCGCCAGCTACGCTCAGGCCGAACGGCAAGGTCCCTTCGGCGCCCGTCGACTCTCGACTGTCGCCTCTCCGGGTGTGACTTTCAGATCATAGACAGCGTTGACCGCACGCTCAATTGCTCCATAGAATGCCGCCCTCTGGATTGATCCTCCGAAGAGCTGCCTGTCGAGGGTGACAGCGGCGTCTCGATCCTAGGGGTTGCGGGTTCCCGAAAGATCGGCGGGCAGCCAGGAGTTTTGGACACCTGCACAGCATCGAGGCGCCTCGCGACCCGGCGGGCGAATCGGATGGGCTCTACCCGGGTCGTTGGATAGTGCCGCGGCGTTTCACCGCGACATGGGCCTTCGGCGAAAGGCTGGGGTCATGGAGGGTCGGCAGATTTCGCGTTACCGGGTGCTCGAGCAGATCGGCTCGGGCGGCATGAGCGTCGTCTACAAGGGCCTCGACACGGCGCTCGAGCGCGAAGTGGCCATCAAAGTCCTGCACCCGCACCTTGCCGCCAAGGAGGAGTCGCGCAGGCGCTTCTCGCGCGAGGCGAAGGCCGTCGCTCGGCTCCACCACCCGAACATCCTCGAGATCTTCGACTTCTCCGGCGACGACGCGCCCGAGTCGTTCATCGTCACCGAGTACATCCGCGGCGCGACCCTGCGCACCTTCGCCGAGAAACAGCGCTTTCACCCGCCCGAGATCGCGGCGATGGCCATGTGCGAGCTCGCCGCAGCCCTCGAGCACGCCCACCTCACCGGCGTCATCCATCGGGACCTGAAGCCCGAGAACGTGATGATCCGCGACGACGGCGTCATCAAGTTGATGGACTTCGGCATCGCCAAGTTCCTCGAGCGCGAAGAGCGCATGACGATGACCGGCGCCCTCGTCGGCTCGCCCGCGCACATGGCGCCCGAGATCATCGAGGGGCTGGAGGCCGGGCGCGAGGCCGACGTCTTCTCGCTCGGCACCATCCTCTACTGGCTGTGCTGCGGGCAGTTGCCGTTCCAAGGCAACAACACGACGCAGACGCTCAAGCTCATCCTCGAGGCGCGCTTTCCCGATCCGCGCATCGCTTGCCCCGCCCTCTCCGACGAGCTCTCGGCGGTCATCGCCCGCTGCCTGGCGCGCGAGCCGGCCGACCGCTACTCGGGAGCCGGCGAGGTGCGCCAGGTGCTCGCGGAGCTGCTGCTCGACCTGGGCATCGAGCGGCCGGACGAGGAGTTCGCCGCCTTCTTCGCCGACCCCGAGGGCTATCGCTCCCGCTTCACCAAGAGCCTCGTCGAGACCCTCCTCAAAGAGGCCGAGCGCTGTGCCAGCAAGGCCGAGAGAAACCACGCGCGCGCTCTCAAGTGCCTCAACCGCGTCCTGGCGCTCGACCCGGGCAACCCGCGCGCCCAGGCGCTGCTCGATCGCATGAAGTGCCACCGCCGGCGGATGCGCAGGCTGACCGTCGCCTCGGCGGCGACCGCCGCCCTGCTCGCGCTGGCCGGGGCAGGATTTGGCGTCTCGGCGCTCTTGGAGAGCTCCGGGCAACATCCGGCGACCGCTCCCGGCGCCCAAGTCTCGGGTCCGAAGCCGGGCAGCCCATCGACGGCCGGTCCGAGCACTCCGAAAGCCGGCTCGGACACGCTGGCGGATGGCCCGCAAGCGAGCTCGCCCTCGCGGGCTGCCACAAGCCCGCAGCAGGCCGGCGCGACAACCGCGAGCGATCCGAGCGAGGTGGCGAGCCCCTCGGCCCCGAGCGACGCCGAGAGGCAAACAGCCGGTCCCGCCTCGGCCTTGGACAAGCCGAAACAGGCTTCCGGCTCGACCGCCCAGGCGCGACCGAAGACGCGCCGCGACGCGAAGCCCGCCGCCTCGGCAAAGCCCGCGAGCGCCGAGGCCGCCGCCCTCGCCAAGCCCGGCGACGGCAGCGAGGCGGAGCCCGCGCCCGCCCCCGACGCGGAGAGGCACGTGCAGCCGGTCGAGGAGGGGTACCTGACGATCAAGACCGCGCTCGGGGCGACCGCGATTTCGCCCTGGGCGAAGATCTACGTCGACGGCAAGTGGGTGAACGGCCAGTCGCCGATCTGGGACGGCAAGCTCCCGGTCGGCATCCACAAGGTCAGGGTCGAGCCACCCTGCTGCCTCGTCGAGGAGCGTGAGATCGAGGTCAAGGAGGGCCTGCAGAACCCGGCGCTCATCGTGCGCCTGACCCCGAAGCCCGCGCTCCTCACCGTGGAGAGCTCGGTCGACGACCTCGAGGTCTGGATCGGCGACGTCAAGCGGGGCACCGCCCGCGACTCGAAGAAAGACCCGTTCACCGTCCCGCTGCCCGACGGCGCGGTGCGAGGCAAGGCGACGCTGCGCTTTTTCCGCGAGGGCTACATCGATCAGTCGCGGGTCGAGAGCTTCGAGGCCGGCCAGAAGAGCGTCATCACCGTCCATATGGAGAAGAAATGAGCTACGGCCGCAGGCATTTCTTCGCGCTCCTGCTCATCACCGCGTTCGGCCTGACGGCCGTAGACGCGCGCGCCCAGACCGACCTGCTCGCCGAGGCGCGCCGTTCTTTCGATTTCGGCAAGTGGGAGGACGCCGCCAAGGCCGTCGAGGAACTCGAGAAGAACAAGCTGCTCGCCGCCGAGGACGATCTCGTCGATGCCTGCCGCATCCTCGGGCTGTCGCACCTTTATCTTGGACACAGCGACGAGGCCCGCGCGGCCTTCGTGCGGCTGCTCTCCATCGACCCGGACTTCTCGCTCGACCCGCTCGTCGTCTCCCCGGTCGCCGTCGAGGTGTTCGAGGCGGTGCGCGCGGAGAACGCCGAGCTGCTCGCCTCCATCCGCGAGCGCCGGCGCGCCATCGCCGAGCAGCGCCGCCTCGAGGAGGAGACTCGCAAGCGCCTGCTCGAAGAGGAGGAGCGCAAGCGCAGGGAGCGGGCCTCGGGGCCCATCGTCCTGCAGCGGGTCGAGAGGCACTCCTTCATCACCAACTTCCTGCCCTTCGGCGCCGCGCAGCTCGAGCAGGGCCGCAGCCAGGTCGGCGCGCTGTTTGCCATCACCCAGGGCCTGGGACTCGCCGGCACGGTGCTCACCTATTCGCAGGTCAAGTCGTACATCGGCCAGGACGGCAAGGTCGCGAGCGACCGGCTGCAGGCGGCCCGTGGCTGGCGCACCGCCAACTGGATAGTCTTCGGCGCGACCGCCGCGCTCTATCTGGGCGGGATGATCGACGCGGTGCTCCACTACGAGTCCGAGACCATCGACCTCGTCACCATGCCCCGCGAGCTGAACGCGCCGCCGGCGGCCCAGCGCACCGAGCCGTCCGCCCAGATCTTCGTCGCGCCCCTCGAGGGCGGCGCGGCCGCCGGGCTCGCGGGCCAGTTCTAGGCAGCACCCTCGAAGAACCGACACCACGCCAAGGAGCCGAAACCGACAATGCCAGTCCTCACCTTGAAGATGCCCAACGGCGTCGAGCAGAGCGTGCCCATCGTGGGCGCGCTGACCACTGTAGGCCGCTCGCGCGAGAACGCCCTCGTCATCGACGACCCCGCGGTGCCCGCGTGCGCGTTCCAAATCGAGAACAGCGCCGGCGAGTTCAGCCTCTCGGTCATCGACAGCGACGGGGTGCTCGTCAACGGCAAAAAGCGCGGCGAGGCCAAGCTGTCTATCGGCGACGTCATCCGCGTAGGCCCGGCCGAGCTGCTGTTCTGCGAGTCGATGCCGGCGCCCGCCCCACAGCGGGCGGCCGCGCCCGCGGCCGACGGCCAGATCACCGACATCGAAGCGCTCAACAAGCTGGTGCGCTTCAGCGAGAAGCTGCTCGGCCGCTATGAGCTCGACGCGCTGCTCGAGCAGATGATGGACCAGGTCGTCGACCTGACCCGCGCCGACAAGGGCTTCCTCATCCTGCTCGAGGGCAACGAGCCGCGCATCAAGGTCGCCCGCAACATCCGCCGCGAGAACATCGAGGACGCCATCAACCGCGTCTCCGACTCGATCATCGCGAGCGTGCTGCGCTCGCGCCAGCCGATGATCGTCCAGGACGCGCTGAGCGACCCGAGCTACAAGACCAGCGAGTCGGTGGTCAACCTCAAGCTCTTGTCGGTGATGTGCGCGCCGCTGACCGAGAAGGGCGAGGTGTTCGGGCTCATCTACCTGGGCAACGACAAGATCGCCAATCTCTTCGATCCGCGCTCGCTCGAGCTGCTCAAGATCTGGGCGGCCCAGGCCTCGCTCGTGCTGCGCAACGCGATGTTGGTCAACGAGCTGCGGCTCGACAACGCCGAGCTGCGCAAGCAACTCGAAGAGAAGCGCTACGGCGAGATCATCGGCGCCTGCGACTCGATGCGCGAGGTCTACAGGAAGATCGACAAGGTGGCCGGCACCGACATCTCGGTGCTCATCACCGGCGAGACGGGCACCGGCAAGGAGCTCATCGCCCGCGAGCTGCACAAGCGCAGCTCCCGCGCCCGCGGCCCGTTCATCACCATCAACTGCGGCGCCATCCCCGAGAACCTGCTCGAGAGCGAGCTGTTCGGCCACATCCGCGGCGCCTTCACCGGCGCGGTGGCCACGCGCCAGGGCAAGTTCCAGGCGGCCAACGGGGGCACGCTCTTCCTCGACGAGATAGGCGAGATGCCGCTCGCGCTGCAGGTCAAGATCCTGCGGGCGCTGCAGGAGCGCCAGGTCGTCAAGGTCGGCGACAGCCGCTCGGAGACGGTCGACATCCGCGTAGTCGCCGCCACCAACAAGGTCCTCGAGGAGGAGATCAAGAAGGGCGCCTTCCGCGAAGACCTCTACTACCGGCTCAACGTGGTCACGCTGCGCCTGCCGCCGCTGCGCGAGCGCGGCGAGGACATCGTGGTCATCGGCAAGTACTTCCTCACCAAGTACGCCCGCGAGTTCAACTCCAAGGCGAAGGGCTTCTCGCCCAACGCGGCCATCGCGATGAAGAAGTACGGCTGGCCGGGCAACGTGCGCGAGCTCGAAAACCGCATCAAGAAGGCGGTCGTGCTCACCGACAAGGCAATGGTCAGCGCCGAGGACATGGACCTGAGCCCCGAAAACCTCGAGCCGATCCTGCCCTTGGCCCAGGCGAAGGAGGAGTTCCAGAAGCGCTACATCAACGAGGTCCTCGAGCGGAACAACGGCAACCGCACCAAGACCGCCAAGGACCTGGGGGTCGACCCGCGGACCATCTTCCGCCACCTCGAGAAGCTCGAGGCCGAGCGCACCGGCAAGGTGCTGCCGCCTGACCCGGACGAGCTCTCGGAGGCCTGAGCAGGACGACTCGCATCTATGGCATAGCTGTCAGGCGCCTTGGGGCAAGCGGCCCCGAGCGCCCGCCCATTGGAATCGGCAAGTGCTCGTCTCGATTGGAAAACCACTGCTGGCAAACCACTTGCAGCCAACGAGGCCCGTGCGGGGCTTTGTTCGGACGGCAGCGATGGCGTTGGCGCTCATATCGACCAGTTGCCTGGTCACCGACGTGCTCGAGGAGCGGCCGGTCGACCCGCCGGTCCCCAACAGCGCGCCGCGTGTCGAGGAGGCCTCGCTCTCCCCGCCGCCCTGGCAGATCATCAAGCTGGGCTCCGAGGTTGGAGGCGACAGCGGGTGCCGCGAGACCCTGCGGGTCGGGGTGGTCGTCGACGAGGACACCGACGACCAGCTCATGGCCCGCTGGTTCATCGACTACTGGGAGAACACCTCGCCGGTCGAGGACTACCGCTTCCCGAACACCGGCAAGCCCCAGCGCATCGGCCCAAGCTTCGTCGTCACCCCGAAGACCTTCCTTAAGTCCGACCCCGAGCAGCGACGCACCGTTCACGTGGTGATGGTGGTCATCAGCGACGGCTTCGAGAGCGGCTCGGACTTCACCCGGCCGACGGAAGGCAAGGCTGCGGTCACCTACACCTGGACCGTGGACACGACCGAAGCCGCGAGCTGTCCGGACGAGACGCAAGACGGAGGTTACCTATGAGAGCCTCCCCCACCCGCTGGCTCGCGCTTCCGCTGCTGTGCGGCCTGCTCGCCTGCGCCGACATGGGCGAGGAGAGCCCGCGCCCCTGCGAGAGCAACAGCGACTGCGCCAGCGGCGAGATCTGCTTCGAGGACGGCTGCGCGAGCGCGCTCGACTTCGCGGTGCGCGTCACCCCGCTCAACACCAGCGGCCTTACCATCCAGGACTTCAACTCGGTCAGCGTGGCGATGGGCAGCGTCGAGCTCGGCCTCAAGCGCCCGGGGCTCATCGAGGGAACGGTGTACGTCAAGGGCGACACCACCTTCGAAGAGTACGCGGCAGTTGACGGCGACTCGAGCTCCTGGTTCGTGGTGCAGGCGCGGGGACGCTCGAGCAACATCCCCGGGCTCGCCTTCGAGCAGCCGCTCTCCAAGATCGTCAAGGCCGGCTCGTCCATTTCGCTGACCGTCCCCGCGGGTCTCTGGGACATCTCGGTGACCCCGACCAATACGCGGTTGCCGGCGGTCTTCGCGCGCACCACCGTCGCCCCCGGCGAGCGCGTTGACCCCGAGATCGTCCTCGTGACCGGCACCCGCGGCCTGCTCAACCTCGAGGGCTTCGTCGTCAAGACGCCGACGGTCGCCTGGCCGACGGCCGCGCCGACGCTGCGAATCCAGGCCATCGACCCGTCGAACGGCACGCCGCTGTCGCAGGCGGTCACCTACGAGGCCAGCGCACAGGAGCCGTTCTCCCTGCACGCGCTCAAGATCGACAGCCCCGTCGTCCTGCGGGTCGGGCCCGACGCGAGCAGCCTCGTCCCCGCGCCGACCAAGGAGTTACGCAGCGCCGACGACGGCACCTTCCCCAGCCCCCTCGTCCTCGAGCTGGGCGACTACGGCGAGTTGGTCGACGTCAAGGGCCGCATCACCTCTGCCGACGGCATCTCCATCGAGGGCGCCGACGTGCGCATCGAAGGCCGGGTGCGCGGCGGCGGCACGTTCACCGCGAGCGCCCTGTCGCGGGCCGACGGCGAGTTCAGCGTCAAGCTGTTCCCGACGCAGAAGGCTTCGGACACCGAGGCGGCGACCCGCTACACCCTGACCGCGAGCCCGCCGTTCGCCTCTCCCTACGCCGCGACCACGATCACCTTCGTGGTCGACGCCGCGACGACCCTGCCGCCGGTCATCTGCGGCCCGAAGGCGCTGCTGACCGGCACGGTCCTGGGCACGCTCAACGGCAAGCAGCGCCAGCCGCTGCCCAACGTGCTCGTCCAGTTCGAGGGCAACCCCGCGTCACCCAACCCCGGCGCCTCCAAGGGCGGAGTCCACACTGATCGCTTCGGCATCTTCTCCGCAAAGGTCGAGCCCGGCTCCTACAGGCTCATCGCCAAGCCGGCGCCCGAGCACCAACTGCCCTGGGTCTCCAAGCGCGTCAGCACCTCGGAGCCGTTCGTCGAGCTGCACGTCTCCGATCCGCGCGAGGTGCTCGGCAAGGTCACCGACTGGGATGGCAAGCCGGTCGCGAACGCGGTCGTCAGGTTCTACCGCGTGCCGAGCTATAGCAGCGCGGACGAGTCTCCGCCTGCGCCGCCGACGGTCTACGAGACGGTGACCGGAAGCGAAGGCGAATTCGTCGCGATCGTGCCCAAGGCTCCCGACAAGAGCGAGGACTCGTAGCTCGACCCGTTCTGACCGCGTGCTCGCGGCCGAGGTGCGGTGTCCGTGGAGGGCGGAGTTCCGGATCCACCGCCGGTGACCGGCGAAGCCCACCTCGCCGAGCGTGAATCGAGGTCGGGAACGAGGCCTGGACGGCGAAGCTGCAGCTTCACTACACGCGAGATCTGAGGTGCGGAGTTCGAGCTGAATGCTGCCTCTTCGCCAAGCGCTGGCGAAGGCGACGCCCGAACCGACGAGCTCCTTTACAGGCCCGAAGCCGGAGGAGATGGAGCTCCGCCATCCCTCCTCGGTCGGCGCGCAGTCCTTGCCCGGCGGCCAACCTGCCCCCACCCGCACGCCAAAGCGCGAAGCTTCCGCTTCCACGCCCGCGCTGCGCCGACCCGAGCCCGCTACCGCGTCTCGATCGACTTCTGAGCGCTCTCCATCGCCTTGTACAGCTTGTCGGCGTGCGGGCCGATCTCCTTCGAGAACTGGACCGCCAGCGTCGTGTAGTGCCGGTGGAGAAGGCCGAGGCGATCGTAGGCCTCCTTGATCGCCTTCGCCCCGGGGACGTCGCCGGTCTCGAGCCGGCAGCGCGCGCCGACCGCGCGCAAGCGCGTGCGCCAACCGGGCGACCAGTCCTCCCACTGAAGCCGGCTGCTGCGAGCGGGCTGGCTGCCGATGGTCTGGTTCATCTGCCCGCTGAGCTCGGCGTAAAGCACCTGCAGCTCGCTCATGCACCCGGCGAGCGCCGCCGCATCGACCGCCTCGACGGCCGCCGGCTCGCCGCCGACGCCCATCCGCTCGCGCGACAGGAAGAAGCAGTTGACGGCCAGCGTCCCGACGATGAAGAGCGCTGCCGAGATGTACAGCGCCCAAAGGGCAAGCCGGAAAGGCCGATATTCGGGAGGGTTCTTCACGCGGGCGGACGTTACGCGGGGCATCCGAAGGTGTCAACGGCCAGACAGATCAAGGCCCCGAAGCCGCAGCCTCGAGGTCGGGCGCGCCCGCGCTCCGTCCTCCAGACTGCCGCCCGGGGCCCGGGAGAAAACGGGCTCAGTTGCCCGAAATCTCAGAGGGCTGCGAACCCGCGCCGCCGACCGCCGTGCCGGCCTCCGGCGCCCCGCCCGCGGCGGCCGAGGTCTGCTCGAGCATCCTGAGCCGGCGCTGCATGTTGCCGGTGTAGTCGCCGTTCGGGAACTCGGCGAGCCCGCGCCGGTAGACGGCCTTGGCGCGGTCGTTGTTGCCGAGCTGCTCGTGGCTCTGGCCGAGCAGATAGAGGCCGTAGTCGACGTTGCGCTGGCCCTTCGAGTTGGCGGCGAAGACCTCGAGGTGCTTGGCGGCGCCCTCGTAGTCGCGCTGCTGGTAGAGCGCCGCGCCGAGCAGGAAGTTGGCGTAGTAGACGTCGCTGCCCTGCGGGTCGAGCGACAGGAAGCGCTGCAGCTCGGCGATGGCCCGCGGCATGTCGTTGCGCCGGAAGGCCGACTTGCCACGATCGAAAGCCACGCCGCCCACCTCGTTCTTGAGCGACCGCGACGCGTCGTCGAGCACGCGCTTTTCGAGCTCGCTCAGCCGCGTGCGGTCGATGGCCACGAGCTCCTCGAGCCCCTTGAGCCGCTCGTCGCCCGCCTTCTCGGCCAGCGTCTTGAAGGCCATCAGCGCCTTGGCGCTCGCCTGATGCTCCTCGCTGCGCGCGGCCCTCTCCTGGGCGAGCTGCGCGGTGAGCTCCGCGGCCTGCCGCTGGGCCTTTTCGGCCTCGGCCCTCGCCGCCTCGGTCTCGTGCCGCTCGGCGACGATGAAGGCGCGCGCGCCCAACGCAGCGAGCCCTATCGCCGCGGCGAGGAAAAGCGCGTAGGCGGCCGCCGACGAGATCCACGTGCGGCGGTAGGCCTCGTCGTTTCGCTTGGCGACGGACTTGAGCTCGGCGTGCAGGTTCTTGAGCAGGTTGTCCGTCTTGATGACCAGGTTCCTGGACTCGAGCACCTCCCTGCGCAGGTCGGCGAGCTCCTTCTCGATGCCCCGAGGCTCCACCATCTGATCCGTCTTTCGGTCCATGTCCAAGCTCCTTGCCATCCTCTCCTCGTCTTCGCCCCGCGCCCTGTTGCGGCGGCATCCTGCGGCCTCCTCGCGGGCGGGGAGACCAAGCGGTCGGCTCTGGCTCTCTGCTGGCGCCGTGAAGGAGGCACCCCTGCGTCCGGGCCCCTATTCGGCCGGCGCGCACTCTCTGCCCTCACGCCGGCTCACAACGGGCGCATCATCGTTTTCTTCCCGGGCTCACCTCAGGTCCAAGGTCCGCTTCTCCTGAGGGAACGAGAGCTCGGCCCCGACGAGCACGCTCACGCCCCCGACATGCAGGCTGCCGAGCGAGCCGAGATCCGCCGTCGCCCAGGCCCCGCGCGCCTCGGCGAGCAGCCCGACGCGCTCGCCGGCTCCCACCCTGAGCCCGGCGACGACGAAAGGCCCGCTGGTGTGGCTCTCGAAGGTGCCGAGCCCACCGGAGAAGAAGTTGAGGAAGTAGCCGAGGCCGCCGCCGAAGTACGGCGTCACTGTGTGGCGCCCGGCCGGATACCAGCGCGCGGCGATGAGCAGCGGCGCGTGCGTCAAGCCCGCCGCGTCGAGCCCCTCGAGCTCGAAGCGTTCGTAGGCCAGGCCAAGCTCGACGGCGATCTCCAGGCTCGCGAGCACCCGGTATCCGAAGACGAGCTGCAGCGACGGACCGCCCACCGGCTCGTGCGCCAGCGGCGTCTCCAAGGCGCGCGCCGTCTTCGAGAAGCTCGCGTTGGGGGCGTAGCGCCAACCTGCCTGCGCCGCTATCCGCGTGCCCTCCTCCACCGTTTCGCCGGCCGCCAGCGTCGGCGCTATCAAGGCCACGACGATCAGCAGTCCGACTGGTCCGCGCGCACGTCCGACCTCTCGTCTTGTTCGCAGGCGCATGTCAGACGTGCCGCGCGGCGAGATTTCTCGCTGCCGACCTCCGGGCCGCACTTGTCGGAAAGCAAAGGGCGTTCTCTACTCGACAGGGTAAGGGCGAGGGTAGCGGCCGGGGCTAGGGCGGGCAAGCTTTCGGCCGGCGAGCCAGCGCCGATGATCCCCGAGGTCGAAGGCACGGGGCGCGGCGGGCTTTGCGAGCGGGCTCGCGAGTTGTTGTTAATTTGTTTGATGTTGTGGCGAGCGCGCTTCTATAAGGGCGCGGCATCGACGCGTTCTCCCGGACGTTTCATGGGGACGCGAGCGCCGGAGTGGCGGAACTGGCAGACGCACGGGACTCAAAATCCCGCGAGGCTCGGCCTCATGAGGGTTCGACCCCCTCCTCCGGCATCGTTCCGAGCCGACAGCAGACGCTGCGTCGGCTCGTCGGGTCCGAGAAGGACGCCCCAGCCTCCAGACAGATCGCCCGGGGGGCCGGCGCGCGAAGCAGCGCGCGCCCGAGGGGCGCAGCATAAAGGCGCGCAATGTACAACCTGACCATCAGCCTCCTCGTTGCCGCGGCGGTCTTCGGCCTCGTGCTCGCCACCGGCCTGGCGCCGTGGGCGGCGATCATCCCGGCCATCATCGGGATGTTCATCGCCAACTTCCTGCTCGCTCGCCGGGTGGGCAAGAAAGTCCAGGAGCTCGCCACCGCGGCGCAGAAGGAGATCCAGGCCCAGCGCATCGACAAGGGCATCAAGCTGCTAGAGGAGGGCTTCAAGTACGAGAAGTGGCAGTTTCTCGTCGGGGCCGAGCTGCACTCGCACATCGGCATTCTGCACTACGTGAAGAAGGACTTCGCCGAGGCGCGCCCGCATCTTGAGAAGGCCTCGCCCCGCGGCCCTGCCGGCGCACGCGCCAAGGCGATGCTCGCCTGCATCCACTTCCAGCAGAAGGACGAGGCCCGGATGCGCAGCGCCTTCGAGCAAGCCGTCAAGGCGGGCAAGAAGGAAGGCATCATCTGGGCGACCTACGCCTGGTGCCTCGACAAGCTCGGCAAGCGCGATGACGCCCTCCGCGTCCTCGCCCGGGCCGTGGAGGCCAACCCCTCCGACGAGCGCCTCAAGGCCAACATGGTCGCCTTGCAGAACGAGAAGAAGTTGAAGATGAAGGCCTACGCGCCCGAGTGGTACCAGTTCCACCTCGAGAAGCCGCCGATGGACCTGATGGGCGGCCCGGGCGGCGGCCGGCGCGTCATCTTCCAGCGGCGCTAGACGGCGCGCCTTCACCGCCTCCACGGTGCCGGAGGGCCGACCTTCGTGTCGGCTGAGCTGGCGGCCGGCGAGATGGCGGCGCTCCCAACTCCGAGGACGCCGGCGGTTCCAGCTTCGCGTGGCGAGGCGTGGGCACTCCGAGCCCACTTCTCGGCGGCCGGCGAGACGCCGACGCTCCCAGCTCCGCCGACGCCGGCGGTTCGAGATCCGCGTGGCGAAGCGTGGGCACTCCGAGCCCACTTCTCGGCGGTCGGAAAGGCGCGAGAGCTGCCAACTCCGCGTCCCGCGAACGCGGCAACTTCTGCGCCGTCAGGCCTGGCGTGCGCGAGCGGCTGCAAACGCAAGCTCTGCCGTGCTCCGGGCGCACAGCCTGGAGAGATTACCGAGCGCGGCTCACGCGCCTGCTCCCGGGCTGGGCTTGCCAGCGCGACAACCCCGCGATTTCGCGAGCCAGCGAACCCGGGCACGCGCGTTGCTCTTTCCCGGCGCATCGGCGGCGATGGCGGGAAGCGGTCGCATGGTGTCTCGGGGGAAAACGGGCGGCGCGGGCGCGGGGATGGAACCCCGAGCAACGGAGGGGCCCTCTCTCTTCGAGAGGGCCTCTCTCTTTTTCCCTCGCAGGCTCGCTCAGTCCTCGAGGAATCGGGGTCAAGCCGATGGGCGGCGCTCGGCGCGCTCGCCGCTCGACGCCTTCTCCACGCAAAGGACGTGCGGCGGGCCGACCGCCGCCCTGGCCCCGCTTGGTGAGATGACCGCCGATGAGAACCTTCTCATCGAGCCGATCCCGGCTCGCGGAGCCGACAGATGGCGTTGGGGCTTTCGGAGGGGCTGAGGGTCGGCATAATCGGAGCAGGCCCGGCGGGCGCGGCCTTTGCGGGAGCGTTGCTGGCCGCCGCGCGGGTATTCGGCCGGCGCATCGAGGTCCACCTCTACGACGGAAGGCGCGAGCGCGCGGTCGTGCCTCCGGCGCTGCTCGACTCCGACACCCGCTGCCGGCTCGCCTCGCTCGGCGCGCCGCTTCCGCTCACGCCGACCGCGGTCGAGGTCCGAGGCGTGCTCGTCCACGCGTCAGGGCGCAGCGCGCTGCTCGAGACCCCGGCGGGCGCCCTGTGGATCCTCGACAGCCCCGAGATGCCGGGCGAGCGGATCATCAAGAAGGTGCTGCTCGACGCGGCGCTCCTGCGCGGCGCCCGGCTCAGGACGGCGCGCGTAGACGCTGTCGAGCTGCTCGACGACGAGTGGGTCGTGCGCGCCCACGGCGGCTCGGAGACCTTCGGGCTCGTCGCCGGCGCCTTCGGCACCGACAGCAGACTCGCTGGCTCGTGGCAGCAGGGGCGCTTTCGCCCTGCTCCGCGGCTGCTCGGCACGCACGCGCGCATCGCCTGGCACGGCCGTGACGATCTGCTCAGGCTCTGCCTTGCGCCCACGCCCGAGGTGGACGCGCTCGTCCTGGTGCCGTGCGGCGCGAGCGCCTACGTGCTCGCCATCGGCGAGGACGTCGAGCCCGCGCACCTGGCTGGCGCGCTCGCCGCGCTCGTGCGCGATCACGCGCTGCCCGGCGGCCTGCGCATCCTTCGAGCCGACCGGGTCGCGCTCGCCGCGGGCGCGACGAAGCGGCTCGCCGACGGCGCCTCGGTCACCCTCGGCTCTGCGGCGTTCGGCAACCTGCTCGACCCGGGCCTGCTGCCGGCCCTGGTGTCGGCGACGCGGACCGCGAACGCGGTCCTCGAGCTCGGCGAGTCGGGGCGGCTACAGCACCGGCTAGCCACCGCCGAGCTCGACCTGGCCGCGCACGCGCGCCGCCAGCCGCGCATCCTGCACTGGGCGCGCAAGGCGGGCGCCCGGGCGCCCGAGGCGCTGTCGCGGCTGGTCGCGCACGCCAAGGTGCCTGTCGTCGGCTACACCCTCCTCGGGATGCCGCTGCTGCCCTCGGGCGCGGCGCTCTCGACGATGCGCTGGGCGGCGTTCAAGAGCGGCCTGGAGCACGCGTTCGCCCCTGCCCTGGTGACCGCGCCCGAGTCGGCGGCGCCGAGCCCGCTCGTCTACGTCGTCGACGACGACCCCGACACCCGGACGATGCTCGTCGACTTCCTGCGGGCCCGCGGCTCGAACGCCAAGGCCTTCGACGACGAGCTCTCGCTGCTCGAAGCGGCCGCGCGCGAGCGACCCGGGGCCATCCTTCTCGACGTCGTCCTGCGCTGGGTCGACGGCCTGTCACTCTGCCGCGCCCTGCGCAACCACCCGGCGACGCGCTCGGCGCGCCTCATCAGCATGAGCAACCTGTCGCGGCGGTCCGACCGCGAAGCGGCGATCGCAGCGGGCGCGGACGCCTTCCTGGCCAAGCCCATCGACTTCGACGAGCTCGATAAGCTCCTCGCAGACTTGCCAAAGCGTCACGAGGGCGAGGCGACCGGCGGGGACCGCCAGATCCTGACGCGATGACGATCTGGACAACGCCTCGTCGCTCTCAGGCAGAACCGGTTACCAAGCATCACTCCCAGCGCGGCCTGAGCACGAAGTTCTGGACACTCTCAGCCGGTCGCTCTGGTCGAGTGGCCGGTGGCTCTGGATCGCCCTGCAAGTCACTCTGATCGACCCGCCAGCGGCTCTTGGGCACCTCGCAGGTCGCTCTGGTCGAGCCGTCAATGGCTCTGGAGCACCTCGCAGGTCGCTCTAGTCGAGCTGTCAGCGACTCTGGAGCACCTAAACGTCACTCTGGTCGGCCTGTCAGCCGCTCTTGATCACCAAAGAGTCACTCTTTGAGCGCCTGACAGTCATTCTCAAGACAGTGCGACGACCCCTGACGGCGCCACCTGACCTACATCTGGGATGCAATCCCACCCGCTACCGACTTCCGGGCGATTCGCCGAGATCCGCACCGGGCTGAAGCTCCGCGCGGAGCCGGCGTAGCG
Source organism: Myxococcales bacterium (assembly GCA_050942745.1). Lineage (GTDB taxonomy): Bacteria > Myxococcota > Myxococcia > Myxococcales > UBA5297 > UBA10939. The sequence continues at coordinate 15,927 of JBMNNX010000128.1, forward strand.
ACCGCCGGCCATCGCCGGCCCTCATAGCCGCACAGTGATGCGCGACACCTGGTGGAAGGTGAGCTCGCGCGTCACCGTCTCGGTCCGGTCCGCGTAGCCGAGCCTCGCCTCGATCAGATAGCGCTTGCCACGCTTGAGCTTCACCGACTGCGCCTGCTCCGTCGGCGCGGCGCCTTCCGGGTACCGGTAGTCGACATGGCGCACGAGCTGGCGGCTCGGGCGGAACCAGAGTTCAGGGAAACACCCGCTGGGCTTCGGGGTGTCGAGCTTGTTATGGTGTAGCCGCACGGCTACATTGGTTTTCGTGTTGGAGATCTGCAAGACCGGCGAGTTCGCCACCTGGCTCGACGGCTTGCACGACGTTCGTGCTCGCGCTCGTGTCCAGGCTCGCATCGAGCGGCTCGCCGCCGGCAACCCTGGCGACGTAAAGCCGGTAGGCGAGGGCGTCTCGGAGCTGCGCATCGACTACGGCCCCGGCTACCGCGTGTACTTCGTCCGACAAGGCAAGACGGTGATCGTCCTGTTGGCCGGCGGCGACAAGACGACCCAGGCTGCCGACGTCAAGGCGGCGCAGCGGCTCGCCCGCAACCTATAGGAGGACGACATGGCCAAGGCCAGGACCAAGACCACCCGCTACGACGTCGCCGAGCACCTGCGCACGCCCGAAGAGATGGCGGCCTATCTTGAGGCCTGCCTCGACGAGCCGGGCGCTGACGCGGCGTTCATCGCCAAGGCGATCGGCGACATCGCGCGCGCCAAGGGCATGTCTCAGGTGGCGCGCGAGGCGCGCGTGTCGAGAGAGAGCCTGTACAAAGCGCTCTCGGGCGAGCGCAGCCCCGACTTCGACACCATCCTCAAAGTGCTCGGCGCGCTCGGGCTGAAGCTCCGCGCGGAGCCGGCGTAGCGACCGCCGGCCATCGCCGGCCCTTCAAAGCCGCACAGTGATGCGCGACTCCTGCTGAAAGGTGAGCTCGCGCGTCACCGTCTCGGTCCCGTCCGCGTAGCCGAGCCTCGCCTCGATCAGATAGCGCTTGCCGCGCTTGAGCTTCACCGACTGGGCCTGCTCTTTCGGCGCGGCGCCTTCCGGGTACCGGTACTCGACATGGCGCACGAGCTGCCGCTCGGGCAGCTCGAAGACATCGACCTGCAGCCTCCTCATGCCCTGGGACCTGGCGCTCAAGTCGTAGACGAGCTCGACTGACTGCGGCGCTGAGCGGAAGAACCACGCGGCGATTGCCGCCAACAGCAGCAGAGGCAACAGCCACTTGAGCAGGAAGGCCCGCTTCGATTCGTAGGCGCCCGCAGAGCGGCGCGGCTCGGGGGTCTGCTCGGCCACGAGTCGCTCAGCTCCTCTTCTTGCCGCGGCGCCGCGCGGCCGCGTCTACCTTGACCTCCGGCGCTTCGCCGTCCGGGCGCACCCGGATCTCGGCCTTCACCTCGATGGTCATGTTCGACAGCAGCTTGACCAGCTCGCGCCTGAGCGCGGCGCTCTGGAAGAGGCCTCGCAGCTCCTCGCCGATGACGCGGAAGAGCTCGTCCTTGCTGCGCTCGGCCTGGCCGACGACGTACCCGACGACGTCCTTGGGCAGCTTGAGGTCCTTGACCATCGTCCGGATGCCTTCTTCGGTCATGAAGACGGCGCCCAGACCGGCGACCATCGCCTTGCGGAACATGTCGGTGACGCCGCCAAGGCGCCTGGCCTCCTCGGTGTTGAAGACGCCGAAGTCGGGCTCGAAGTCCTCGGGCTCCACAGGGTTCAGGGGTTCGACTGGAGTCGCAGCGGGCTTGGAGGGGTTGTTCA
>JBMNNX010000479.1:0-3122 GCA_050942745.1 Myxococcales bacterium
GACGAAGCCGCAGCGGGGGCAGCACACGTGGTAGCCGACGAGGAGGCCCGTCCGCTCCTGGGGAACGCGCCGGACCTCGCCTCGCTCGAGCCGGCACGGTCGCTTGGAGGACGGCGTGACCTTCACACGCCGCCTCCGACGATCAGGGGCCCGCGGCGCCGAGCGCGCACTTCGATGCCGGCGTCGGTCGGCGACAGCACGACGTCGTGCGCGCGGGCGCAGCGGTCGCAGAGCGCGAACACGAGGAGTCCGTTGCGCCAGAGCGTCGTCGTCTCGTCGAGGCTCGCGTGGTGGCGGCACATCCGACATTCGATCACGCCCCGCTCCGCATCGAGCTGGGCCTGTTGTACCCACGCGCGCCGCAGCTCAGGTCGCATCGTGCACCTCGTCGAACCAACGCACGAACTCCTCGCGTGGCACCTTCACGTGCTCGACGTCCTGATAGCGACGCGCGAGCTCGAGCCTTCCGGCCGCGAGCCGCTCCTCCTCGGCGCGCAGCTCTTCACGCAGAGCGAGGAGCTGCTTCGCGCTCGGCAGCAGGGACTCGGCGCCCGCCGCCTTTGGCTTCAGATCCTCCACGCCCGTCTGGATGCCCGCGAGCGTCAGCGTGATCGGGCGCTTGGTCCAGTCGTCGCCGATCTTCCTGAACTCGCGGTTGAAGATGTCGCCCGCCAGCATGCGCCCCTCCTCGGGCGTGAGCACACCGACGCGCACGAGCCGCTCGACCATCTCGGTCATGCGCTCGGGATCACGCGTCACGGGCGTCTGCGAGCGGAAGCGCCAGAAGCGGATGCCCATGTCCGCGAGGAGCTTGCGGTTCATGAGGAAGTCGAACTCGTCCCGCTCGGGCTGGAAGACCTGGTCCTCGGCGAAGCGCAGCGCGCTCTCGGCGGTTGCGCGATTGAAGTCTTTGCTCTCGCCGCGCAAGAGGCGCGGCAGCCGGAACGCGCTGCCGACCTTGTCGATGTTCCGTTCGTCGTAGACCTGAAAGAGCGCGTCTTGCTGCTGCGCGTCGGTCAGCGGACGCAGCTCGATCTTCGCGCGCCCGCCGTCGCCGGTGCCCGCACCGTCCGCCTCGAGGATGAGGATCTTGTGGAAGTTCGCCTTGCCCTTGAGGTTCTCCTCGATGAACCGCTCGATGCGCGGCACCGACGCCTCGGAGAGTCGTCCACCGGAGACGAGCAGCGCCATCGGCGGCACGCTCTTGTTCTCGAAGTACAGGTAGTTGACCTCTTCCATCTGCCGCGAACCGAGCACCGACAGCAGCGTGCCGACCCAGCGCGGCACGCCGTAGGGCGAGCGCGGCGAGTGGATGGCGAAGTGGAGGAGCTCGGTCGCTGGCGCGTCGTCCGGGTGCGCCGCCCGCAGCGCGGCCACATCGGGGAAGACGCGGCCTGTCTCGCGTGAGACCACGCGCGGGTCACCAAACGACTTGAAGTAGACCCGCTCGGTCCCCTGGATCTGCACGTAGCGGCGCAGTCGTCGCCGCGCGCTGACGGTGTCGAAGGAGATGGGCGAGACGCGGACGCGCTCGCGAACCTCGACAGCTTCTCGGTCGAGCGGCAGCAGCCGGACGGTATACGACGGGACGTAGACGAGCCTCGCCAGATCGCCCTTACCGTCGCGCAGCACCTCCCAGAAGGCGTTGCCGGTGACCTCGAGGTCCTGGCGCGTGCGGCGGCGCAGGTCGACGAACGAGTGATCGAAGCACGCGAAGTCGAAGAAGGAGTCGAGGCGCGCGCGCTCGATGCGCGCGAGCTGGCGCAGCTCGGCGAGGCGCGACGAAACCTCGTCGGCGCTGGGCGTGAGCGCCATGCCTTCCGGGAGCGTGCCCGCGTCTCGCGCGGCCAGCCGCTCGAGCGTCATCGCGTCGGCCACCTTCGAGCGCGCGTCCTCGGCGTCGAAGTCGATGACCGCGTCGAAGCGGTAGCCGTTGCCGTCGATGTTCGTGGCGTAGGCGTCGACGTTCTGCCGCAGCGAGTTGGAGTGCTCCACCAGGAGGCACAGCGTCTCCGGGTCGTAGGGCGGGACGAGCGCGCCCGCCGACGTGAACGCCGTCGTGGTGTCCTCGCCGGCCTGGCGGCTCGCCGGGTCCTGCACCCGGGTGCCGACCACGATGGCTTTCAAGATGGTCTGAAGTCTGCGGTCGGCGTCGTGGATGGCGTCGGGCGTCGTCACCGGTCGGCCTCCGCGTAGGCGACGAGCCCGGTCGGCGTGAACGACACTGCGCGGGCCCGCTGGCCGCGCTTGGCGAGGTGGTCAAGCGCGGCGGCGAGGAGCCCGTCCTCGGTGCGCGCCTCGAGCTCGACCTCGGGACCGGGCTCGGGCGGGGTGCCCGAGGGCTTTCCTGCCGGGATGACGAAGGTCTTGAGGGTGCGCCGCATGGTGGACTCCGCGCTGTGCTGATGCTTCGGCCGCTGACGCGGCCGAAGGAGCGGAGGCGAGGCGCTTGGCCAGCCTGCGAGGAGGCAGTCCACCTGGGCACCGAGCATCTGGACCGCACGCCTCGCCTCCGGTGGGGACAAAGCGACCGGACGCCCGCGGCGGGGACAGCGGAGACGACCGGTCAGCCGCCTTTCCAGGGGTCGCCCGCGAGCCGCGCGACGAGCCCTGTCCACACGCGGTCGAACGCGTCGTCGAAGTCCCACGTCTGTCCGTGCGCGAGGAGCGGTGTCATATCGGCCGCGAAGATCGGGTCCTTCTTCTTGGCGGCGAGGTTCTGCTCGAACATCGCTCGCGTGACCTTCGCGCCGTCGGCCTCCATGTACCTCGTGAACACCTCGACGACGCGCTCGGGGGAGACATCGTCGCGCTGGAGCGCGAGGCCCAAGTCGAACAGGTCGCGTCCCTTCTTGCGTTGGTAGAGCGCGCGGAGCTTCGTGCCGAGCAGCTCGTCCAGCTCGTAGGTGCGTAGGTTGGCGGCGCCGGTGAACCAACGCGACGTCACCTCGAAGCGACGCTCCTTAAGCCCGTGGACGGTGAAGTGCTCGCGCGAGTTGATCTCGACCTTCAGCTTCATTCCGACAGGCGGAACGTCCTCGGACTCGAAGCGGTAGTTCAGCGTCACGCGGCCCTCGGTCTGCTTCCACTTCGGTTTGCCGAGCCACGGATCGAGCGCGTCG
>JBMNNX010000129.1:0-17594 GCA_050942745.1 Myxococcales bacterium
GGGGCGAATGTTGGGGGGGCGGCCCCCGCGGGCCCCCGCCCGACGCCCCGCGCGGCCTCAATCATCCAACCCCCTTCGCAGCTTTGCGGAGGCGGCGGTGAGCGAATGGCTGCCCGAGCGCCCGTTCTCAAGCGCGCCATCCGCGCGCTCCGCGGCCGCGTCCGAAGATGGCCGAGCCGCCCGAAGTGAGCGCCCGGCCAGCCGGGCTAGATGAACTCCGCGCCGGTCGCGCGGATGACGACGGACTTGACCGGCTTGTCGTCCTTGACTGCGGCGGGGTCGCCGACCTTGTGGTCCACGGCAAAGTGCCGGGCGTCGCTGGCGGGCACCGCGACGATTTCGACGACGCCCTCGGCGCGCGCCTGCTTGCCCATCGCGTTCTCGGGCACGCGGAAGGCGGGCGTGGTGATGACGCGGACGACCTCGCCGCCGCGCCCTTCGCCCTGAAGCGCGAACCAGCCGCGCTTGTGATGGCACATCGCCGAGATGTTGCCGGCGACCCGCACCGTCTTGCCCGCGTACCGCTCGGGCTTGGCCATCAGGTCTTCGATCGAGACGCGCTCTGCGCCCGTGAGCCTGGCGCCCGCGGCGAGGAAGGTCGCCCCGGTCGCCGGGTCGGTGACGAGCGTGCCCTCGTGTTCCGGCACCGGCATGAGGACTCCCACTTTCATCCCGTGGTCTCCCCCGTGGTCTCCGGTGCAGCCTTCGTGCTGCGCGTGGCCTTCATGAGCGTGCTGCTCAGCCTCGTCGCCGTGGTTGCCCTCGTGCTGGTGCCCAGCCTCTTGTGCCGGGGCCGGATCGGCCTTCTTCTCGGGCGCAGCGGCAGCGACCGCTTGAGCCGCGGTCGACGTGGCCGGCGTGACCTGCTGGGGCTTGTCCTGGCACCCCGCGAGCGCGAGCGCCGCGAGCGGAATCATTAGCCTCATCTTCATGGCGTTGCTCCGTCGTTTCTTCGACTCGGTTGGAAGGCGCACATCTTAGTCCGTCGGCGGCCGGTCACGGCGGCGCAAATGCGTCGCGCCGCTGGCTCGGCCGATCCGCGAGAGGCCGGCCAGCCCCGCGCCGGGCCCGTCGGCGGTTCCGATTCGCTCGCCGGCCTGCCGAGAGGATCTTTCTGCTCGGTCGGCCGTTGAACCCGCGGGCGCCGGCCAGCGCGCGTGTGACAACGCGCAGTCCGAGCGCGAATAGTGTCGCACCTTTGACGAACGGGCTCATCGCCTCGGAGGCCTCATGTTCTTGGCCGATTTCGCGCTCGCGCTGGCGCTCCTCGCCGCCGCCCCTGGCGGCTCGGTGGAGACTCCCTCGGGCCTCAAGGTGGAATCAGGGAACGCGGGGGCAGCGCCCGGCTCATCGGTCGGGGCGCCCCAGGCCCGCGGCGCGGAGCCAGAGCAGCTCGCGCTGCCCATCGCGCAGGTGACCGTCTTCAGCGACCGCGCCCGCGTCGAGCGAAGAGGCGAGCTCAAGCTCGGGAAGGGCGAGCGGCGCATCCGCCTGCCGACGCTGCCGGCGAGCCTCGACCCCGGCTCGGTCCGCCTCGAGGCGCGCGGCGCCGAGGTCCGCGCGGTCGAGGTGCGCCGGGCCCGGCGCGGCGAGCTCCCCAAGGACGAGGCCAAGCGCCTGCTGCGCGACCTCGAGGCGGCCGGCGACGAGCAGCGGGCCCTGCTCGATCGCAAGCGCGTCCTCGACGAGCAGCTCGCGCTGCTTCAGGGGCTGCGACCGCATTCGAGCCCCCAGCAGAGCTCGCAGCTACCGCCCCGGCTGCTCGAGCCGGCCGGCTGGACTGTGGCGACCAGCTTCGTTGACACCCTTTCGTCGGCGACCGCGGCGGAGATCGTCGCCCTCGAAGCGAAGCTGCGCGAGCAGGCGAAGCGGCTGCGACAGCTCCAGCTTCAAGCCGCCGAGCTCTTGCAGGCCGGGGCCGGCGAGCCTGGCTACATCGTCGAGGCCGTGGTCGAGCCGCGCGCGGCGAGCGCGCGCTCGGAGCTGAACTACCTCGTCCTGGGCGCTCGTTGGCTGCCGGCCTACGACGTGCGCTACGCGCCGGGCAGCGCCGAGGTGGAGGTCCACTTCGCCGGCCTGGTCTCGCAGGCGACTGGCGAGGACTGGGTGGACGCGAAGCTAGTGCTCTCGACCGCGGTGCCCGCGACCAAGGCCGACCTCCCAAGCTCGCCGCCTGGAAGATCGGCGACAGGGACCAGTTCCTGCCGAGGCCGCAACCGAAACCGAGACCAGCCCAGGCGCGCCCGCCGCCGCCGGTCGCTCGGCAGAGCGCGCGGGATGGATCCTCCGACGACGAAGAGCTGCTGCGGCGCGCGCTCATGCAGGCGGCGCAAGGAATGGCGCTCGCGGAGCCCGAGGTCGGCTTCGCGGACGTGGCGACCGACGGATACGCGCCGGAGAAAAGAACGGCGTTGGCCCCGGGGCTCGCTCGTTCCTCCCGGCCGCCGCCTGCGCCGCCGCCGTCTGCGCCCAGGGCCGGGCCTGCCAGGGAATTCGCGGCAGCCGAGCTGGAGGCCGATCACGTGAAGCCCAGCGGCTCGTCCGCCCGGCAGTCGGCAAGCTCCATGGCCCAGGTGACCTTCGGCGCCCCGCGCGGCTGGGCCGCGCCGGCTCTCTCGGCCGAGCTGCCCGCCTCGCTCGCCGGTGGCTACGACTACAACCTTCAGCTCCGCGAGGCCCGAGTCGGTTCGCTCCGGCGGCGAGCAGCGGCGCGTCGCGCTGCACTCGACGCGCTTCCCGGCCGAGGTCCTCGTCACCGCGACCCCGGGCCTGACCAAGGAGGCCTACCTCGTCGCCGACGTGACCAACAACTCGGAGCGGCCGCTGCTGCAGGGCCAGGCGAACCTCTACGTCGGCTCGGACCTTCAGGGCCAGGCGGTGCTGAAGACGACGGCGGTGGGCGAGCAGATCTCGCTGCCGCTGGGGGTAGACGAGGGGATCGGCATCGAGCGCAACGTCCACCTCGTCGCCGGGGAGAAGGGCGTCTTCTCCAAGGACGACGTGACCCGGTACGAGGTGGTCGTGGAGCTGCTCAACCCGCGCGCGACGCCGATGGAGGCGCGGGTGATCGATCAGATCCCGCTCGCCGGCAACCAGCACGTGAAGGTCGAGCTCGAGCGGATGGAGCCTTGGGCGGTTCACGACAAGGCCGAAGGCACGCTCGAGTGGCGGGTTCAGCTCGCGCCGCGCGAGAAGCGCGTCCTGCGGTTCGTCTTCACGATCACGCGCCCGCGCGGCGCAAGGCTCCAGCAGTGGTGAGGCCGACGATGCACCCTGGAGAGAACGCCATGTCGACGCAGCGCAATGCCAGCCTCCTCGCCGTGTTCCTCGCTTCTCTGCTGCTCCCGCGCCCGACCGTCGCCGCGAGCCCGGGCGAGCGGGCGCCCATCGTGCGGGCGGTCGTCTATCCCGACCGCGCCCTGGTCACCCGATCGCTCGAGCTGCAGTGCGGCAAGACGCCGACCGGGGCGATCTTCGGCGGGCTGCCCTGGGGCCTCGACGAGACGACGCTGAAGGCGACCGCGAGCGGGGCAGGCGGCCGGGTCGAGGGGCTGAGCTTGCGACAGCGCGTCCTCGAGGAGCGCACCTCGCCGAGATCCAAGCGCTCGACCAGAAGATCGAGGCGCTGCGCGCCCGCATCCGCGAGGTGGAGCTGCAGCGGACGCAGGCGGTCTCCTCGCGCGCCCAGGGCGAGAGCTTGCGGGCCACCATTCCCGGGCTCGTCGCGCGCGAAGCGGCCGCCGAGCCCAAGCCGCAGACGAAGGCGTGGGCCGCGGCGCTCGAGTCCTCACGGCGGATCATCGAGGCGGCCGACGAGCGGCTGCGCAAGGCCGACGCGAGCCTGCGCGAGCTCAACCGCGACCTGCAGGAGCTGCTGAGCCTGCGCGGCGCCCTCGCGTCGGAGGGTCCCGAGCGCGCGGCGGAGGCGGAGGTTCTCGTGCGCTGCAAGCGCGCCGGCACCGCGCGCGTCGAGCTCTCCTACATGGCCGGCGGCGTGAGCTGGCAGCCGGTCTACGAGGCGCGGGCCGATCAAGCGAGGAAGAAGGTCGAGCTCGCGGTGCTCGCGCAGGTCGTCCAGGCGACCGGCGAGCCCTGGGACGGCGTGCAGCTCATCCTCTCGACCGCGACCACCCGGCGCGACGCGACGCCACCCGAGCCGAAGCGCCTGTACGTCGGGGCGACGCCCGAGGACAAGAAGAAGGTGCTGGTCAAGCGCTACGAGGAGGTCGCGCACCTCTCGACGCTGACGACCGCGAGCGGGCAGCAGGACGGCCCGGCGCAGGCGGAGGACGCGGGCCTCTCGGTGCGCTTCGAGGTGCCGGGGAAGGTGAGCCTGCCCGGCGACGGCCGCCCGATGCGCCTGCTCGTCTCCCGCGACTCGCTCCCGGCGATCTTCGACCTGCTCACCGTCCCGAAGATGGCGCCCTTTGCCTTCCGCAGGGCCGAGCTCGTCAACCGCACCGCCCAGCCGCTGCTGCCGGGCCGGGTCGATCTCTTCGCGGGCGGCAGCTACCTCGGCCACAGCCGGCTCGAGCACGTCGCGCGCGGCGACAGGCTCGAGCTCGCCTTTGGAATCGAGGAGCCGGTCAAGGTGCGGCGGGTCGTGCTGACCGAGCAGGCGAAGGATCCCGGGTTCCTCGGATCGACGCGCAAGCTCAACTACGGGTATCGACTCGAGGTCGCCTCGCACGCGGCGAGCCCGGTTGAGATCAAGGTGCAGGAGCACGTGCCCGTCTCCCAGCTCGACGACGTGAAGGTGGTGCTGGGCAAGAAGACGACCTCCGGTTACGACCTCGCGGCCGAAGACGGAATCGTCACCTGGAAGGTGAAGCTCGCGCCGGGCGAGAAGCGCGACATCGAGCTGCACTTCGCCGTGGAGATCCCCGAGGAGTACGACTCGAGCGCGCTGTAGTCGGCGCGGCTCTGCCTGTTGCGGTCGAGGGCGCCGAGGTGGAAGGCCGGCGCCCCGCCTGCTAGCGTCGGCCTCCATCCTTCCCGAGGAGGTCGAACATGTCGAAGCGCGCCCTCGCTGCCCGTCTGGCCTGCCATTTCCGGCCAGCCCTTGCTCTTGTCGCAGGCACGGCGGTCTCGCTCGCCCTGCCGGCCACGGCGGACGCGCGTCGGCTGCCGAAGAACCTGAACGAGAAGGATCTCATCGAGTACCTCTCCGACGGAGGTGAGGACGCGCGCGCCGAGGCCTGCCACCGGCTCGGCAAACGCAGGAGCCGCTCCGCCGTGAAGCACATCGGCAAGGCGGCGCTCGAGGACGGCTCGGCGAAGGTCCGCGAGGAGTGCCTCGAGGCGCTCGAGGAGATAGGGGGCGAGGAGGGGCTGAGGATCGCGCGCAAGGTTGCGCTCGCCGACGACAACGACGGGGTGCGCGTGGCTGCCATCGAGGTCATCAAGAAGCACGACCGCGACGACGTCGGCGGCGCCACGCTCGCCAAGATCGTGGTCGACCAGGGCGCCTCCCTGCGGGTGCGGCGCACGGCCGCCAACGTCCTTGGGGACAAGCGCTGGCGGGTGGGAGCCGACGCGCTCGCCAGGGCGATCAAGGGCGACGAGCACATCGACCTGCGTCGCGAGTGCCTCAAGTCGCTCGCGGTGATGCGCGACAAGCGCAGCTACGAGATCCTGCACCGAACGCTGCTCAAGGACCCGTCGGTCGAGATGAGGCGCGAGGCGAGCTGGGTTCTCGAGCGCCATCCGGACCGCTCCTCTCTCGACCCGCTGTGCAAGGCGCTGCGCGACTCGGACGACAAGGTGGTGAAGAACGCCATCGACGCGCTGGCGCGGCTCGGCAACCGCAAGGCCGCGCCCGCGCTGCGCGAGGCGGCCGCCAGCGCGAACGACAAGCTCGCGAAGAAGATGAACGCGGTCGCCGATCGCCTCGAGCGTTGAGCGAAGGCCGGAGGGCGCGTTTTCGGTCCGAGATCGCGCGAATGGTGTAGGGGCCTCCCGAGGGCCTGTGCGGCGAGTGAGGCGGGCGGGCTTTGCCAATGCACGGCTGGCGCCCGTCGAAGGCGCCTCGGGCCGTCCTGGGCCTCCTGGCGGCCGTTCGGCCTTTGGGCCGGGCGAGGAACGCTTCGTGGAGGTCGTGTGGGCCGGTGCGAGAGGCCGGCCGAGCCGTCGAGACGGCGGCGGCTCTCCCTTTCTTCTCTTACGGCTCCTTCCTGAGCTCGGGCGGCCGCCAGACGGCGGCGGCGCTCCTGGTCGGCTCGCGAGCAGGGCGGGCAACATCCCGTGACGCCGCCAGCGCCGACGGCCACCGGTCCGGGGAGCGTGCAGCGCCGCACCGCGGCGAGCGAGCGTGCGTAGTCGGCGCGACAGGGCGTCTTCACACTTAGGTGAGGCGCGGCCAGGTGGCGCGTGGGGGGGGGGGCGGGTGGCGAACAAGTCTCGCGAGGTGATGGGCAAGGGGACACGCCGCGCGCGCGCCGCGAAGGCCGAGGCGCTGCTCGCTGCGGCGTTCGAGCACGCGGCGGCCGGCCTGTGCCTCATCGGCGCGGACGGCACCGTCCTGCGCGCCAACGCCGCCTTGCTCGAGCTCGCCGGCCTGGTCGGCGACGAGGTCGAAGGCCGCAGCGCGGAGCGCCTGCTCGATGTGCTCGGGCTCGGCCACCCGATGCTCGAACGGGCTCAGGCCGGCGAGCGCATCGATTTCGGCCCGCGCCCGGTGCGCGGCCCTCGCGCCGAGACCTGGTGGAGCGGGCGCCTGGTGCCGATCGACGAGGGCGTGCTGCTCTGGGCCGAGGACGTGACCGCCCGCGCCAGCGCCGAGCGCGAGTCCGAGCGGCTCGGCGCGCTCGTCGAGTCGCTGCGCAAGCGCGCCGAGCGCGCCGAAGCGGCCCTTCAGGCGCTCGCCGAGGTGGTTCCGGCGGCCGTGCTCGTCGCCGACGCCAAGGGCGAGATCACCGAGGCGAACGCCGCGGCCCAGGCGATGTTGGGGACGGCGGCCGGCGACCGGTTCGGCCTCTCCGGCCAGATCACGCTGCACCGGCCCGAAGGCGAGCTGCTGCCGTTCGAGGAGCTGCCGCTCGCCAAGGCCATCGAGCGAGGCGAGCCCTCGCGCGACGTGGAGCTCGTCGCCCGTGGGCGGGGGTGGGAGACGGCGATGCGAGCGCACGGGGCACCGGTGCGCGGGCGCGACGGCGCGCTCATCGGCGCGGTCTCCATATTCGAGGACCTGACCGGGCGCGGCGCGAACGAGCACGAGCTCGAGGTGGTCATCGAGCAGGCGGCCGCCAACGCCGCGCTCCTCGACGCGCTCATCGAGCTGGTGAACGAGGGGGTCGTGCTCTACGCGCCATCCGGCGCGATAGAGCGCATGAACGGAGCCGCCGAGCGGGTCCTCGGCTTCGGCGCCGCCGCGCGGCGGCTGCCGGACTGGGCCCGCGTCGGGCTCGCCTACGCGCAGACGCCGGAGGGCGAGCCCTTCCCGGCCGATCAGACGCCGGCGGCGCGGGCGCTCCGGGGCGAGTCGGTGCGCGGCGTGCCGATGGCCTTCCCGACCCTCTCCGGCGAGAGGATCCTGGTGAGCGCGAGCTCCTGCCCGGTCTTCGCGGGCGACGGACGGATCGTCGGGGCGGTGTCGCTGTTCGAGGACGTCACCCGGTGCCAGGGGCTCGAGGACGAGCGCGAGCGGCTGCTGCGCGGGCTCGCGACCGGGCTGCGGCGCCCGCTGCTCGATCTGCAGGAGCAGGCGCGCGGCCTGGCCGCCGTAGAGGGCGCAAAGAGTCGGGCGGCGCTGCTCCTCGCTGGCGTCGGACGCCTCAGCCGCAGGCTCGACAGCTTCCTCGACCGGATGCGGCTCGACGCCGGCGAGCTGAAGGTCACGCTCCAGCCTATCGAGGTTCGCGAGCTCGTCGACGGGCTCGAGGAGCGGCTCGCGGAGGCCGTGGGCGAGCAGGTCGCGCTGGAGGTGCCCGAAGACGCGCCGCGCATCGCCGCCGACCCGAGGCACCTCGAGCGCATCCTCGTCGAGCTGCTCGCGAGGGTCGCCGACGGCTCGAGCGCCTCGGGCAGCCTCGCGGTCTCCTTCCAGCGGCGCGACAAGGAGCTCGGCATCTTCGTCGTGCGCCGAAGCGCCGAGGTCGGCGACGATCGCAGCGGCAGCATCCTGCGCGAGCCGAACGAGGACGAGGCGGAGTCGGCGATCGCCGCGCTCGACGTCGCCGCGCGCCTGGCCGATCTGCACGGAGGCAGGCTCGTGACGCTGTGGCCGGGGCGCGATGCGGGCTTCCTGCTCCTGCTGCCCACGCTCGAGGATCCGGAGCCGCGCTGGGAGAACATCCCGGGCGGACAGCAGCCCTGGCAGGACTGAGCCGCCGCGGCGGGATCTTCCGGCGCCCCGCCCGCCTCGCGAATCTGGCCTTCGGCGCTGCCGCGCGCTTCAGGCGGGCCGCGCTCGCGGCAGGGTGACGGTGAAGGTCGTGCCGCGGCCGACCTCGCTTTCGACCTGCATCGAGCCGCCGAGCCGGTTGACGATTTCGCGGCTGATGTGGAGCCCGAGCCCGAGGCCGCCCACCGCGCTCGGCGCCAGGCCCGCGCGATGGAAACGGGTGAAGAGCCGCTCGCGCTGCGCCGGCTCGATTCCCGGGCCGTGGTCGGTCACCGAGACGCGCGCCAGCCCGTCCTCCTTCGCGGTGCGCACTTCGACCGTGGAGCCGGGGGCGTGCTTGATCGCGTTGTCGACGAGGTTGTCCAACACCTGCTCGAGGCGGAGGCGATCGGCGCGGATGGCGACCGGCTCCTGGGGCTGTACGAGCTCGATGGTGCGATCGGGGAATTGCCGCCGGTAGTCGTCCACCACCTCGTCGACCACCTCGCGCAGGTCGAGGTCCGCCGGATGGATCACGAGCGCTCCGCCCTCGAGCCGCGAGATGTCGAGCAGGTCGTTGACCAGCGCGGTGAGCCTGCCCGCCTGCCTATCCATCCTCTCGATCGTCGTCGCCTCGACCGGCTTGCCGTGCGCGAGCGACCTCCGGGCGTGCTGAATGAGCAGGCGCAGAGGGGTCAACGGCGTGCGCAGCTCGTGCGAGGCGACGGCGAGGAACTCGGCCTTCATTCGGTCGAGCTCGACGCGCTCGGTGATGTCCACGACGATGCCGCGCAGGCCGACCGTCCTGCCGTCGCGGACGATGGGCCGGCTGCTCACCAGGACCGAGAACTGAGAGCCGTCGCGGCGCACCGCAGTGAACTCGGCGCTCTCGGGCCCGCTTCCGGCCAGCGCGTTCGCGAAGTAGGCCGCGGCGCGCTGCCGTTCGGCCGGGGCCAAGAGCTGCAAGACCGTGAGCCTCCCGGGCGGCTCGTTCGGCTCGCAGCCGAACATGTCGGAGGCGTTGCGGTTGCACCAGACAAGACGTCCCTCGGTGTCGGTCTCGAAGATGGTTTGGGGCAGCGAGTCGGCGAGCTCGCGGTAGTGCTGCTCGCTCTCGCGCAGGCGCTCCTGGGCCGCGAGGCGCTCGGCCACCTGTTGCTCGAGCTCGCGGTTGGCGCGGGTCAGCTCGGCGGTGCGCTCCTGGACGCGGGTCTCGAGGCCGGCGCGGGCCTCTCGAAGCAGCGCCATGGCGCGGTTGCGCTCGGTGACGTCGGCGACCACGCCGACCAGGCCGGCGACCGCGCCGGTCTCGTCCTCGAAGGTGGCTTTGTGGACGACGACGTCGTGGCTCGAGCCGTCAGCAAAGCGCGCCTGAGAGTCGTAGACCTGGACGCCCGGCGATTCGAGCAGGGCGCGGTCCATCTGCTCGTACGTGCGCGCGAGGTCCGAAGGCCACAGGTCGAACGCGGTCGCTCCAATGATCTCGGCGCGCGAGCGGCCGATCATCCGCTCGAAAGCGCTGTTGCAGCCCTGGTAGGCGAGGTTCGCGTCCTGGTAGTAGACCGGCATCGGGATGGCATCGAGCAGCTCGCGCAAGAGGATGAGCTGGCGGCGGATGAGCGCCTCGTCGGACTTGCGGCGCGTGATGTCGAGGGTGATGCCTTCGAATCGCGCCACCTTGCCCGAGGGGTCGCGGACCAAGGTCGTACGCTCCTCGACCCAGCGCGTCTCGCCCGAGCGCGTGACGAGGCGGTACTCCTGGACGAAGAGGTCGGCGCCGGAGCGTTTCTGCTTCTCCAGCTCGCTCTCGACGCGGGGCAGATCGTCCGGGTGGACGATGCTCGCGTAGCTCAACCTGCCGGAGACCAGCTCCTCGGGCTCGTAGCCGTATTGCCGGAAGTTCTGCGACACGTAGTCGACCGGCCAGCCCGGCTCGTCGCGCCACAGGTAGACGACGACGGGCGTGCGGCCGAGGATGCGCTCAAGATCGCGCAGTCGCTGAATCGGTCGGCTGGTGTCGTCAGCTTCCACGTCGAATTCACCTTGAGCGCACGCGTGGTCGGTGGCTGAGAGCCGCCGGCTATCCAATTGGAGTCTTTGTCCTCCGAGCGCTGTTTCGCCACCCAAACTGCCGCGCGTCGGCGAGGGCGGCGCCGTCGGGTGCCCGCCTTCGTTCGCTGGGAAACGTACGGGGCGCCACGGCGGCCTGCTTGGTGGGCGGGCCCTCCAAGGCCGGGGCGCCGATGGTGGCGGCGCCCCAGCCATCCGCGGCCGCGCGGCAGGGCGCGCCTCTGCGGCCGAGAGGCGAGCGCGAAGAGGCTCGAAGCAGCGAGAGGGTTGCCGGCTGGCTTGCGGTATTCTCGGGGCCACTCATGCTCGCCCCGCACGCCGCAGATCCTTCGCTTACGGTCGAGACGCCCGAGCGCGTCGAGCTGTCGCTCGACGTCGCCGGCCTCGGGACCCGGGCGCTCGCCTACCTGGTCGATGCGCTGGCGCTCTTCCTGTTCTGGGTCACCGCCGCCTTCGTCTTCTCGCTGTTCAAGCAGGGCGTGAGCCTCGAAGACTTCCAGGCGCTCGACTCCATCGTGCAGGCGGCCATCGTCATCGGGGCGTTTCTGGTGCAGTGGGGCTACTGGACCCTCTTCGAGACGATCTGGGAGGGGCGCTCGCTCGGCAAACGTGCGCTGCGCATCCGAGTCGTCAAGGTTGACGGCTCGCCGGTGGGCTTCGCGGACGTGGCGTTGCGCAACCTGGGCCGCGTGGCCGACTTCCTGCCCGCGCTCTATGCCCTGGGGCTGGTGACGATGGTCGCCAACCCGCGCAGCCGGCGCTTGGGCGATCTGCTCGCGGGGACCCTCGTCGTGCGAGAGCGCAAGGTCGATCTGTCGCGCTACGAGCAGGCCGGCGCAGGGCTCGGCGCCACGTCAGCGACGCTGGCGCCGGCGGAGTACGAGCTGGTCACGCGCTTCCTCGAGCGCGCGGAGCAGCTCGAGCCCGAGGCGCGCGAGCGGGTGGCGCTGAAGGTCGCCGAGCCCTTCGTCGAGCGGCTCGGTGGCGAGAAGAAGGCCGAGCATCTGCACGATGGCGCGGCGGCCGAGAGGTTCCTGCGCGCGCTGGTGGACGGGAATGGCTGAGGACCTGCCGCGCTTCGTGCGCCGACGTCGGCCCGCGTGGGAGGAGCTCGCGCAGCTCGTCGAGAGGGTGGGCCGCGACCGGCTCGGGCTGGACGAGCTCGCCCGGCTCGATCGCCTCTACCGCCGCGCGACCAGCGATCTCGCGCTCGCGCGGGCGTTCTACCCGGGCTCGGACGCGTACGTCTTCCTCAACCAGCTCTGCGCGCGGGCCTACGGCGCGATCTACCGGCGCCGTCCCTCGAAGGCGCGCGCGCTCAAGCGGTTCGTGCTCAACGACTTCCCCGGCACCTTCGTCGCCGAGATCCGCTTCTTCTGGATGGCGCTCGGGCTGCTGCTCGCCGGCGCGCTGACCGGAGTGGTCGCCGCGCTCGCCGAGCCGGCCTCGGTCGAGGCCGTGGTCCCGGCCGAGCTTCGCGCGTACATCAACAAGGGCACGCTGTGGACCGACACGGTGCTCGTGTCGGCGACCCCGCTCGTGCTCGGCTCTCAGATCCTGGTCAACAACATGGCGGTGGCGCTGACCGCCTTTGGGATGGGCCTGACCGCCGGGCTGGGCACCGGCGTGGTGCTGCTCTTCAACGGGCTGCACATCGGCGCCATCCTCACGCTGTGCTTCAAGGCCGACCTCGGGTTTCGCCTGCTCGGATTCATGGTGGCGCATGGCTTCGTGGAGATCGCCGCCATCCTCATCGCCGGCCAGGCCGGGCTCATCCTCGGGGCGGCGATCATCGCGCCCGGAGAGCTGAGCCGCGCCGACGCGCTGCGCCTGCGCGGCCGGCGGGCGCTGCGGCTCGTGCTCGGGACACTGCCGCTCTTCTTTGCCATCGGGATGGTCGAGGGGTTCGTCTCGCCCGGCCAGCTCTTTCCAGGCTGGCTCAAGCTCGCGCTCGGCGTCACTTTGGTCGCGCTGCTGTTCGCCTACCTCATCAAGCTCGGGCGCGCCGCGGCGGTCGAGGACGACGCCTGAAGGTTTGTCGGAAAAACCTTCGAGCGGTGATCGGCCAACGCGAGCCCCTTCGACGGGCACGGCCCAGGCTTTGCCCGGAACCCAAGCGATGTTGGTCGCGGTTGGCGGCGGGCACGAATAGGGCGGCCTGAGCCGGGTAGGGGCGAATGGCGATGCGCCCGGCGTGGAATACAGGCCGCGGCGAATTCAAAGGGCCCCGGCGGCCGGCACAAAGGCCGGCGATCCGAAATCGCGCAGCCAGGGCGCTCGGGCCCGCCCTAGCGCGCTCGGTACTTGCGCGCCGCGGTCGCGCCCACGACCACCTCGTGCGCCGAGGCCCGCTTGCCGTTGCGAATCCGGTCGTAGGCGGCGATGACCCGCCGCATCTGCGCGGCGTCGCCGCCGCGGTCCGGATGGTGGCGAAGGGCGAGCTCGTGGAAGCGCGCGCGCACCGCCTCCTCGGGAGCCGAAGGCGGCAGGCCGAGGGTCTGGAACGGATCGCTCTCGTCGAGCTCGGCGATCCAGCGCGCGAGCCGCTCCTTGATCCGGTCGAAGTCGCCGGTCGTCGCGGACCGGCGCTGCGCGGGCCGGTCGACCCGCGCGGTGCCGGCGCGCACCAGATCGTCGCCGTAGGTAGAGGCAACCCAGCGGCCGCAGCCCGCGCAATAGTAGTAGCGGACCGAACTGCCCGATGGCCCCTGGACAGTCATCGGCGTCTCGCAGAGCTCGCAAAGAAGCGTGGTGTTCTCGGTCATGGATGAATCGCGTTCGGACTCGGAGCGTGGCCCTCTCGGGCACTACCCGCGGCGAGCGGGGCCTCCTCCTCCATGAGCTCCAGCAGATCGCCCGGCTGGCAGGCGAAGTAGGCGCACAGGCGCTCGAGCACGTCCGCGTCGTACCGGAGCATCCGGTTCTCCGCGAGCATTGACAGCGTGCGCCGGTTGATGCCGGTCTCGTCCGAGAGCCGGCTGATGAACCGGATGCCGCGCTTGCCCATCAGCTCGAGGAGGCGACAGCGAATCATGAGGCTCCTTGTGTGCCCGTTCAGCTTCCGATTGGACATATAGGAGCGCATTCTGAGCGGGTCAATTTTTCGGCCGAGCGCATGTCTCCACGCTCGTCCAGAGGCCGAGGTCGGCTATCTTCGCCGCCTTCAAGGAGGTGTCGGCGTGGGCCGCATCGTGAACATCGACGGCAACCTCGTGCCCCCGGAGAAGGCCGTCATCAGCGTCTTCGACCGCGGGTTTCTCTACGGCGACTCGGTCTACGAGGTCGTGCGCACCTACGGCGGCGTGCCCTTCGAGCTCGAGGCCCACCTCGCGCGCCTCGACCGCTCGGCGCAGCTCATCGGGCTCGCGCTTGCGATGCCGCTCGAGCGCATCGGCGCCGAGCTCCGGCGCACCGTCGACGCCACCGGCAACCCGGAGTCGTACGCGCGCATCATCGCGACCCGCGGCTCCGGCGAGATCGGGCTCGACCCCGGCCTCGCGCGCGACGGGCGGCTCATCATCATCGCCAAGGAGCTGGTGGCGCCGCCGCCCGAGGCCTACGAGCAAGGTGTGAAGCTCGCCCTCGTGGACCGCCGGCGCAACGAGGCGCTCGACCCGCAGGCGAAGACGGGCAACTACCTCAACAACGTCCTCGCCATGCAGCAGGCGAAGGCCCGCGGCGCCTACGAGGCGCTAATGCTCGACACGCGCGGGCGCATCACTGAAGCGGCCACGGCGAACCTCTTCCTCGTCAAGGCCGGCGAGCTGTCCACCCCGCCGCTCGCGGTGGGCATCCTCGAAGGCGTCACCCGCGGCGTGGTCATCGCGCTCGCGCGGGGCATCGGGATCCCGGTGCACGAGCGCGAGCTCGTCCCGGACGACCTGTTCTCGGCCGACGAAGCCTTCATTACCAGCACGACCCGCGAGCTCGTGCCCGTCGTCGCGGTCTGGCAGGGCGAGGTCGAGCGGCCGATAGGCTCGGGCTCGCCGGGACCGCTGACGAGGCGGCTGCTCCAGGGGTTTCGCGACAGGGCGCGGCGGCTCGCGACCCGCGGGTGATCGCCGCCGGGCGAGCTCGGTGCGCGGTCGCCCCGAGCGAGAGACCGGCCCGTTGGCCGGCTGTGGCCTTGAACTAACAGGGGGAGCTGTTAGTTAGGAGCTTGCTACCGGTCCTGCGGCCGGCTGCGGCCTTGATGGACCAACTCCGGTCAGCCCGAGCGTAGGCCGAGCTTGCGAGGCCGAAGGCGAGGGTCTGTTGGGCCACCCGGAGCTCCTCGCCGGTCTCGGTAATCGCACCGACGAGGCAATTGACTAGGATGGCGCCCGCCGTTTCGGGAATCCGCGCGGTTCCAGGGTCGTTCGTGGCGGCGGGCGCCGTGGTCCGCTAGCATCGATCTCGCGAATCACGACGGATGCCCGAGGCGGAGGTCGGCCGCGCGGGTTGCGAGCGACGGGGGCAGGCTGGCGGGAAGGTGACTATGACGACCAGAGACGACAATCGCGGCGCCGACGCGAAGGGCCTTGACACCGAGGCGACGGGCGGCGAGCTCATCGCCCGGCGCAAGCTGCTCAAGATGGTCTATGTCGCCCCGGCCATCATCGGCACCCTGCTCATCTCGGAGGACGCGGCCGGGCAGCCGGTGAGCTGCAACCCGAACGCGAACCCCTGCAACCCGCCCCTGGACTGCAACCCGAACGGCGCTCCCTGCAATCCGAACGCGAACCCCTGCAGTCCACCCGCGGGCTGCAATCCGAACAACTGCAAGCCGCGAAACCCGCCGGGAGCCGCGCTGCGCAGGCGATAGGGTCGAAGGCGCACGGGTGGCCAGCCCCTTGAAACAGCGACGAGCGCTCCTCTTTCCGCAAGCCTTGGCGGTCCTGACCGAGGACGAGGGCTCGCGCGTGCGCATGGTCGACTTCCTCGACCGCCGGGTCCTCTCGGCCGACGGGGTCCTCGCCCGCGACCTGCTCGCCGCGATAGACGGCGGCGAGCCGGGCCCGCTCCTGGCCTCGCTCGGCAGGCGCGGCGGCTCGATCGCGCGGCTGCGCGGGGCCGAGGCGCTGCCGCTGACCGCG
This sequence comes from Myxococcales bacterium, assembly GCA_050942745.1. Taxonomy (GTDB): domain Bacteria; phylum Myxococcota; class Myxococcia; order Myxococcales; family UBA5297; genus UBA10939. The sequence goes on from JBMNNX010000129.1 coordinate 15,466, forward strand.
GAGGCCGCGCTGCGCCTGCAGGGGTTCGAGACGCTCTTTCTCGAGCTCACCCTCCAGTGCACCGAGCGCTGCGTCCACTGCTACGCGGCGGCCGGGCCCGAGCGGCGCGAGCGGCTGTCGCGCGAGACCTGTCTCGAGGTGCTCGAGGACGCGGCCGGGCTCGGCTTCCGGCGCGTCCAGCTCACGGGCGGCGACGCACTGCTCGTCCCGCACCTCGAAGAGCTGCTGACGGCCGCGCGGGCGCTCGGCTTCGAGATGCGCGAGGTCTTCACCAACGGCCTGCTGCTCGACGAGGCGCGGCTCGCCTCGCTCGCCGAACGCGGCGCCTCGTTCGCCTTCTCGCTCTACGCGGCCGATCCGGCGGTCCACGACGCGATAACCCGCATCCCGGGCAGCCACGCGCGCACCTGCGACGCCATCCGCCGCGCCTGCGCCCGCGACCTCGAGGTGCGGGTCGCCGTCGTGGAGCTCGAGCAGAACGCCGGCCACGCGGAGGCCGCGGTGGCGCTCGCCCGTTCGCTCGGCGCGAGCGCTTGCCGCGCGGCCACCGGCCACGCGGTTGGCCGCGGCAGCTTCTGGGAGGGGCGCGACCCGGCGCCGCCGGTCGAGGAGGAGGCTGCGCTCGAGGAGCCGCAGGCGCAGGGGTGCGCACGCGAGGAGATCGGGTTTCGCGGGGTCCTCTGTGTCGCCGGGGACGGGTCGGTCTATCCCTGCGTGTTCAACCGGGAGGACCGGCTGGGCCGGGTCACAGAGCGGCGCCTGCGCGACATCGTGGCCGCGCCGGAGCTGCCGGCGGGCTGGGTGGAGGCCGCGGAGTTCCTGCGCGAGGTGCGGCGCAGGCTGCAGTGTTCGAGCTGCCAGTGCACCGCCTGGGCGCTTCGTGCCCTGGAGGCGGCGAGCGGGGTCGAGCGATGGGACTGAGGCGAATCGACGGCGTGGAGACCGAAGAGCTTCCGAGCGGGGAGACGGTCGTGTTCCACCCGGAGAGCGGCGTCGCCGTGGTCCTCAATCCGATGGGCGGCGTCGTCTGGGGGCTGTGCGACGGGCGGCGCAGCGCCGCCGAGATCGCCGATTTCATCTGCCGTAACGTCGAGGGCGCACCCGGCGACAAAGAGGTCTCGGGCGACGTAGACGCGCTGATCGGGCAGCTCAAGGAGCGCGGGCTCGTCGAGGAGAGCGAGGCGTGTGGACCCGGCTCTTCGACGCCCTAGGCACGGCGGTGCGGATCGAGGCCGAGGAGTCCCTCGCCGGCCCGCTGCTCGATGTCTTCGGCACCTTCGCCGAGGTGAGCGGTCCGCCGTCGCTCGAATACTTGATCGCCTGCGGCGACGGCGAGTGGCGCCTTTGGCGCGGCCAGGCGCTGGTGACCTACTCCGTCGAGCCGCTCGATCTGGTCGCCTGCCTCGAGGGCGATCTGCTCGAGCAGCTCCTCGAGCGGAGCTCGGGGTGGTGCCTGCACGCGGCGGTCGTCGGTGACGAGCGCGGCGCGGCCGCGCTCGCGGGCGTCTCGGGCGCGGGCAAGAGCACCCTCGCCCAGAGCCTCGTCGCGCGCGGGATGCGCTACCTGAGCGACGAGCGGGCGCTCATCGACCCGTCGCTAAACGTCCGCGGGCTGCTGCGGCCGATAGGCATTGACGCCGACAGCTCGGCCAGCCTCCCCGCGGGCGCGAGGGTCGTCGCCTACCCGACCGCGAGGCCGCAGGGCCGCCTGTCGCGCCTGGTCCACCTGCCGGCCCACCGCCTCGAGCCGCGGGCGTTGCCGCTGCGGATGCTGGTGCTGCTCAGCCACGCGCCCGAGCGCGCGCCCGAGGTGCGCCGGCTGTCGCCGGGCGAGGCGCTGAGCCTGCTGTGGGCGCACTCTTTGCGGCCGGGCAAGGGCGCATGGGCCGTCGCGCTCGAGGCGGCCAGGCGCGTCCCGTCGGCCGTCCTGGTGACCCGCGACGTCGAGGATGCCTGTCAACACTTCGAGGCGTTGCTTCGAGGCGACTGAGCCACACCAGTGGTGCGCTCACGGGGGCCTCGAGCGCGGTCCCGCCTCGTCGATCTCCGGCCGAAGATTGGGCTTGCGGGCGACTTTGGGGTTTAACTGTGTCCTCAAGAGCGCTCGCATATCGGGCTGCAGGCGTAAC
>JBMNNX010000500.1:0-2687 GCA_050942745.1 Myxococcales bacterium
TGGCACCTCCTGACTCCGGGGTGCCACTACTCCCACCTCTCGCTCCATCCAACGGCCTCCTGTCTTCGGGCCCGGAGGGGGGCAGTCTTGCTGTCGCAAGGGGGGCAATATCAGTGTCGCTCTACACATCGCGGGCAGCCGCCACGCGACAGGCCGCCAGCGTCCGCGCTCGCTGCGCGGTGGGGCGGTGCCGGCGGGTCGCAGGCGCGGGTTGCCCGAACGGCCCCAGGCCATCGCGGGAAGCCGCCGCGCGACAGGCCGCCAGAGCCCAAGTCAGCGGAGCGAATGTTGAAACTCCTGCTTCTGTGCCCCGCGCTCATGGGCCAAAATGGTCCCCGCCGCACGCACCAATGTCCGCACAGGAGCCGTCAGCAGGCGCCACAATGGATCCAGCGGCGAACACCCCTCCCGACCCGCCTGCGTAGGAGATCTCCATGGGACTTGCTCGCATCCTCGTCGCCGATCCGGATTCCCGGTCCCTGGCGCTCACGGTGACGGGCCTGCACAACGCGGGCTTCGACGTCCTGTCGACCTCTCGGGGCGAGGAGGCGCTCGCGCTGCTGCAGAGCCTGCCCGCGGCCATCTTTTGCGAAGTCGGGCTCGAGGGCGTGGACGGTTTCGCCCTCTGCGAGGCCGCGCACAAGGCGCCGGCGACCAAGGACGTGCCGTTCTTCCTGATGTCGCGCCGCGACCAGTCCGGCTACCGCGAGCGGGCCCGGGCGGCCGGCGCTCTCGACTACCTGACCAAGCCCCTCTACCTGCGCGACGTGTGCACGCTGGCCAGGCTCTTTGCCAGCTTCAAGGCCGACAGCCCGCTCATCCGCGAAGACCTCGGCTCGACGCCCCTCTTCTACGTCATACGCGCGCTCACCTCCGGCAGCCTGAGCGGCACGGTGGAGGTCCCGCACGAAGAGGGCGTCGTCCATTTCCGCGACGGGCGCGTCATCGAGGCGGTCGCGGGCGAGCTGAAGGGCGAGGCGGCCATCGGCAAGCTCCTCATGCTCGCGCAGGGCGAGCTCACGCTTCGCCTCGGGCCGGTGCTCGTGCGCGGCTCGATGAGCTACTCGCTGCGCGACCTGATCTCCCACGACGAGCCGCGCCGACGCCGATTCGAGCGGGCGGTCGAGAGCATGGGCGGCCACGAGGCACGCCTCACCATCCACTTCCCCACCCTCGCCCGCGAGCTGCCGCGCCTGCCGCCGAGCGTCGAGCGGATAGTGCGGCTGTTCGACGGCAAGCGGGCGCTCGGCGACGTGCTGCGCGCCTGCGACTTCGACGAGGTGACCGCGGCCGAGACCATCCTGCGGCTCTTCGCGATGCGGGTCATCCGGCCGGCGGCAGAGCTGCTGTCGGGCCCCACCACCGAGCTGCCGCGCCTGTTCGAGCCGCGCCCGGACGAGGCCATCCTGGCGATGAAAGACCTCTTCCCCGACGCCGCGCCGCTGCCGACCGAGGACGTGCGCGAGGGCGTTCCCCGAGAGGTGAGCGACTGGCTGGCAGATCTGGGCAAGGGAACCTTCCAGGACATCCTCGCCGTCGGGACCGGAGGCTGGCTGGAGCTGCCGGCCAGCCAGGCGGGTCAGCAGTTGCGCGAGGCGATTGGAGAGCTGAGCGACGCGGAGATCGAGAACCCGCTGGACGCCCTTGGTGCCCTCGGCTCGGATGCCCCGCCGCTCGACAGCGCCGCCGCCGCGTCCGAGGCCGAGTCGGTCGCGCCGGATTCAATCGCCGCCGCCGTCGCCGGCGCGCCGCAAGACGAAGCGGACGACAAGGCGACCGCGATCGCCACGCCGAGCACGCCCGAGACGGCAGAGCCCGCGCAGGCTTCCGCGGTACCGCCGGGCGAAGAGCGCGACTCCCCCAAGGCATCCGCCGAGGAGCCGAAGCCGGCGATCTTGGACGCGTCGGCCACCGCTTCGCGCGAGGCCAGCGACGAAGGCGCCCCGTCGCCCTCTGGGATCGAATCCGCGCAGTCGAACACGGATCAGCAGCCCGCCGCGGCGCAGGGCGATGAGGATGCGAAGGGCTCGGCGAGCGAGCCAAGCACGAGTTTCGGACCATCCGAGCACTCACCCGACAAGCAGCCCGCGCCCGGCGCCGCGGGGCTCGCCCAGGATCTGGCGGCCTTCTGCCTGGAGAAGCTCAGCGGACAGGTCACGGGACCCGCCGGCGCCGGTACGGCAACCGCGCCGGGTCGCGAAGCTGGCGGCGGCGCCGAGTCTCCAGCCGCGGCGGCCCCCGCGGCTGAGGAAGTGACCGCGCTCGCGGCGCCCGCCGAACCTCGTTCCGGCGAAATGGGCGGGACGCGCGAGCAGCCGAGCGCGATAGGCGCCGCCAGCGGCGACGCCGCGCAGATCAACGCGGGCGCCGATCCCGCGAACGCCGATGCTCCGGAGGAAGAGGCCTTCTTCAACTCGGAGCCCGGCTTCGACGAGCCTGGCCCGCCGCGGCCTCCCCGCGCGATGCGGGTCGTCCTCGTCTTCGCCGCGCTCGCCTTCGCGCTCGTGGCCGTGCTGCTGATCGTCACGCCTTCGAAGAGGAGGCTGCCGCAAGGCGGCCCGCCGCTCGGCCTGGATCCCACGTCCCCTACTCCGGCCGTCGCGACGCCGGCTCCCGACCCTTCCGAGCCGGCCGCGCTCCCCGGCGCCTCAGCCCAGCAGGCAGCGCCCGACGAAGGCGCAGCGGCG
>JBMNNX010000169.1:0-14884 GCA_050942745.1 Myxococcales bacterium
CTGGCCGCGGCGACGCCAGGCGAAGAGGAGGTGCCTGCGGCCCTGACCGCTGCGGCCGATCCGACGGCGCAGCCCGTCGCTTCTGGTGAGGTCTTGGACGCTCCTTCGGCCGCGGCGCCCGAGCCCGCTCCCGAGGCGCAGCAGAAGCCGGAGCCGCGCCCCGGGGATGTCGATGATTTGCTCGCCCAGGGGCGCCAGCTCTACGACCGCGGGCAGCCGAAGGCCGCCCTCAAGCCGCTCGAGCGGGCAGCCGAGCTCGCCCCCGACAACAGCGACATCCAGGTGCTCTTGGCGCTCGCGCGGCTCGACCTCGGGAGGCTCGGCCCTGCCGAGCAGGCGGCGCGGCGCGCACTCGAGCTCGACGCGTCCAACGCGCGCGCCCACCTCGTGCTCGGCACGGTGAGCCAAGAGCGCGGCGACACCAAGCGCGCCCGCAGCGAGTACGAGGAGTACCTGCGGCTCGCGCCGTCCGGCGAACACGCCAAGGACGTCCAGGCGATCTTGTCGAGCATGCGCTGACGGTCGCGGCCTCGCGCATCGAGGCGCGGGGGCGACCGGCGAAGCCGACGACGCCCGGCGCGCCGGCGAACGCGGTCAGGCCGCCGACTGCCGCAGCACCGCCTCGAGCAGCACGCGCAGGCCCCGCTCGGACGAGGCGGCGGCCTGCTCGGTCGGGATCCCGTCGAGCGCCTGCGGGATCCCCGCCTCGCCGAACATCACCAGCGGGATGCGCTCCTCGCGCCCGAGGTAGTCGGCCATGCGCGTGCTCGCCGGCCCCCGGTCGAGCACGAGGGCGCCGAGCGCGCCCGCCGCGCAGGCCCGCCAGAGCGGGCGCGCCTCGTCGGCGCCGGGGATGGAGACGAGCTCGACGCGCAGGCCATCCTGGAAGTCGAGCCGCGCCCAGGTGCCGAGCAGCTCGGGTGTCGGCGAGCGCAGGCTCTTGAAGCCCGGCAGGTCGCGCAGGCTCGCCAGGAAGCTGCGCACTGACTTCTGCGCGTCGCTGGCGAGGATGACCTTGCCTACCGCCTCCTTCGCCGCGGGCCTGCCGCGCAATATGCGGGCGCGCAGCGCGTGCAGCGCCGCCGGCATCAGCAGGGGCTCGGCGGCCTTGACCTCGAGCTCCGGGGCGACGCGGGCGATTCGCTTGTCGAGCAGCGACTTGACCGCGGCGAGCACCTCGAAGTCGGTCGCCGACGACAGGTCGAGCACCTCGCCGAGCGGTCGGGGTTCGGCGAGCAGGCGGACGACCTCCGCGGTGACCGGGTGCTGATCGGCCGAGAGCGACGCGTCCGGGGCGAGCATCAGCCGATCCTTGAGAGGAGGCAGCTTGCCGCGGAGCACGGCCGCTTCGTCGGCCTGCCGCAACCCCTCGAGCAGCGCCTCCTCGGTGCTGCGGGCGATCTTCGGCGCGCCGCTGAAGGCGCCAGGCACGAACGCGAAGCTGCCCTCGGTCATGCCGAGCAGTCGAAAGAGCGCCTTCTCGCCCTCGACCGTCCCGAAGCGCGCGTTGACCGGCCTGCCCTCGGAGAGCTGGATCTCGCCGCGGTCCTCGCCGTTCTCGAGCGACAGCGTGCCGCTGCGCCGGTTGGTGCTGAGGACCTGGAGGAGGTCCGGGATGCCCATCTGCTTGAGGCTCCCCTCGATCTCGCGGTCGTTTTTCAGCTCGCGCGAGGCGTCGAGCCGGCGGAAGACCTGCGCGATGCGGCCGAGCACCTCGTCGAGGTTGTAGGGCTTGCGCAGGAAGCCGTCGCGCGCGATGCGCAGCTTGTCGGCGTCGCTGGCCGTCCCGGTGACGATGACCGGGATGTCCTCGGTGCGCGGGTTGGTCCGCAGGATCTGCGTGAAGGAGCGCACGTCGACCAGGCCGCACCCGCTGTCGAAGACCACGACCTCCGGGTGGCGCAGCACCGCCACCTCGAGCGCACGCGAGCCGTCCGAGGCGACCGAAGTCTGGTAGCCGCGCTCCCGCAGCGCCCGCGACAGGTCGCGCAGCACCTTGGTGTCGGGGTCGGCCAGCAGGACTTTGCGTGCTCGAGGCATGAGGCTCTCTTCCAACGATTCCTGACGCTACAGCGGTTGCAAGTCGTAGCGCTCCTGCAGCTTGCTGACGAGCTCGCTCACCACGGCCGCGTCGCTGGTGTGGAAGCCCCAGGGCGCGCCGCGCGCGGCCTTGCGCTGCACAAGGGCGTAGGCGGCCTTCTCGGTGTACAGCAGCAGAAACTCGTGCTTGAGGATACGCTCGTCGCCTTCCAGGAAGACCGGCGCGGCCATGCTGTGGTGCTCGAGATCGGCCCGCCGGCCGAGCAGGTAGACGCGCATCGCGCTGTCGGCGGGCACCCGCTCGAGGACGCCGACCGCGGGCAGATCTGAGCGCACCTCGCCCGCGCCGATGTAGAGCAGCCCGCGTGCCTTGGGGTCGCGGATGATGTCGAGCACCAGCTCGACCTGTAGCTGCGAGAAGAGGCTCGGCGGCAGGAAGCCGCGCCGGGTCGGCCCCGCGCGGTCGTCGGCGGGCAGCGGCGGCGAGTCGCGGTTGCCGAGCAGCAGGTCTACCGCGCTCCAGAAGTCGAGCCGCCCGAGGTCGAGCTTGCGCGCGAGGCTCATCCGGTCCTCGTCGCGCCGGCGCCGGCACAGGTGCAGGAGCTGGTCGAGATCCTGGCCGTCGCGCGGGAAGGTCGCCGCGCCCACGGCCATCGACACCTCGCCCGAGGCGAGGCGCGAGACCTGCTCACCCGAGTCGAACACGCCGCGGGCGCGCCGGGCGACGACCAGGGCCCCGAGGTAGTCGGTCTCGGGCAGCAGCACGTAGTACTCGTCCTCGGCCGCCTTGGCGACCACGTCGCTGTCGCGCACCGCGGCGCCCAGGGCGCCGATCACCGCCCGCGCCAGCTCGTCGGCGGCCTGCGCCCCGCGCTGCTCACGCAGCGAGGCGAGCCGGTCGAGGCTCACCGTGAGCACGGAGAAGGAGCGGCCGTAGCGGCGCGCCTTGTAGAACTCCTTGCCCGCGTAGTCGACGAAGTAGGCCAGGTTGTAGGCCGCCGTGTCCCGGTCGCGCAGGCCGAGCCGCTCGACCGCGCTGTACCAGCGCGCGTTCTGCAGCGCGGTCGCTGCGAAGGCGCCGATGGCGCGCACGACGGCGAAGTCCTCCTCGCCGAAGTCGCCGGTCAGCTTGTCCGCGCACAGCACGAGCCCGACGAGCTCGCCGGAGGCGCGCAGCGGCAGGTAGAAGGCCTTGCCGAGCCGCTGGCCCGGGACCTCGAAGGCTTTCAGCCCGGCCAGCCGCTCGGAGAAGATGCTCGTGCGCGGGACGACCGTCGTCTCGAGCGCCGAGCGATCGACCAGCCCGCGGTAGGAGCGCAGGTTGAGCTCGCCGCGCTCGTTGGCTATCCAGAGCGCGCCGCTCTGCGCGTCGCAGACCGAGCACAGGTCGGCCAGGCAGATCTCCTGGAGCCGCTCGAGGTCGAGGATCGAGAGCATCGCCAGGCAGCGCTGGTAGAGCGCCTGGTCGCGCACGAACTCGAGGTTCTCGCTGAGCAGCTGCGCGCGCTCCTTGCGCAGCGCGGCCCGCTCGAGGCTGCGGTTGACGCGCTCGACGAGCTCGGTCTCCTCGACCGGCTTGAGCAGGTAGTCCGAGGCGCCCGCGCGCAGGGCCGAGACGGCCGCGTTCACGTCGCTGCGCTGGGTGACGAGGATGACCTCCTGCTCGGGGACCCGGCGCCGGACCTCGGAGATCAACCCCAGGGCGTCGACCTTGGCGAGCCCCAGGTCGGCGAGCACGAGGTCGAAGGGGGTCGAGTCGAGCCGGCGTAGCGCCTCGTTGCCGTCCTCGACGAGCTCCACCTCGTGGCCCCGCAACCGCAGCAGCGAGGCGGTTGGCTCGCAAAAGGCGCGATCGTCGTCGGCGAGAAGGATCCTGGCTGACTGCACGGCAATCCCTGAGGTTTTCCCCGCCCGGGACGCTATCCGACCGGAGATCCACCGTCAAACACCCGGCAGTCGCTCGACGCTGACGGCCCGAAGCCGCGCAGGCCGGGCGGAGCGCCGGCCCGCGCGGTCGGGCGAAGTCCGCAGCGCCTACTGGGCGAGCAGCTTCTTGACCTGGCTCTTGTAGTTGTCGAATTCGAAGTGCGAGTAGAGCTGGAAGGCGTTCTGGCGGTCGACGATGCGCTGGACGGTGATGATCTCGACCGCCTTCACCTTGTCGTTCTCGAAGTCGAACAGGTCCACAATCTGACCGACCTGCGCCACGGTGAAGTAGGTGCTGGGGACCGCGGTCTCGAGCACCTGGAGCTTTTGGTTCGAGAAGGTCTCGGCCGAGATGGCGGTCTTGAGCGCGGCGACGTCCTGGGGGGCCATCGGGACCGGGCGGGCCGGCCGTGCCGGGGGGGGAGGAGGCGGCCCCTTGTGGTGGACGTGGTGCACCTCGCGCACGACCACCTGCGTCTGCACCTGGGGAGCCGGAGCGGGCGGCGGCGGAGGCGGCGGAGGCGGCGGAGCGCTCACCCAAAGCGAGCCGGCCTGGCCGCGCTTGGCCGCCAGCTTCTTCTCCCAGACCTGGCCGCCGGGCATCTTGACGACGATGCGGTAGAAGCGCTCGGGCCTCGCCCGGAACGACATCGGGATGTCGTCCTCGGCGATGAGCTTGCGGCCGTCCCAGACCTGGCACTGGGCGCCCTCGGGCGCGAGCACCTTCATCAGCGTCGCGCCGCCGGGATCGGTCTGGTAGGTCAGCCGGTAGCCCTCGCTGGAGGACTCGGACGTCTGCGTGCTGCTCGCCGAGACCTGGACCTCCTCGTCCGGGATGTTCGCGTGCATCGAGATGCCGTTGGGACCTGCATGGAAGCTGATGTCCTGGGCAAATGCCGACGCGGCGAAGAGGGACAGCGAAAGAACCACTAGAGCTCGTGACATGGCTTGATTCTCCGGTGTAGGCGGGACGCGGTCGAGACGGCGTCTCGCGACCGCTATTCACTGGCGTCGCCCGGACTGGTGCCCACGGCGACGATAGGCGAGCGCCGGGTGAGTCCTCAAGTCCCCCCACGTTCAGATTTACCGGTAATGCGGGCACTCCGGTCAAGGTGAAATGTGGGTTTGCGGGTAGATTGATGTCGCTGATTACCAAGGTGCCGATTCCGGTATTGCGCACCATAAAATCTTGCAGCCGTCAGATCAGATCGGTGGTGCCTTCGAAGACCCGCGCCGCCGGGCCTCGCATCCGGACGCCGTCGAGACCTGCGGCGACCGCTACGCGCAGGGTGCCTCCGGCCAGCTTGACGGGCCGCTCCACGCCTGCCTGAAGGCGGCCTTCGAGCACCGCCGCGACCATCGCCGCACAGGCGCCCGTGCCGCACGCCTGCGTAAAGCCGCAGCCGCGCTCCCAGACGATCACGTCGAGGCCGTCGCCGCAGACCTCGGCGAGCTCGACGTTGGTCCGGGCGGGAAAGAGCGGGTGGCGCTCGAGGAGCGGCGCGAGCTCGGGGGCGCGGCGTCGATCGAGACCGAAGAGGACGAGGTGCGGGTTTCCCATGGAGACCGCGGTCGCCCTCAGGCGCAGGCCCCCGACCTCGATCTCGCCGCCGACGAAGCGCTCGGCGCTGACCGCCATCGGGATTCGAGCCGGCTCGAGGACCGGCGCGCCCATCTCCACCGTCACCTCCTCTACGCGCCCGCCGTGGCGGTGCAGCTCGCAGCGCTTCAGGCCCGCGCCGGTCTCGACGAGCAGCTCGCGGGCCTCCGGAAAGCGCGTTTCGGCGAGGTGCCTCGCGACGCAGCGCAGCCCGTTGCCGCACATCTCGGCGACGCTGCCGTCGGCGTTGGTGACGTGCATCCGGGCGGCGGCGAGTTCCGAAGGGAGCACGGTGAGCACGCCGTCGGCGCCGATGCCGCGGCGCCGCTCGCAGGCGGCGATCGCCTGCTCCGGCGCCGGAGGGTTGCCGCCGTCGAGCCGATCGAGCAGGACGAAGTCGTTGCCGAGGCCGTGGTATTTGAGGAAGCGCGACACGGCCGGCAAATCTAGCACCGAGCCGAAGCGGCCCGCTCCCCCGATGAAGACTTCGCGCCTGCTCCTCGCCCTCCCCGGCTCGCTGCCTGCGCGGCTGCGCGGCGAGAGCGGCGACTTCGACGGCTGGTTCGCGCGCGCTCTGGCCGGCCTGCCCGTCGAGTTGACCGCGGCGCGCATCGACGGCGGCGGCCCGCTGCCCGACGGCGAGCACGACGGCATCATCGTCACCGGCTCGCTCGCCTCGCTGGCCGCGCCCGAGCCGTGGATGGACCAAGCCGCGGCGTGGCTGCGCCGCCGGGTCGAGTCGGGCGCCGCGGTGCTCGGCGTCTGCTTCGGCCACCAGCTGCTCGGCTACGCCTTCGGCGCCGCCGTCGTCCGCAACCCGCGAGGGCCCGAGTTCGGCACCGTCGAGATCGAGCTGACGCCCGAGGGGCTGGAGGATCCGCTGTTTCGGGGAATGGGCCCGCGCTTCAAGGTCCAGCAGACCCACGAGGACGCGCTCGCCGGCGCCGCCGGCGGAGCCCTCATGCTCGCAGCGAGCGAGAAGACCCGAGTGCAGGCCCTCGCCTTCGGCCCTCGAGCGCGCGGAGTGCAGTTCCACCCGGAGATGTCCGAGGAAGAGGCGCGCCGGCTGTGCGCGGGCCGCCCTCACGAGCCGGTGCGCGAGGCGCCGGCCGGCCGCAAGGTCCTCGAAAACTTCGTGCGCCGCATCGTCCGCGGAGAGCGCGCCTGAGGACGGGGCAAGCGATTGCGAAGGTTGGTAGCATTGGGCGCCATGAGCCTGCGAACGGTCCTGCCCCTGCTGTTCCTCTTCGCCGCCGGACCGGCCCTCGGCGCCGGCGCCTCGCCCGGCGAGAAGTCCCACCTGCTGGGCGCGATAGCCTCCGGCTCCCGCCCGGAGTTGAACCGCGCCATCGAGCGCATCAAGTACCTCGGCTCCCCGCGCGACCTGCTGCAGGCGATTGAGCGGCTGCTCGACGCGGGCTCGCCCGGCACCCGCCGCAACGCGGCCTTCGCGCTGAGGTTCCTCGGCACCAAGAGGCAGGCGCTCGCCCTCGTTCGCGCCCTCGGCGACGACGACGAGGTCATCCGCGAGTACGCCTGCGTTGCGCTCGGACAGCTTCGCGCGCAGGAGGCCGTCCAGCCGCTCAGCAAGCTGACGAAGGACCGCTCGCCTGTCGTGCGGCGCGAGGCGGTGGCGGCCTTGGGCGCGATTGGCAATAAGGCCGGCGTCAAGCCAGCGCTCGCGCTGCTGGAGGACGAAGTCCCCGAGACCCGGCTTGCCGCCATCCTCGCGCTCGGCAAGCTCAAGGACGGGCGCGCCGCCGCAAAGCTCACCCCGCTGCTCAAGGACGGGAGCGAGACGACCCGGCTCGCGGCCGCCAAGAGCCTCTGCATGCTCGGCAACGCCGAGGGCCGCGCGGTCGCCGACAAGCTCTTGCGCTCGACCGAGCCGACCGAGCGGCGCGACGGCATCCGGCTCATCGAAGAGGTGAAGGCCGGCTGGGCGTCCAAGGCTCTGCTCGCTCGGCTCGAGGACGAGGACCGCGGAACGGCGATCGCCGCCGCGGTGGCCCTGTCGAAGCAGGGCGATGGCCGCGGGGTCGAGTGGCTCGTGCTGAAGGCAGAGGCCGCCGACGTCGAGGACAAGCTGCGGCTCGAGACGGCGATAGAGGACCTGGGGCTGACGCCCGAGGACCGCAAGAAGATCCTGGCCGCCGCGAAGACGAAATGACGCCCCCGCTCCTCCCGGCGCTCGCCCTCCTGTTCGCGGCACCAGCCCCTCTGCCCGCTGCGTCCGTCCACACGCAGTTGACGCGCTTTTGCGACGCGCCGAAGGCCGAGTTCCCGCAGCTCGTCGAGGCGGTCGCCCGGCTCGAGACCATCCAGGACCGCATCCTCTCGGCGAGCGAGCGGTTCCTCGGCGTGCGCTACCAGCCCGATCCGCTCGGCGAGGGTCCCGGCAACCCGCCTGACGAGGACCCGCGGGTGCGCTTCGACGCGGTCGACTGCACCACCTTCGTCGAGACGGTGATCGCCCTGGCGCGCTCGCGCGGCGGCGCCGACCTCGAGCCGGTCCTCGACGATCTGCGCTACGACGGAGAGGTCGGCTACGCCAACCGCAACCACTTCTTCGCCGCCCAGTGGCTGCGAGCCAACGTGCGCAAGGGCTACGTGCGCGACGTGACGGGGCTGCTCGCGCCCGAGGCCGCGGTCACGCACACCAAGGTGATCACCCCTGAGCAGTGGCGCGGCCGGACGCTCGGCGTCCGTATCCGGCTCCCGGACGAACGCGCTCCGATAGGCACCTTCGAGCTGAGGTACGTGCCGCTCGACAAGGTCGCCGCCGTCGCGCCGAGCATCCCGTCCGGCACCCTGCTCGCCGTGGTGCGCGAGGACCGGCCACAGGTGCCGTTCATGGTCACGCACCTCGGCTTCATCGTGCAGACGAGCCGGGGCACCGTGCTGCGGCACGCCGGGCGCGACCTCTACGGCCAGGTGATCGACGAGCAGTTCGATCACTTCCTGCGCCGCAACACGCGCTACCGGCGCCGGCGCGTCCTCGGCTTCCAGCTCCTCGAGGTCCTCGACCGCCCGGCGGTCATCGAGCCCAAGCCCGCCGGGTTGTAGCCAGCGAGCGAGAGCTACTCGGCGCCGCCCGCCTCCTCCTCGGCCGCCTTGATCGCCTCTTCCTCGGAGGCTTTCAGCTCACTGCGCCGCGCTCCGATGATCTCGGTCGCCTTCTCGAGCGCCTCCTGAGGGACCAGGATTTCCCACCAGGGCCGCTGGATGCTGGAGGTGAGGGCGTCGACCGGGGAGCTGCGCTTCATGGTCGCGAGGACCGGGATTCCAGCCTCTCCGATGGCCGCGGTGAAGGCGTCGGCCTCGAAAGGATCCTCGGCGCTGCCGGCGGCCACGAAGTGGGTCGTGTCCTCGTCCTCCCGCACCCGGCGCAGCCCGGGGAGCTTTTCGATCTCCTCCTCGTTCACGAGAAGCTTGCCCCCGCAGTCGGCGCAGGCCTGAGCGCTATCCTCGAACTCCTCGAGACAACCCGGGCAGTATTTCATCCGTCTCTCCTCGCTTTGGGGCATCGGCGCCTCGATTCGCGATGCTAGCACAGCCCAGCTTGGGGACTCGCCCGCTTGATTGGCCGCCAAAGCCCGGCCTATAGTCCGACGCCCGCGCGAGAGCGGGCCCAAACTTGGCCACCGGCGACTCTATCCGTCCGAGTTGCCTTCACCAGTTGTCTCGCCGATCGGCCGGGAACCTCCCCAAGGAGAGACCATGAGCGAACAGCCCTCTCAGCCCACCCAACCCACCGATTCCGGCGCTCCGAGCAAGCCGAACGTCGTGCCCATGCGGGCCCTCGTCATCAACCTGCTTTTCTCGATGTTCACCTCGCTCGTCATCTTCGCGGTCGCCAGCTACTACTTCCTCGTTCCGCAAATACTCAAGCAGTCGAACGACCTCGAGGTCATCAAGGCTCAGGTTCAGGCCCTCGAGGAGCAGGCGGTCGCGACCGATGAGGCGGCCCACACCGACGAGCCCGCGCCCGCCGACGAGGCGCAGGCCGACAGGGCGCCCGAAGGCTCCGGCGACACTGCAACTCCTGCCGACGAGGCCAGCGCCGCCGCCGCTCAGCCGGCTCCTGCCGGCGAACCGACCGCCGACGAGCCTGCGGCCGCCCAGGAGGCGCCCGCCCAGGCGGCTGCCGCGGCTCCGTAGCCTCGACGGCACGGCGGGTGGCCCGTCTCCTGCGCAGGCGGGCCACCGGATTTCGTGAAGTTTGACACCTTCGGGGGGCGACGTTTATATGCTCCCAAGTACTCAGAAATCCAGCGGTCCTGGCGGCTTGCGACATGCCGCGTCAGGTGCCGCGCGTCCCCTTTCGCCGGGGCGCAACCGGCAACCCAACCGTCTGTAGACTCGGTCGGAACGAGGCCAAGAAGATGGCTCGACTCAAGTTCTTCATTTTCGTGGTGATTTGCGTAGGCATCGCAGTCGCCGGGCTCATCAGCTCGTCCCAGAGCACCGCTTCCCTGGCGCGGGTCCAGACCACCGAGCGGCTCGGTTGGGGTCAGCAACTGTTCGAGTCAAGCTTCAAGCTCGCGCAGGCGCTGCGCACCTCGGCGCTCTCGGAAGCAGCCTCCGACGCCGCGCTGATTCGCGCCCTCACCCCTGCTCCCGCGCCCAGCGATGAGACCGCTCCGACCGAGACGGCTCCCCTGGTGCAGCTTGGCGACGAGGCGGTCGACGCCGCGCGCACGGCGGTGACCAGCTCTTTCGCGCGGCTGCCCGAGGAGATCCGCTCGGCCGCGGCGATCCTCGTCGGCACCGCGCAGGGCGTCGCGACGATTCCGGCCGGGGGCGCGGCCCCCGAGACCAAGCCGGCCGACGCGTTCGCGCTCGCCGAAGCTGCCGAGGCGGGGCCGGTGGGCACCCACGCGCTGGTCGACGGCAAGCTCTACCGCGTGGTCGCGGTCCCGGTCCGCGTCGCCGATCGGCCCGCCGCCCTGCTCGGCGCCGCCTTCCTGGTCGATGACAAGCTCGCCGCGCAGCAGGCGACCCAAACCACACTCGGCGTCACTGTCGTCGCCGGCGACCTCGTCGTCTCTTCGCTCTCCGGAGCCGAGCGCGGCGCGGCCGCCAAGGCGCGCGACGGGCAGCTCGCGATGGGCAGCTTCGCCAACCTCGGCCCCATCTCGCTCCCGCTCTTCGCGGGAAACGCGACGCGGTTCGAGGCCCGCTCCTTCCCGCTCGACGGCATCGAGGGCGCGCGCGTGGTGCTGACGGCCGAGGTCGCCGGTCTCGTCGCCCTCGCCGATTTCCAGAAGAAGGCGCTCTTGGGCGTCGCCGCGCTCGTGCTGCTCTCGCTCGCCTTCCTCCTGATCATGGGCAGCCCGAAGGCCAAGGCGATCGCCCAGGCCCCGGTCGAGCAGGCCGCTGCCGCCCAGCCGCAAGCAGCACAGGCTAGCCCCAGCCAACCGGCGGCCCCGGAGGCGGCCGAAAGCTCCCTGTTCGGCGAACAGGCGCCTGCTCCCAATGTGACTCCGGACGACTTCCCGTTCGGCGATTCGGCGCCGGCCGCGCCCGCGCCGGAGGCCGCCGTTCAGCAGCCTGAACCGGTGCTCGAAGCCCAGCCCGCGCCCGAGCCCGAGCCCGAGCCCGAGCCCGAGCCGCCCTTGGACGCGGCGCCGGCGGTGCCGGACTTCGACACCCTGCCGAGCCAGCAGGCCGCGCCTGCCGAAGCCGCGGTTCCGGTCCCCGGGCCCGCCTCGCCCGCTCCGTTGTTGGACGCGCCGCCCCCGGCCCCGGCCGATTCGCTGATGGATCAGCCCTTCGACCCGTTTGCCGCCGCCGCCGCGCAGATGCCCGCCGAGGAGGAGGAGCAGCGCCACGAGGCGACGGTGGTTGCAGCCGTTCCCGCCGAGCTGCTGCGCGCGGCGACGCGCGCGCGCCCGGCCAGCGCGCCCGTTACGACCCCGGTCCAGACCCAGGCCGTCGCCGACGCCGTTCCGCTGCCTGCCCCCATGGCAGCCGCCTCCGCGCCCGCCGACCCGGACGAGGCGCACTTCCAGGAGGTCTTCAACCAGTTCGTCGCGACGCGGGCCCAGTGCAACGAACCGGCAGACGGCCTCACCCTCGACAAGTTCCTCGCGAAGCTGCGCAAGAACCGCGAGCAGCTCGTGCAGAAGTACAACTGCAAGACGGTCCGCTTCCACGTCTACGTCAAGGAAGGCAAGGCCGCGCTGAAGGCGACGCCGGTGAGGGAGTAGCGGGGCCGGCCCGCGCCGCCGGCGGTAAGCGGTCCGGGATGTCGGTCGCCGCGGGCGGCTTTTCGCGTGCCAGCCCCTGTCGGCAGAGCTCGCGGCGCGTGGGCGCCCGACTCGGGCGCCCGTTATTGGTCCGACTCTTGGGCTCGCTCCTGTGGGCGACTCTCCGACCGGCCGAGGGCGGCACGTCTCGCCGGGCGTCGTGGCCCGCGCGGACGCGTCGCGACGTGAGCGAGCGTTCGGGCCGTTCGCGGTCGGAAGCCGCCACGACCGCCCGGGCGCGAGGCGACGTTCAGGGACATTGCGAGGCGGGCGCTCGAGCGCTCGCGCTTCTGTCCAATATTCGGTCACTTGGTGTGCCGATGTCGTAGGCCGAGGCCTGTCCCCGCGAGCCTCTCGGGGGCGCACCGGCGTCGGAGCACCCGCTTCATCCGTGCGGCGCTCGCCGATGGCCGTCTGGAAAGCGGAGTGACGCCCGCTTGGCACCGGCTTTGCTTCATAAGTTGGGGCAAATGCGCCTGACAGCTTCCTCGTTGGGGCAAGGCGCGCCGAGACGAGGCATCGGATGAACCAGGCGGCAGTCGTCGAGCTGTTCTCTTCTGGTCGCGAGCAGGAGCTCGAGCTCCTCACCCGCGAGTACGAGCAGTCGCGCACCCGCGCCTGCGCGCGCTTTGCCTTCGTCCACGGGCCCGCCGGCATCGGCAAGAGCTACCTGATGCGCGCGCTGCGCCGTTCGCTGGCCTCGCGGGGCATCCAGGTGTTCGAGGGCGCTGCCTCGCGCGCCCTCCCGGCCGCCTACGGGCTCGTCGCCGGGCTCGTCCCCGCGCTGCTCGACTACCTGGGCGAGCTCGGCATCCCCGGGCGCGTCGTCGCCGAGCTGTCGCGGCGCGTCGGGCCGCTGTGCGGAGGCGAGGCGCCTGAGCGGCTCTCGCCCGAAGAGCGGCGCCTCGACCTGTACGACGCGCTCGCCGAGCTCTTCTCGCTCGCCTCGGCCGGCTCGCCCTGCTTCCTGCTCGCCGACGCCGACGCAGCCGATCGCGCCTCGCTCGAGGTGCTGCGCTATCTCGCCGCCAGCGCGCTCGCCCCCGGCGCGCGCTCGGGCGGGCTGTTTGTCATCTCCTACCGGGACGACGCCCCGCTGCCGACGGCGCTCGCCGAGCTCGTCTCCCGCCTGCCCGCGCTCAACGTGCCTCTCTGCGGCCTCGACCTCGACGGCATCCGCGCCTTCCTCGCCCGCCGGGACGTGGCAGAACGGCTCCTCGAGTCAACCGGCGGGCTGCCGACCGCGCTCGAGGAGGTCGTCGCCGGCCGCTCCGCCGCCCCGGCCGATCTTTTCGAGCGACGCCTGGCCAACTTCAGCGCGCTCGAGAGGGCCGCGCTGCTCGCCCTCGCCGTCCACGGCGAGCCGGCCGACTCCCGGACGCTCGGGGCGCTGCTCGCGCGCGCCTTCGGCATGCCCGCCGACGGCCTCGACACTGCGCTCGAGCGCCTCGTGCGCGAGCGGCTCATCAAGACCCGCCCGCTCGTCGGCGCGAGCGTCCACACGCTCGCCCGCTCCTCGTTCCGGGACGCCGTGCTCGCGCGCGCCCGGCCGGAGGACGTCGCCTCCGTGCACGCGGCGCTGGGCGAGCTGCTCTCCGAGCGCGGGGCCGATCCCCAGGCCATCGCGCGGCATTTCCTGGCGGCAGAGCCGCGAGGCCGCGGCGCGCTCGAGGCGCTCAGGGCCGCCGACGCGCTCGTGGGCAGGGCCGCGTTCGACGAGGCCGCCGAGCTCTACCGCCTCGCGCTCGAGGCCCTGCCGCAGGCTGAGAAGGCCCCGGTGCGCGTCCGCCTGGCCAGGGCGCTTCGCGGCGGCGGCGACTACTCCGGCGCGATCCGCGAGCTCGCCTTGGCGCGCCGCGCGCTCGAGCCCGCCGAGCAGCGCGCGGCGCTCGCCGAGGCCGCCACCCTGGCCAAGCTGCTTGGCCGCCTGTCGGCCGCCGAGCTGCTGTGCCGCAAGGTCCTCGACTCGGCGACCTCGCCCGACGACGGCGAGGCGGCCAAGGCTTTCGTCACCTACGCGGACGTGCTCTTCCTGCGCGGCAAGTACGCCGAGGCGCGCGCGCAGTGCGAGCGCGGCATCGAGGCCCACGCCGCCAACCCCGAGCTCGCGATCGCCCTTCGCAACACGCTGGGCAAGACCCTGCTCACGCAGGGCGCCTACGAGAAGGCCGCCGAGGTCTTCGCGCAGAACGCCGCGCTCGCGCACGAGGCCTCGCTGCCGCGCGAGGAGGCGCGCGCCCTCATCAACCAGGGGATCATCGCCCACCGGCGCGGCGACCGGCGCGGCGCGGTCGCGCTCTATCACTCGGCGCTCACGCGCTCGGGCGCCGATCGCGGCCTGTCGGCCCTGGCCCTCTCGAACCTCGGGTCGCTCTACGCCGACTCGGCCGAGCTCGAGCCCGCCGTCGACCACCTCTCGAGGGCCCTGTCGGCCTTCACCCGCGCCGGCCGCTCGAAGGAGGTCGCGCACTGCGCGCTCAACCTCGCCCGGCTCCACCTGTTCCTGGGCGATCTCGACCGCGCCGGCGAGCTGTGCGACCACGCGGCGGCCGTGGCGGGCGAGGTCGGCGACCCGTACCTGCTCGCCTCGGCCGACCTGGTGCGCGGCGAATGGCTCGAGGCGAGCGGCAGCCACGCCAAGGCGGTCGAGCTGCTCGAAAAGGCCTGCGAGGCGTTCGTGCGGATAGAGAGCCCGCGCTACGCGGCCGAGAGCGCGCTGGCGCTCGCCCGCGCCCACCTCGCCCACGGCGATCTCGGCCTGGCGCGCGGCGCGCTCGCGCTCGACTCGCTGGACGCGGCGACGCGCGAGCCAGGGGCGCTCGCCGCCGAGCGCGACATGATCGCCGGCGAGATCGCGCTGCTCGGCGGCGACCTGCCGGAGGCGACCCGCAGGCTCTCGAACGCCAAGGAGCTGCTGCTCGAGCACCCGGACCTCGAAGGCCCCTACCGCGTCTACCACCTGCTCGCTCGCCTGCGCGCGGCGGCCGGCGACGCGGCCGGGGCCGCGGCCCACGCCTCGCGCGCCGCGCAGCTCCTCGAGGAGCTCGCCACGCGCGTCCCTGCGGCC
>JBMNNX010000130.1:0-17523 GCA_050942745.1 Myxococcales bacterium
GACGAACAAGGAGAGATGCCGTGCAAGCCCGTCTGGTGCTCGGACTTCTGGTTGCCTTCCTGGCCGCTCCCGCGGCTGCGCTGGCCGATCCGCCGCTCGACTGCTCTACGCCCAGGAACGCGGCCGAGAGCCTGTTCGGCTGGCTCCAACCCGACACGATGGACCCGGCGAACGCCGCGCGCTGCCTCGAGCCGACCGGGCGCACTCCCGAACAGCTCAAGCGCCTGGCGGTCCAGGCGAAGGCGGTCTTCGACGGGCGGGTGCTCTACGTGAAGATGGAGGACCTCTCCGCCAGCCCCGACTTCAAGAACGACAGGGGCGAGGCGCGCGCGGCCCTGCACCCGGAGCTGCCCGAGGTCGTCGTCGAGCGGCAGGCCAACGGCCAGTGGCTTTGGACCAAGGCGTCGCTCGATCACCTCGAGGCGATCTACGCCGAGACCTATTCGGCCTTCGGCGACCGGGTCATCAGCAAGATTCCCGCTTCGCTGAAGGCGACCGCCTTTGGGATCGCGCTCTGGCAGTACCTCGCGCTGGTCGTCGTCTTCGTCATCGGCGTCGCCGCGCGGAAGGTGCTGCAGTTCATCATCGCGAGCCGCATCCAGAGCCTGGTCGCGCGCTTTGGCAAGGCCTGGGCGGCCAAGCTCGTGGCCGCCATCGACTCGCCGGGGGCGACCCTGGTGATGGCGGGGATACTCGCTGCCGCCTATCCGCAGCTTCGCCTGCCCATCCGCGCTGCGGCCGCGCTCTCGGTCGCGGTGCACATGCTGGTCGTCGTCTCGATCATCTGGGCAGCCTACCGGCTGGTCGACGTCCTCGCCGACGCGCTTGCGATTCGCGCCGCGCGCACCCTTTCGAAGCTCGACGATCAGCTCGTGCCCCTGGTGCGCCGCTCGCTCAAGGTGCTCACCGCGGTCGTCGGCGTGCTCTTCATCTTGCAGAACCTCAACGTGGACGTCCGCTCGCTGCTCGCCGGTCTCGGCATCGGCGGCCTCGCGCTGGCGATGGCCGCCAAGGACACCTTGGCCAACTTCTTCGGGAGCATCGTCATCTTCGCCGACAAGCCGTTCCAGATCGGCGACTGGGTCGTCGTCGACGGCGTCGAGGGGATTATCGAGGAGGTCGGCTTCCGCTCGACCCGGATCCGGACCTTCTACAACTCGCTGGTGACGGTCCCCAACTCGAAGATCGCCGACGCCAAGGTCGACAACTATGGGGCGCGCAAGTACCGGCGCATCTACACCACCGTGAACCTGACCTACGACACGACGCCCGAGCAGATGCAGGCCTTCGTCGAGGGCATCCGCGCGATCATTCGCGCCAACCCGTTCGCGCGTAAGGACTACTACGAGATCCACTTCTCCGGCTTCGGGGCGCACTCGCTCGAGGTGATGCTCTACTTCTTCTTCGAGTGCGAGAGCTGGAGCATCGAGCTGCGCGAGCGGGCCAACGTCTTCATGGAGATCCTGCGCCTCGCGAAGGAGCTCGGCGTCTCCTTCGCCTTGCCGACGAGGACGCTCCTGCACGAGTTCGTCGCCACCCCGGGCGCCGCGCGCAGGCTGCCCGAGCCGCTGGCGCCAGAGCAGTTGGCCGACGTGGTCAACGCCTTCGGCCCGCGCGGCGCGAAGGCTCGGCCCGGCGGGCCGCGCGTCGCCGGCGGTTGGTACGCAAACCAACCGGATCCGACCGCGCCGGAGGAGGCGGCTCCCGCGAAGTCGGCATAGCGGTCGCGCGCCGGCCCGAGCCGGCGCGTTCAAGGCGCGGAAGTCCTCAAGAATCCAGACAGCTTTCTTTGTCCGTCCGCGGCCCGGAGGTAATAGACGGGGGGGAGGAGCGGACGGATGGACGATGCCTGGAGTGCTCGAGGAGCCGACGCGGGAGCGGGGAGATCGATGGTTGACGCTGCGACGCGCAGCCTGGAGCGTGAGCGGCTGCTTGCGGTCAACGGCCGGGTCGCGTTCTTTATCGCCTTCGTGGTCGCGCCCCTGGTGGTGGCCAACCTCGGCTATCAAGCGCTTCTCCAGCCGAACTGGCAGTTCAAGTCCCTCACCGCGGCCGCCGGGCTCCTCGGGCTGCTCTGGTTCGTGGCGCTCTTGTTCAGCCGGCGAGGCTACCTCGCCGCGTCGGCCGGGCTGACGGTATACGCCGCGCTGTGCTTCGACGCGTTCGCGGTGGCGGTGCGCCAGGACACGTTCTTCGCGGCCACCGTCGCTTCGGTCTCCATCTCGGTCTACTGCTGGGCCCTGGCGCCGCGGCTGATTCCGCACGTCGCGTTCTTCACCGCCTCGTCGCTGGGAGTCTTGCGGGTCCTCGAGCACTTGGGACGGCTGCCGTCGGCCGTGCCGTCGCCGTACCTGGGGATCTTTCTCGACCTCAGCATCCTCGGGGTGGCGCTGCCGGTCGTCTCTTACGTCCTCCACTGGCGCAGCAAGCTCAACAACCTTCCCTACCAGGCCCTCGCGCGCCAGCAGCGGTGGCTCGAGGCAGTGATACGCGCGCTGCCGGTGCCCCTGGTCATCGCCGACCTGCGCACGCGCAGCGTCGTGCTCGCCAGCGCCGAAGGAGAACGCCTCCTCGGCTTGGGCGATCCCGAGCCGGTGAGCGAGCCCGCGACGGGCGCCAACGCGGTCTTCGCCTCCATCATCGAGCGCCTCGCCCGCGGCGAACGGTGCGAGGGCGAAGAGCTGGACCTGACGACCCGAAGCGGCGAGCGGGCGACTGCGCTGTGCAGCGCCAGGCTGCTGCCGCAGCTCCACGGTCGGGACGCGACGGCGCTCGTCGTGATGCTGGGCGTGACCGGCTTGAAGAAGGCGCAGGCGGAGCTGCAGGCCGCGCTCAACGCCAGGGAGGAGTTCTTGTCGGTCGCCTCGCACGAGCTGCGCACGCCGCTCACCGCGCTCGCCCTTCAGCTCGACACGATGATCCGCTCCTCGCAGCTACACCCCGAGTCCATCGACGCCGAGTGGCTCTCGCGTCGGGTGGGCACGCTGCAGCGGCAGGCAAGGCGCCTCACCTTGCTCGTCAACGGCCTGCTCGACCTCCCGAGGATCGAGGGCGGGAGGATCGATCTGGCCCCCGAGCCGATGGAGCTCGGCGAGCTCGCCGCGCAGGTCGCGCTGCGGTGCGAGCACGAAGCCAGGGCCGCGGGCTGTGAGGTGCGGGTCGAGGCGGGGACGCCGGCGCACGGCCGATGGGATCGCTGCCGCCTCGATCTGGTGCTCTCCAACCTGCTCTCGAACGCCATCAAGTACGGCGCCGGCAAGCCGGTGCTGGTGTCCACGGGCATGGAGCGAGGGGCCGCGCGGGTGAGCGTGGTTGACCGCGGGACCGGCATCACGCCCCAGGAGCTCGGCCGGCTCTTCCAGCGCTTCGAGCGCCTCCACGGGTTCAGGGAGTACCCCGGGGCGGGCTTGGGCCTTTGGATCGCGCGCGCGCTCGTCGAGCGGATGGGGGGAACCATCGAGGTCGAGAGCGCCGTGGGCGAAGGCTCTCGCTTCACGGTCTTGTTGCCGGCGCAGACCGAGGCGCCGGAGAAGCGGCAGCCGAGAGGCCCGGCGAGCCGCGCGGCCAGCGGCGAGGTCCCGGCCCGTTCGTCGTAGGCCTCAGGCGCTCTCGGGCGGCCTGGCGCCGAGCGGGCTGACGCCGCGGAGCGTGTAGCGCGGGTCGTTGATGAACGCGGCGAAGACGACGATGAAGGCGAGCGTCAGGCGCGCGAGCCGCTCGTGATCCTCGAAGAGGTCGACGAGGAGCTGCTTCTGCTGAGCCTTGGTCCCCGAGGTGAAGGCGACGAAGACCCCGTCGAGCTGGTTGCAGGCTGACTTGGCGCGCACCGACTCGATGCCGCCGTTGGCGCAGTAGCCCATCACCTCAAGCAGCAGCTCGCGCTGGCGCGACACGTCCCGGTAGACCGTGTGGAACATCTCGAGCGCCAGCCACTGCGCCTCGCGGATGCCGGCGACCGCCAAGCCGACGAAGAGCCTGCGGGTCGTCTCGTCCAGAGTGTCGAGGCCGGCGTTGCGCACCATCGCCAACAGCAGCGTGTCCTTGAAGAGCTGGCTGAGCAGCATCACGCCCTCCGAGGTGTCGGGCATGAAGTGGAAGTCGCCCATGCTCACGCCGCGGAAGGTCGGCAGGAAGAGGATGTCGAAGACCGCGCGGTAGAAGTTGTAGCGGGTCACCCCAGGGTGCTGCAGGTGGACGTCGAAGGTGTTGTCGATACGGTCGGCCAGCTTCACCTGCAGCAGCTCGGGCATCTCGCGGGCCTTCTCGACGAGGCAGCCGACGTATTCGGAGTAGGTGCCGCAGTTGTTGCATAGGCAGTAGATGCTCTGCTCGACCCGGGCGCGCTGTTCGCCGAGCATCTCGAGGACGGCGCCGAAGTGGCGCTGCATGCGCGAGAAGCGCTCGGGGCCGACGTCCTTTTCGGTCAGGTCCTCGTCCTTGTCGTGGAAGAGGGCGGCGAGCATCGCCGGCAGCGAGGTGTTGGAGGTGGTGCGCGCGAGGAGCGCGGCGGCGCGAAGCGGGTGGAGGATGCCCGGGGTTCCCAGCCGGCGCCGGTCCTGGTCGTAGCCGGCGCGCAGGGCGTTGAAAGCCTCGAGCAAGATCTCCTGGTCGCGAGGGCCGAAGCGGGCGGGACCGAGGACCAGCGAGAGCAGCACCGGCGCCTTCAAGGCGCGCGCGCTGAGCTGGTAGTTGATCTTGGCCGAGAGGGTGAGGAACTCCTCGATGGTGATGAGCTCGCGGGCGTCGGACGAGGGGGGCATGGGGGGCTATTCGTTCTTGGTTGTGAGTTGTCAGTAAGGAAACGAACGCCCGGGGAGAATAGCCGAGCGCGGCCGCGTCGTCGCTGCCGAAGCGCAGCCTGACGGGCGAGCTGACCGTCGCGAGCCGCCGGGGGATCGGCTCGAGCGACAGGACGACGCTCGACTCGGGACAGGTCGGAGTCAGGAGTTACGAGTTGAGAGAGGAGGCGAGCGCCCGAGCCAGGGCTCGACCAAGCGGCCGGCCTACCGTCGCAAGCTGAGGCCGCCCGACAACCCACTAACAACCAAGAACTCACAACTCACAACTACCACCTCAACACCGGCTTCCTCGCCGCCTTCACCTCATCCAGCCGCTCGCGATACGCGCGCGTCGGCGCCGCCTTGACGGCCTCGGGCGCCTCCTGCGCCTCCTGGGCGATGGACTTCATCGCCGCCGCGAAGGCCTCGACGCTCGCCTTCGACTCGGTCTCGGTCGGCTCGATCATCAGGGCGCCCGGCACGATCAGCGGGAAGTAGATCGTCGGCGGATGGAAGCCGTGGTCGATGAGCCGCTTGGCGATGTCCATCGTGGTGACGCCCTGCTCCTTCTGCTTCTTGTCGGAGAAGACCACCTCGTGCAGCGAAGGCGTCTGGTAGGGCAGGTGGTAGACGTCCTTGAGCAGGGCGCGCAGGTAGTTGGCGTTGAGCACGGCGAGGTCGGAGACGGCCTTGATGCCCTGCGGCCCGAGCTCGCGGATGTACGCCCAGGCGCGCACCAGCACGCCGAAGTTGCCCCAGAAGGTGCGCATGCGGCCGATAGACTGCGGCCGGTCGAACTGCAGCCGATAGCGCTCGCCGTCCTTGACCACCACCGGCACCGGCAGGAACGGCTCGAGCTCCTTGACCACGCCCACCGGGCCCGCGCCCGGGCCGCCGCCGCCGTGCGGCGTGGCGAAGGTCTTGTGCAGGTTCATGTGCATCACGTCCACGCCGAGGTCGGCGGGGCGGGCACGGCCGAGCAGGGCGTTCAGGTTGGCGCCGTCGCCGTAGACGTAGCCGCCCTTGGCGTGGACGATCTCCGCGATCTTCGCGATGTCGCGCTCGAAGACGCCCAGCGTGTTCGGGTTGGTGAGCATGATGCCCGCGACGTCTTCGTCCATCGCGGCAGCGACCGTCTCCGCGTTGAGGTAGCCGCCGGGCCCGCTCTTCAGCTCGACGACCGAGAAGCCCGCCTGGGCGCTCGTCGCAGGGTTGGTGCCGTGGGCGCTGTCGGGGACGAGGACCTTGTGGCGCGGCTTGCCCTTCGCCACGTGCGCGGCGCGGATGATAAGCATCCCCGCCAGCTCTCCGTGCGCGCCGGCGGCCGGCTGCAGCGTGACCGCGTGGAAGCCCGTGATCTCGGCGAGCGCGCGCTCGAGCCGCCACATCAGCTCGAGCGCCCCTTGAGCCTTCTCCTCGGCGAGCAGCGGGTGGGCGTGCGCGAAGCCCGGCAGGCGCGCGGCCGCCTCGGAGCTCTTCGGGTTGTACTTCATCGTGCAGGAGCCGAGCGGATAGAAGCCGGTGTCGAGGCTCCAGTTGAGCTGCGAGAGGCGCACGAAGTGGCGCACGACCTCCGGCTCGTAGAGGCAAGGCATCCCCTCAACCTCGCCGCGCAGGTACTCCTCGGGGATCTCGCTCGCCGGATCCCGCTCGGGAACGCCGGCCTCGGGCAACGAGGCGCCGCTGCAGGCGCCCGGCGGACGCTCGAAGATGAGCTGCTCGTCGATAACCAACCCCTGGGTCGCGCGCGAGGTTTCTGGAAGGGTCATGGTGTCGCTCCGGGCGGTCGGCGGGCCGCCGGCTCTCCCGTTCGTCGAGGCGCCGGCGCATGCCAGGCCCGTTTCGCTTCTTCCGGTCGCCCGCGCGGGGTCGAGGCTGCTCGACCCGCGAGGCGAAAGCTCGCTGCCTCCGCCGTGCGGAACGACCGGCGCATCTCACGTCGGTCTCGGATCCAACTCGATCAGGGCTTCTTGCGCTGCTTCTCGAGGATGTCCTTGAGCCGCACGCGCGCCTGCTCGTACATCTTCTTCATCTCCACGCTGGCCTCTTCGGCCATGCGGACGGCCTCTTTGCTGGCGCGATCGAAGCCAACCTCGACCTTCTTGGCGAACTCCTCGGGCTCGATGCCCAGGCCCTTGGCCATCTCGTCGGCGACCCGCTCGACCTTCTTCATGCCGTCTTTGATCCCGGCGTCGAGGCGGGCGGTGACCTTGTCGGTGTTCTTGCCGAGGCGTTCCATCTCGTCGACGATGCGCTTGCGGGCGATCCGGCTCTGCTCGCGGATCTTCTCGGCGGTCACCGCCACCTCGGTCGGATCCATCCCGAGGAACTCGGCGGCGCGGCGCGCTGCGCCCTTGAGCTCAGGTTGCTCGGGCCTCTCGGCCTTCGCGCCTGCGGCCTTCTTGGCGCCCGCCTTCTTGGCGGCCGGCTTCTTCGCGGTGGCCTTCTTCGCGGTGGCCTTCTTCGCGGTGGTCTTCTTCGCGGTGGTCTTCTTCGCGGTGGTCTTCTTGGCTGCCATCTGCCCTCCCTAGCGTACGGCCGCGCACAGGCGGTCGATCGAGGTCTTGTCGTGAAGCTCGGTCACGCACAGCAACAGCCCGTTCAGCTCCGGGTAGTCGCGGCCGAGCGGATAGCCGCCGTCGACGCCGGCGGCGCGCATCTTCTCCTGCAGCGCCGCGGGGTCGCCCCCGACGGCGAACTCGTTGAAGACCGGGCCGCTGAACAGCGGCGCGACCCCCGCCGCTGCGAGCTGCTCGCGGGCGTAGCGGGCGCGCTGGTAGTTGAGGCGCGCGAGCTGGTGCAGGCCACTCTTGCCGAGCAGCGACAGGTGGATGGTCGCGGCCAGGGCGTTGAGGCCGTGGTTGCTACAGATGTTGGAGGTCGCCCGCTCGCGCTTGATGTGCTGCTCGCGCGTCGCCAGGGTGAGCACGAAGCCGCGGCGGCCCTTGCGGTCGGTCGTCTCACCGACCAGGCGCCCGGGCATCTGGCGCATCGTACTCTCGCGCGCGGCGAAGAAGCCCACGCCCGGGCCGCCGAAGTTGAGCGTGTTGCCGAAGCTCTGCAGCGACCCGACGGCGAGGTCGGCGCCCAACGCTCCGGGGGCGGCGAGCAGGCCAAAGGCGAGTGCCTCCGAGGTCGCCGAGACCGCCAGCGCCCCGGCGTCGTGGGCGATCTGCGCGAGCTCCTTGAGCGGCTCGATGACGCCGAAGAAGTTGGGGTAGCCGACGATGAGGCCGGCGGCGCCTTCGACCGCCTTGCGCGCGGCGTCGAGGTCGGTGCGCCCGTCGGCGCCGAAGGCGACCTCGCGCACCTCGAGCCCGGTCGGCTCGAGGTAGGTGCGGATCACCGCCCGGTAAGCCGGGTGGAGCGCCCGCGAGACCGCTATCGCCTTGCGGCCGAGCTTGAGGCGGCTGGCCATCAGCGCAGCCTCGGCGGCGGCCGTCGCGCCGTCGTACATCGAGGCGTTGGCCACCTCGAGGCCGGTCAGGAGGCAGACGTAGGTCTGGAACTCGAAGATCGCCTGCAGCGTGCCCTGGCTGATCTCGGGCTGGTAGGGCGTATAGGCCGTGTAGAGCTCGCTGCGCATCAGGAGCTGATCGACGGCCGCGGGGACGTGGTGCGGATAGGCGCCGGCGCCCAGAAACGGCGGCGTGCAGGCGTTGCGAGCGGCGAGCTGCTCGAGGTGGACGAGCAGAGCCCGCTCGTCGAGCGCCGCCGGCACCTCGAGAGGCCGGTCGAGCTGCAGCTCCCGGGGGATCGAATCGAAGAGGGCGTCCACGGACGGCGCCCCTATCGCCTCGAGCATCGCCTGGATGTCTTCGGCACTGTGCGGGTGGTAGCGCATGGAGAAGCCTCGGGCCGTCCTCCCCAAACCAAGAGAGGAGGAGTCGGGTGCGTGCAGGCCCGCCTCGTTGAGGCGGGCCGGGCCTGGAAGACGCGGGGAGAGGAGGCGCGACTAGTGCGCCGAGGCCTTCATGTGCTCTTCGTACTTCGAAGCGTCCATCAGCTTCTCGAGCTCGGAGATGTCCGACAGCTCGATCTTGATGAACCAGCCCTTCTCGTACGGGTCCTGGTTGATGGTCTCGGGCGCGTCGGCGAGCGGCTCGTTGATCTCCTTGACCGTGCCGCTGACCGGGTAGAAGACGTCGGAGACCGCCTTGGTGCTCTCGACGACGCCCATCGTCGCGCCGGCCTTCACCTGGGCGCCGACCTTGGGCAGCTCGACGTAGACGATGTCGCCGAGCTGCTCGGTGGCGAAGGCGGTCACGCCCACGGTCGCGAGGTTGCCCTCGACCTTCACCCACTCGTGGTCCTTCGAATACTTGAGGCTCGTCGGAACGTTGGCCATGCGACCTCCCGGAGAGTGCTTGCGAAAAGTGTTGCGTGGAGGGCCCGAGGACCCGTGGAGTTACTTGTTGGAAGTCTCGACGAACGGCGTCTTGACCACGATGGCGCCCGCCGGCCGGCCGCGGATCTCGACGTCGAAGGTCGAGTCGATGGCCGCGAGCTCGAGCGGGACGTAGCCCATGCCTATCGGCTTCTTGAGCGTGGGCGACTGCGTGCCGCTGGTCACCACGCCGACGGGCTTGCCGTCCTTGAGGATGGGGTAGCCGTGCCGCGGGATCCCCTTGTCGGTCATGGTGAAGCCGACGAGCTTGCGGGGCAGGCCCTTCTCCTTCTGCTCGACGAGCGCCGGGCGGCCGATGAACTCGCCCTTGTTGAGCTTGACGATCCAGCCGAGGTCGGCCTCGAGCGGCGTGTGCTCCTCGTCGATGTCGTTGCCGTAGAGCGCGAACTTCATCTCCAGGCGCAGCGAGTCGCGCGCGCCCAGGCCCGCGGGCATTACCGCGAGGTCCTTGCCCGCCTCGAGCAGCGCGCCCCACAGCTTCATCGCGTGCTCGTTGGCGGTGTACAGCTCGAATCCGAGCTCGCCCGTGTAGCCGGTGCGGGCGATGATGCAGTGGCCGTCGGCGACCTCGCCCTCGGTGAAGCGGTAGTAGCCGATGGGCGAGAGGTCCACCTTCGTCAGCCGCTGCACGAGCTCGCGCGACTTGGGCCCCTGCACGGCGATCTGGGCGTACTCGTCGCTGCGGTCCTCGATCTGGGCGCCGAAGCTGTGGGCCCTGATCCAGGCGAGGTCCTTGGCGGCGTTGGCGGCGTTGACCACGAGCAGGAACTTCTGCTCGTTGTAGCGGTAGCAGAGGACGTCGTCGACGAAGCCGCCCTTGTCGTTGAGCAGGCCCGCGTAGAGCGCCTGGCCGTCCTTGCACTTGGCGACGTCGTTGGTGAGGAGCTGCTGGGTCGCCTCGAGCGCCTTGGGCCCGGTCACGAAGATCTCGCCCATGTGCGAGACGTCGAAGAGGCCGACCGCGGTGCGCACGGCGGTGTGCTCCTCGATGATGCCCTTGTATTGGACCGGGAGCTCCCAACCCGCGAACTCGACGATCTTCCCACCGGCCTGCAGATGCGCTTCGTACAGCGGGGTACGGCGTGCCATGGAACGACCTCCGGAAGGGGCGGACTATAGTTCAACGCCAAGGAGTTTCAAGCCGACTGTCGAGCGTTCGGCGTTGTAATTTTCGGTGCTTTGGCCGCCCTCGAGCCCGCTCGCGCTGGCGCTGGGGCGCGCGGCAATCAGTGGACGGGCGCCTCGGCGACGCCGGGCCCAACGAAAGGAAAGAGGATGCGAATCAGAATCGCGGGCTGGGGTTCGGAGGGCGACCTTCGCCCCCTCGTCGCCCTCGCGGCAAGGCTCAAGGGCACGGGGCACGAGCCCTCGCTGCTCCTCAGCCCGGTCGACGAGATCGATTGGGCTGCGATCTGCCGGGGCCTCGGAGTCCCGGTACGCCTCGTCCCGGAGCGGCTCGAGCGCTCTCTTCAAGAAATCTGCAAGGCGTCTCAAAGCTCGGATCCGTCCCAAGGTCTCCCGCGCCCTGCTGGACCTGGCGTTCTTCCCGCAGCTCGAGGCGATGTACGCGGCGACCCTCGAGCTGTGCGCGAGCAGCGAGGTCGTCGTGGGCCTCTTCTCCTCCTGGTACGTGAAGGCCGCGTGCCAGGCGAGCGGCGTGCCGTCCGCGTGCGTCCACTACTACCCGGGCATGATCCCGTCGCGCTCCGTCCCGCCGTTCGGGTTTCCGGCATGGCGGTGGCTCAACCCGGTCGGCTGGGCGCTGTTTTCGAGAGTGATCGATCTCGCCTTCGGCTCGGCGACCAAGCGGTTCTTCGCGTCGAAGGGGCTGCCCAAGGTGCGCCGCGCGCTCACCGACGTGCTGCTCTCCGAACGGCTCAACCTGGTAGCCACGAGCCCCACCCTCTTCCCGGCGCCCGCGGACTGGGGCGCGCTCAACGTCGTCTGTGGCGACTTCGTCCCCCGGGCCGACCAACAGCCCTGGGAGCCCGAGCCCGCGCTCGCCGAGTTCCTCGAAGACGGTGAGAAGCCGGTGCTCTTTTCGTTCGGCACGATGGCCCACCTCGCCCCCGAGCGCGCCAGGGAGCTCGTCCTCGGCGCCGTCAAGCAGGCGAAGGTGCGCGCCGTGGTGCAGATGCGCGGCGCCGAGGAGAGCGGGAGGGACGGCGACACGTTCTTCGTCCGCTGGGCACCCCACCGCCAGCTCGCCCCGCGGTGTGCGGCGATGGTGATTCACGGGGGCGCGGGGACGACGCACGCCGCCCTGCGCGCCGGGATCCCGGCGGTCGTCGTCCCGTTCATCTTCGAGCAGAAGCTCTGGGGGCGCCTGCTGCAGCGGGCGGGCTCGGCGGCGCCGCCTCTGCCGTTCTGGAAAGCGACGCCGGAGTCGCTCGGCGCGAGGATTCGGGAAGTGCTCGGGTCTCAGGCGCTGCGCTCGCGCGCGGCGGCGCTGGCGTCCGCTGTGGCTCGCGAGGACGGGACCGGGGTGGCGCTCGGAAAGCTCGAGGCGCTGGCGCCCAGGTAGGCCGCGGAACGGCGAAGACAGGTCGCCCGGCGCGGTCTGCGACGCGCGAGGGCTCGCCGCTCGGTTGACTTACGCCCGCTGCTCGTGCGCTCGTGAGCCCGTGGCCAGGGCGGCGCGGCGCGCGCGCGAAGCGAAGACGGCCAGCATGAGCCGGACGTTTTGCTTGTTTGACTGGCAGGGCGGATCTTCCGTAGATTCCGCGCCGCAACCGAATCGATGAGTGAAACCAACCTAGAGCTGACAGGCGAACGTACGTCAGATGCAAGTGACAGCCGCGCGCCATCCGAATCGGCGCGCCCCTCCTCCGACGAGGCCTCCTCGCAGCGAGCAGCGCAGCCGGAAGGCCCGCATCGCCGCCGTCGCCGCCGCCGCAGGGCGGCCAGCCTGAAGGCGAGCGCGCGCGTTGACGACGGGCAACAGCCCGACGCGCCTGCAGTCGCAGAGCAGCCTTGCGAAAGCGCTCCCGCCGAGGTCGCCCCCGCTCACGAGAGCCGCGAGCGGCCCATGGCCGCCAGCCTGCGCGACGACGGAGCGCCCGCGGACATCGCGCCCGAGCGGCTCGACGCCGACGGCATCAAGATCCTCAACCGCCTCCACCGCTTCGGTCAGCAGGCCTACTTCGTCGGCGGCTGCGTGCGCGACCTGCTGCTCGGCCGTCCACCAAAGGACTTCGACATCTGCACCTCGGCCCATCCCGGCGAGGTGCGCTCGCTGTTCCGCAACTGCCGCCTCATCGGCCGGCGCTTCCGGCTCGCGCACGTCTTCTTCCGCGGCGGCAAGGTCATCGAGGTGAGCACCTTCCGCGCGAACCCGGTCGAGCTCGAAGCGGGCGAGGACCTGCCCGAGGACCTGCTAATCACGCGCGACAACGTCTTCGGCACCGCCGAGGAGGACGCCCGCCGGCGCGACTTCACGATCAACGGGCTCTTCTACGACATCCGGCTCGGCCGGGTCATCGACTTCGTCGACGGGTTGAAGGACCTGCGCGCGGGCATCATCCGCACCATCGGTCAGCCGGAGGTGCGCATGCGCGAGGACCCGGTTCGCATCCTTCGCGCAATACGCTTCGCGGCTCGCTTGGGCTTTGAGACAGACCCGGAGACCTTCGCCGCGATGGAGGGGGCGGTCGAGGACCTGCCGCGCTGTGCGGCGCCGCGGCTGCTCGAGGAGATCTTCCGCCTGCTCCGCGGCGGGACCTCCCGCCAGGCCTTCGAGCTGCTCGACGCCCTCGGCGCGCTCCGGGTGCTGCTGCCGCCGGTGGCCAGCTACCTCGAGCAGGGCGGCCCCGACGCCCGGCGCAGCTTCTTCGAGCGGCTGAGCGCGCTCGACGCGCGGATCAAGGAGTCGCCCGTCGATGACTCGCTCATCATCGCCGTGCTGCTCTCGCCGCTCGCTGGCCGGCTGATGGCCGAGGACGACAAGCCGGCCTCCGAGGCGGTGAACGAGGTGCTCGACGCGCTCGTGCAGACCGCGCGCTTGCCTCGCCGCATCGGCGATCGGGCGAGGCAACTGCTCTGGGCGCAGGGAATCCTGAGCGGCGAGCGGCGCAGGCGCCGATCGCTCGCGTCCTTCCGCCACCACCCGATCTTCCCCGACGCGCTCGAGCTCTTCGCCATCCAGGTGCGAGCGACCGGCGAAGGTGAAGACCGGCTGTCCGCCTGGCGCGAGGGCCGGGAGCCGTTCGAACGGCCGCAGCCCGAGGACGGGGTGAAGAAGCGCCGCCGGCGGCGCCGCCGCCCCCGCGGCAAGCGCGCCGACGTCAGGACGCCCGGGTGCCCCGACGGCGAGTGCACGCCGGGACAGGCCTGAGGCCCGTTCGCTCGTCCAATCGCCCTGGGAATCGAGCGCCCGGCCTGCGGCCACAGGCGAGGGCGGGCGTCCAAAGCGTGCGAGCCATCGCGACGCCCGCGCGCCTTCGCCGCGGTGCGCGTCGCAGGGTGCCGGCGAGCGCCCGGTCGCGGGAGCCCGGGCTGACCCTCGGGAGCGCCGGACCCGCGCCGACCTAACGTTTCCAGAAGGATGGCCCGGCGCACCAAGACCGAGCGGCGGATCTACGTGGGGACGAGCGGCTACGTCTACCCCGACTGGCGCGGCGTCTTCTATCCGCCCGGGCTGCTGCACAAAGAGGAGCTCGCCTACTATGCGAGCCGCTTTCGAACCGTCGAGCTGAACAACACCTTTTATAGGTTGCCGTCGCAGGCGGCGGTCCGCGGCTGGGCCGAGCGGGTGCCGCCCGGGTTCGTCTTCTCGGTCAAAGGCAGCCGGTATCTCACGCACCTCAAGCGGTTCAAGGAGACCGGCCAGGGGATAGCGCGCTTCTTCGAGGCGATCGCGGCCTTGGGCGGTCACCTCGGCCCGGTGCTCTGGCAGTTGCCGCCGCAGATGAAGAAGGACCCGGCGCGCCTGGCGGCCTTCCTCGAGGCGCTGCCTGCCGGGCACGACTACGCCGTCGAGCTGCGCAATCCCGACTGGTACTGCGAGGAGGTCTTCGATCTGCTCGACCGGCACTCGGCGTCATTGTGCCTGCACGACATGATCGACGCTCCCGCGCCGCTTCCTCCGCCCGGTCCCATCTACTACCGGCGCTTCCACGGCCTGCACGGCAGCTATGGCGGCCGCTACGGGCGGCGTGCCCTGATGCGACCTGCGGCCGAGATCGCGACCCTCGCCGCCGCCGGCAGGCCCTGCTTCGCCTACTTCAACAACGACAGGAACGCCGACGCCGTCTTCGACGCCGCGACCCTCGAGGCGCTGCTGGCCGAGGCGCTGGCGGAGCAGGGGATAGGCTATCGCCCCTGACGCAAGTCACGCTCCCGGGCGCAAGTCGGCCGATCCGCCGGCCCTCCATCTCCTTGCGCCACCCCGGGAACGCTCCTAGAATCGCCGCCTTTTTGACACACACACCCGGGTGAACCGTGTCCGACATCCAGAACTTCGATCAGTTGGTCGAGATCATCGCCGAGCGCGTCTCGCAGCGCCTGAGCGCCCCCGCCCTCCCTGTCGCCTCCGCTTCCCAGGGCCGCTCTTCGGGCGCCTGTTCGTCGAGCTGCACGAGCTGCGCGAACGGGGCGAGCGGGAGCTGCGGCGCTAGGAACATCGTCAGCCTCGGCGCCTCGCGCGTCTCGCCGGTCGGGCACACCCGGACCTCGCCGGACATCGCCCGCTACATCGACCACACGCTGCTCAAGCCGGACGCCACGCGCGAAGAGATCGTCAAGCTGTGCGACGAGGCCAAGAAGTACGGCTTCGCCACGGTCTGCGTGAACTCGACCAACGTCGGGCTCGCCGCGCAGCTCCTCAAGGGCTGCAGTACCGTGCCCATCGCCGTCGTCGGCTTCCCGCTCGGCGCCGCCCTCGCCTCGGCCAAGGCCTACGAGACCCGTGAGGCCATCCGCTGTGGCGCCAAGGAGATCGACACGGTCATCAACATCGGCGCGCTCAAGTCGCACGACTACAAGCTGGTCTTCGAGGACATCAAGGCGGTCGTCGACGCGGCCAAGCCGGTTCCGGTCAAGGTCATCCTCGAGACGAGCCAGCTCGATCAGGAGGAGAAGGTCATCGCCTGCGCGCTCTCCAAGGCCGCCGGCGCCGCCTTCGTGAAGACCTCGACCGGCTTCGCCGGCGGCGGCGCGACCGCCGACGACGTCGCGCTGATGCGCCGCATCGTCGGCGTCGACATGGGGGTGAAGGCCTCGGGTGGCGTGCGCTCGCGCGAGGACGCCGAGAAGATGATCGCGGCTGGCGCCGACCGCATCGGCGCGAGCGCCTCGGTGGCCATCGTGACCGGCAAGAAGTCGACCTCGTCCTACTGATGCACCCTGCGCCCGGAGTCGAAGAGGCCGCCCGCGTCGAGCCCGCCGGCCACTTCCCACCGGCGCGCCGCACGCTCGCCTTTTCGGCCGCCGAAGCGGCGCTCGTCGTCGCCGGCGCCGGGCTCGTCGCCTGGCTCGGCTCGCGGGCCGACGTTTTCACGCTCGACGGCTACTACTACCTGGCAAAGGCCAAGAGCCTCATCGGCGGCCAGGGCCTGTCGGTGCCCTGGAACGACGGGGCCGACGCCCGGTTCTTCTGGGGCTACTCGCTCGCGCTCGCCCTGCCGGTGAAGCTCTTCGGCGAGGCGGGCTTCTGGGCGCTGTCGGCCGGGCTCTACGCCGCCACGGGCTTCGTCTTCGCGCGCATCCTGCGGCGCCTGCCTGTCGGGCCCGAGGGCAGGGTGGCGGCGGTCGCGCTGGCGGTGTTCAACCCGGTCGCCCTGCGGTGGGCCGCGGTGCCGATGCCCGAGCCGTTGCTCGGCCTGCTCGCCGCGGCGGCGGTGCTCTTCGCGCTGCGGTGGCGCCAGGGCTCGGGGGCCTGGAGCCTGCTGGTGGCCTCCCTCTTCGCCGGGCTCGCCTTGTTCACCCGCGCGGAAGGCCTGCTCGCCGTCGCCGCGGTCGGCGCGGCGGCGTGGAGCCGCGTCCGAGCCGAGCGGCGCTGGGCCCTGCTCGTCGCCTGCGCCGTGCTCGCCGTGGCCGCCGAGGGGGTACACGTCGGGTACGTGCTCGCCGACGGCGCCTCGCTCGCCTCGCTCGACGGCGTCGCCCCGCAGGTCCAGAAGACCAGCCTCTTCCAGGCGGCGTGGACGCACGTGCGCGCGCCGTACTGGATGATCTTCCGCTTCGACTCCGAGCCGTGGCTCTATTCGCGCTTCTTCCCGCCGTGGCTGACGGCGGTGCAGGGCTTCGTGCTCGCGCTCTACCTGCTCTCGATGGTCGCCGCGCTCGTCTCCGGGTTCTACAAGCGCGGCTTCGCCTTCGTCTGCGCGGTGGGGGCGCTCGTGCTCGCGCTGATCGACGGCGCCTGGCACCCGGATCTCGCGCGGTTCGAGTACCTGGTTCACCTGGGCGCGGCGCTCGTGCTCGCCTGGGGGCTCGAGAAGGCCTTCTTCTGGGCGAGGCCGCGCACGCGGGCGACCGGCGTGCTGGCGCTCGCGCTCGGCTGCGTGGTCTTCGCCGGCCTGTACGGCGTTCGCGCGGTGCAGATGCAGGCGGCCCGCCTCGCGCTCGAGGCCGGAGGCCGCGACTTCAGGGCCATCGCCAAGGTGGTCAACGAGCACAACCGCGAGCGCCGGCCCGTCGTCACCGACCTCGGGCCGAGTCTCGCCCTGTACCTCGACGCGCACGCCTGGTTCGACGGGGACGAGCGCGGCTACTACTTCGACGCGGTGCCCTCAGGCGCCGACGGCAGGGACTTCCTCTCCGACCGCGACGTGCGCGTGGTCGCCTACGGCCGCCGCGTGCGCGACGTCGAGGAGCTGTTCGCGCTGAGCGAGGGCGAGGCGCGCGCGGTCAAGGCGCCCGGGGCGACGGTGCTGGTCTTCGAAAGGCCTGTCGTGGCGGCCGGAGTTGCAGCCGCCGAGTAGGGGCGCGAGCCACCGGCCGGTCGCTTCCGGCGAGGCGAAACGGGCTCGACGCGCCCGCGGACTGTGGCTTTGCGGTGTTCCGTGCGAATGCGCGGGGCGGCGAGGCGACCAGCGGTCGCCTCCCTGCCACCGTTCCCCGCGCCAAGGAGGTTCCAGCGCGGGCAGCCCGCTACTATCCATCCAACCCGCGGGTCGCCAGCAGGTGAGGGTTGGCGACGAGATGGTCGAGCAGCGCGGCGATCCACCGTTCCTCTTCGTCGTCGGTGACCGGCTCGAGCGCGCGGTTGATCGTCCCGAAGAGCGCGGCGAGCAGCAGGTAGAGCCGCTCGGGCGCGGCGCGATAGCCTTCGAGCGATCGCCGCACGAGGGGTTGCTCGAAGTAGAGCAAAACCCACCACGTCAGGGCGTAGTAGCG
>JBMNNX010000131.1:0-17479 GCA_050942745.1 Myxococcales bacterium
CTCCCGCCTTGCCTGCCGCCGTCTGGATCAACCCGCCCAAGGAACTGTCTGCCGAGAAGGAGACCGCTGCTCAGTAAATCCACCTGGTCTGTGTCTCAAAGTCGTTGACACGTCCCGCGACGGCCAAAATGTGCGGCACGAGGACCGCTGACGCGTCGATCGGAGCCGTCAGCGGCTGTATCCTCCACGGAGCGTCTGGGGCGGCTCAGTGCCGAAGGGCTTTTCCCCGACGCTCTTCTAGGAGAGCGGTGAGTCTACCCCTCGTGCGCTGCTCTTCGTGGAGTTGGCGGCCGGGAAACGGCGCGAGCAGCGGCTTGGGCAACGCGGACCAAAGCTGCGTGTCCCGCTCCGATGCGGGCTCGATGCGTTCCGCGTCGATGCAAAGCGGTCTGCCCGACGGTCGAAACGCCGCCATTCCGGTGACGACAACCGTCCGTCCGAAATGCTCCTTGAGCGCCTCGTGACCGAGGTCGAGCGCAGTCCCCTGAAGAGTCGCGCCGCTTCCCAATACGAGTGAGAAGCGGCAGTCGCTGTAGCGAATCTCTTCGAGGCGGCCGGCAACGCGCACGCGCTGCGGCGCAAAGGATGATCTCGCCAATTCGCGGACCCGCTCGAGCGCGCGTGCATCGACCCTCAGCGTTCGGCCGTTTACGACCTTGATTCGCTCGATGCCGTGCTTGAGCAGTCCCTCGAACTTCTTGAAAGTGGCGATCAACTCCTCGTCGAAACGCTCGCTGTCGGCATCCCCGCGAAGGGCATCTTCAAGCGCATCCTCGAATAGCTCCACCGGGGACTTGCGAGGATCGAGATCGACGAAAAGGTCGCCTTGTTGAAACCGCTCGGGCATCGTTTCCACGAGGGGGCGCGCCTGAATCACGGCGGACGATGCGCCGAGCCCGGGTTCGCGCAGCAGGTCGAAGTCGGCCGCCGTTCGAAGCCATTTCGGCTGCGGACCTTTGAACGTGCTGCGGCCCTCGAGTCGGAAGCGCAGGCTCCGCTTTGAGCCCTCGACGAGCACGTCGAGGAGGTCGCGGAAGAGATGGCCGGACACCTTGTCGTCGCGAGCGGCCGGTCCCTGCAGGATCACTTTGTGAAGGTCGCTCATCGCGCACCTCTTCGAGCTGCACTGCGCCCATCCGTCAGCTCGCGGGACGGGCGAGCACTTACGGAAGCGGCGCTTCTATCATCTTATGCCCCCCGGCATCGCTAAGGCCGGTAGCCGGGCGCAGGCTGGCCCAGCCTCTCGCGAGAGGCCCCGCAGGCGAACAGTCCGCTCGCCGACTGGCCTCGCGAGGCTGCGAGCGGTAGCCTCGCGCGCGCGAAAGCTACCGGATCTCCCGGTTGTTACCCTGGATCAGCGATGCCTCCCTTCAAGCTCGTCAGCGACTACCAACCCCGAGGAGACCAGCCCCGCGCCATCGCGGAGCTGACCGAGGGCCTGCTGCGCGGCGACAAGGCCCAGGTGCTGCTCGGGGTGACCGGCTCGGGCAAGACCTTCACCATGGCCAACGTCATCGCCCGGGTGAACAAGCCGACGCTCGTCATCGCGCACAACAAGACCCTCGCCGCCCAGCTCTACGGCGAGTTCAAGCAGCTCTTCCCCGAGAACGCGGTCGAGTACTTCGTCAGCTATTACGACTATTACCAGCCCGAGGCCTACGTCCCTTCGACCGACACCTTCATCGAGAAGGACTCGTCGATCAACGACCGCATCGACCGCATGCGGCACGCGGCCACGCACTCGCTGATGACCCGCGACGACGTGATCATCGTCGCCTCGGTGAGCTGCATCTACGGCCTGGGCACGGCCGAGGCCTACCACGGGCTCGTCGTGCGCGCGCACGTCGGTCAGGTGTACCCGCGCGAGAAGCTCCTGCGCGATCTCGTCGACATCCAGTACGAGCGCAATGACCTCGACTTCCACCGCGGCACCTTCCGCGCCCGCGGCGACACGGTCGAGATCTTCCCCGCCTACGAGGAGGAGCGCGCGAT
The DNA here is from genome assembly GCA_050942745.1 of Myxococcales bacterium. GTDB lineage: Bacteria > Myxococcota > Myxococcia > Myxococcales > UBA5297 > UBA10939. The sequence goes on from JBMNNX010000131.1 coordinate 1,993, forward strand.
CCGCATCAGCTTCTTCGGCGACGAGATCGAGCGCATCCAGGAGGTGGACCCGCTGCGCGGCCGCGCCCTCGCCGACATCGAGAAGGTCGGCATCTTCCCCGGCAGCCACTACGTCTCGGCCCCCGAGGTGCGCAAGAAGGCGCTCGACGGCATCCGCGGCGAGCTGCGGGTGCGGCTCGGCGAGCTGAAGCGCCAGAACAAGCTGCTCGAGGCCCAGCGGCTCGAGCAGCGCACGCTGTTCGACCTGGAGATGATCGAGCAGATGGGCTTCTGCTCGGGCATCGAGAACTACTCGCGCTGGTTCTCCGGCCGCAAAGAGGGCGAGGCGCCGCCCTGCCTGCTCGACTACTTCCCCGAGGACTTCCTGCTCTTCATCGACGAGAGCCACCAGACCGTCCCGCAGCTCGGGGCGATGTTCCGCGGCGACCGTTCGCGCAAGGAGACGCTGGTCGAGTACGGCTTCCGCCTGCCGTCGGCCCTCGACAACCGGCCGCTCAAGTTCGAGGAGTTCAACCGCCTGGTAAGCCAGGTCATCTACGTCTCGGCGACGCCGGCCGAGTACGAGCTCGAGCAGACCGGCGGCGTGGTCGTCGAGCAGATCATCCGCCCGACCGGCCTGATGGATCCGCAGGTCGAGGTGCGGCCGGTGCGCTCGCAGGTTGACGACCTGCTCGAGGAGATCCGCGCCCGGGTCGCCCAGGGCGAGCGCGTCCTGGTGACGACCCTGACCAAGCGCATGGCCGAGGACCTGACCGAGTACTACGCCGAGGTCGGGGTGAAGGTGCGCTACCTGCACTCGGACATCGACGCGCTCGAGCGCGCCGACATCATCCGCGACCTGCGCCGGGGCCTGTTCGACGTGCTCATCGGCATCAACCTGCTGCGCGAGGGCTTGGACATCCCCGAGGTCTCGCTCGTCGCCATCCTCGACGCGGACAAGGAGGGCTTCCTGCGCTCCTCGGTCTCGCTCGTTCAGACCATCGGGCGCGCGGCGCGCAACGTGAACGGCAAGGTGCTGATGTACGCCGACACGATCACCGACTCGATGCGGCAGGCGATAGCCGAGACCGAGCGGCGCCGCCAGCTACAGGCGGCCTACAACGCCGAGCACGGCATCACTCCGCAGTCGGTCAAGAAGCAGATCCACGACCTCTCGGCGAGCCTGGCCGAGGCCGACTACGTGACCATCCCGATAGCGGCCGAGGGCGAGGACGTCTACCTGAGCGCCGATGACATCAAGAGCCTCATCGGCCGCTTCACGCGCGAGATGCAGGAGGCCGCCGCGGCGATGGAGTTCGAGAAGGCGGCCGAGCTACGCGACAAGATCATCGCGCTCAAGGACATGGACCTGGGCCTCAAGCCGGCGGTCAAGGCGCTCATCGAGCGCGAGGGCAGGGGCGGGCGGCGCGGAGGCCGCAAGCCTGTTGCGGGCCGGCGGCGGTACTGAGGTCCGCCCGCGCTTGCCAGGCCTTCGGCACCCGATCTCATGCGTGTCCGCTCAACTCGCGCGCGAGCCCTTCGGCTTCGGGCGCCAGAGTTCGTTCCGCGCGCCGCAAGTGGCCCGATTCACGAGCGAGTTGTGGGCGGTTCTCGTCCAAATCAGGTTTGGGAGGCGAATCCGCGAGTCCCTCGACTCCGAGGCTCCCGCTGGTCGCCTCTACGCTCCTAACTAACAGCTCCCCCTGTTAGTTCAAGGCCACAGCCGGCCAACGGGCCGGTCTCTCGCTCGGGATGAGCGGAGTTCGCCCGAGTTGCTTGGACAAGGCGGAACGAACTCAGGGGCGCGCTTCGCAGCGGGCTCGATTCGCCGGTATTGCCTGTCCCGGCAGCCCATGCAGCGCGCCGCGCGCCAGCTCTTCGATGTCGCGGTCCACGCCGCCGTTCAGCCCGCCGTTGCGCAGCTTGAGCATCCCGCTCCCGGGGAACTTGGTCGCGTAGGCCTTGAGCCAAGCGGTCGCATAGAAGCGTCCCACCTTGGCGAGCACGACCGACACGTCGGTGGCTTGGGCTGCGTGCGTGCCGTTGTTCCCCGCGCGCACGCCAAAGGCCTTGCCCTCCTCGGTCAGCGCTGGGGCTTCGGGGATGTCTCCTGCGTGGGCATCGAAACCGAGCGCGAACCGCCGGCAGTGCCCCGCCGACGTAGTGCGCCTGTCCGTCAGGCGTACCCCGCATCGCGAAGGGCATCGCCCCGACCCAGGCGATGCGGCCGCCGGCCTCGAGGTAGCGCCGCGCGGTGCAGTCGTCCCGGCATGACTCGAAGACGGTGTCCGGGAAGAGGTCCTGGGCCATCGCGCAGACCGAGCCGAAGGCGCCGGCGGAGATGCGCGCCTGCATCCAGGCGGCGAGCTGCCTGGCGCTGACCACCGCGAACCCCATGCGCTCGAGCTTCTCGGCGATGCGGCCCGCGGCGGTGTTCCACTCGGTGCGGTAGGAAGGGTCGAAGTAGACGACGTGCTGCGCCTCGATGGCGGCTGGCAGGTGATCCTTGGCCACCGGCACGAGCTCGAAGCGCTCGAGCTCTACTCTTCCTCGCTCGCCGCCCGGATCGAAGCGCACCTGCCGGATCACGTCGGTCTCGTAGATGCGGACGTGGTAGTCGTGCCAGGCGTCGTCGCGCCGGATCTCGAAGCGAGCCGGCTGGGCATCTCCGTCCGGATGGCGCGTGGTCGCCCAGAAGATCTCGCCGCCCGAGCCTGCGCTGGACCACATGCGCAGGTGGACCTCGATCGGACCACGCACTTCGATGCGCGGCCCCACCATCTGCGGGTCTTCGCCGGTGCACTCGATTGCGAGGCGACCATCGACCACGCTAACGGCCGCCTGCTGGTTGGGGCGCCACTCGCTCCAGGCCCAGGTGATCGCCCCCGCTGGTGCCTCGGGGTGGCGTTGGGGCGCGGCGGGCGGTTCTGGCTGCGCGGCCGTCTCCGGCGGAGCTTCCGAGGCCGTCGCGGCGACGGCTCGGGGCGCGTCGGGGATAGGGAGAGCCGTGGATCGCCGCAAGGCGACGCGGCGCACGGGCACGGGGTCGAAGGAGCGAATCATCAGCCGGAGGTCGGCGCCGCCGTGCTGGCGGCCGCGCAGCTCGGCACCCTCGAGCTGGACCTCATGCCGCAGCCACCGGTTCGAGCCGCGAAAACGCGGGCCCGGCAGGTACCGGTACGGCTCGCCCGGCGAGTCATACGAGAAGCTCAGCTCGCCCGGCGGCGGCACGTCGAGGTCCTCGACCTCCAGCCGCAGCGAGCCCGGCGCGCGGAGCGAGGGAGGCCGGGTCAACCGCGAAGTAGAGCGCGCGCCAGCTCGCCTTCAGCTTGGCTTCGTCGCCAGGTTCGGTGGGGCGGATCTCGGGCGGTATCGAGACGACCGCGCTGGCCGTGACGTCCAGATCCGCCTGCTCGTTCGGCCGGAGAGCAAGAGGCCGATGCGGGCGCCAGGACGCCTCGGATAGCTCGAGCGCTCGGCGCAGCGCGCGCGGCGTGGGCCAGCCAGGCAGCTCGGCGAGCGCGATGCGGGCGAGCGCGAGGTAGTCCTCGAGCGAGCCTGTCGGCGGGAGCAGGATCCGCTCCGGGAAAAGGCCGCCGAGGAGGCCCTTGCGCGCCCGGCGCGCGACGGCCCCATCGATCTTGAAGCCGCGCGCCTCGAGCGAGGCGACCAGCTCGGCGCGGCTGGGGACTGGCAGCTCGCGGGCGGCGAGCGCGCCTGCGCAGCCCTCCTCGATCTGGTCGGCGCGGATAGCGGTGAGCAGCTCGTGGAGCATCGACCGCAAGATGGCGCTGTTGGCGACATCGCCGTGGGCGGCGGCCTTGGTCGAGAGCGGCCAGGCGACGATCACACCCGTCCCCGCCGCGGTCTCCGCCTCGTCACCGCCGGCGATCAGCAGCGAGTCGATGCGCCGCTCGCCTGCGCCTTCTCCGAAGAGAAAAGGCGTCCACGCGCCGCGCACAATCCCTTCGAGCAGGTCGCCGCGGGTGGTGGCGACATGCCCTTCGACCGCGAGCGGAGTGCTCGAAGGGAACGGGCCGCACAGGGTGCCGAAGGCCTCCACCGGATCGTTCAGGCCGGGCGTGGGCCCGGGAGGCGAGAGCCGGTGGAGGGCGAAGAGCCAGAGCCGATCGGTGTCGAGTGAGCGAAGCGGACCGGAGAGCTCGTGCGCGTTCAGCTCGCGGCGCATCCGCGGCGGCAGGCGGTCCCGCTCGGCGTCTGGCCAGGGCCACAGAGAGCCGTAGGCGTCGAGCGTTACGGCGTAGCGGGTGCCGCGGTGGAGGAATGCGTCTACGAGGTAGAGCGGCGTGGACTCGGTGAGCGGGCGCGGGGAGCTCTCGGGGACGAAGAAACGAGGTGCGCTCATCGGATCCTGCGGCCGGTGTTTGAGTGAGACGTGCGAAGGCGAGCGGAGCGATTCAGCCGGGGACCACGACGATGCGCCGCTCCTCGAACGCGAGGCTCGAGCGCCCGACTTCGGCGGCGAGGCCGCTACTCCGCCTTCACCTTCCCGACCACGCGGAAGTTGCGCACGTCAATCTTGTGCGTGGCGCTCGAATACCCGCGCACGCCGAAGAAGAAGTGGCGCGTCGCGTCCGGCTCGACCGCAGGCTCCATGTCGAGCGTGACCGGCGGATTCTCGCCGACCTGGTAGCTGAGCACGCCCTTGCTCACCGTGACGGTGTGCTTGACCCACCGCGACGGGTTGAAGCCGACCGCCGGGAGCGCAGGCTGGGGCGCCGACTTCGTGCCCGCGACGATGAGGCCGTCCTTGCCCGCGAACGAGGCGCCGATCCAAGCGCCCGGCGTCAGCCCGTCGCGCAGGCTGTCCGCGTCGGACACCCAGCCGACCACCGCGCCCGCATCCGGCTTTGCCGGCAGCTCGCCGCGCAGCTCGAACTCGATGCGCGTCCCTTCGACCGGGTACTTTTCGGCGGTGAGGACGATGTCCTCGACAGGGCCTGGGGAGCCGCGCAGCCAGCACGAGAGCGTGGCGGAGCGGATGACCCAGGCGCCGTTTCCCTGCTTCAGGCTGAGCGCCCCGCGCTTTCCTCGAACCAGGTACTCGCTCCAACCGGCGCCGACGTGCGCCGAGTTCGCGCGCTTGAAGAGGTCCTCGAAGAGGACCTTGTCAACGTAGGTGATCTCGGGGGCAGCCTCCTGGGCGTCGTCGGCCGCGGCCACGGCGTCGCCGGAGCCTGTGCCCTCGTCGGCTTTCCCGGCTGCGGCCGCGTCGTCGGCCGGCGCCGCGTCGTCCGCCGAAGGCTCGGCCTGCGGCTCGGTATCGGCGGCGGCGCGAGCAGAGTCGTATTGTCCTTCGCCAGCCTGGCCATCGTCGCTTTCGCCGTCCGCGGCCGCGGGCGCAGCGGCGCCCGGCTCCGAATTGCCGGCGCCGGGCTTCGAGTCATCGGCAGCGCGGTCAGAGGCGGCCTTCGCGGCCTTCTCTGCATCGGCCATCGCGGCGATGAGCTCGAGCGATTCCTTGTCGGAGCTTCCTCCCGGAAGCATGGCGGCGATCCTGCCGAGCGGGCCGTCCGTGCCCCGGAGCTTCTTGAGCACGAACCAGCCGCCCACGGCGGTGCCGGCGACGAGCAGCAGGAGAACCCCGACCACGATTCCGATGATCAGGCCGGTCTTCGACTTCTTTGCGGGGACGGGAGCGGGATTAGCTGACATGGGAGGAGTTGCGGGCATGGGGGCGCGAGCCGGAGCCGGCGCCTCGGGTTGGACAGCGTTGGTTGCGGAGGATGAAGAGGAACCGGTTGTCGAAGAGTCGGCGCTCGGCGCAGGCAGCGGCTGGGAGCTGTCGGCGGCGGGCCCGGCCGTGGCGCTCGGCGCTGAGAGGCTCGATGAAGCCTCCGGCGCCGGGCTCGCAGACGAGGAGGAGGCCGACACCGGCTCCTCGGCCGGCCGGCTGACGGCCGGAAGCGCGGCCATCAGCGCCTGCGCCATCGCCGCGGCGGTCGGGAAGCGCTCGTCCCTGTTCTTGGCGAGCGCGCGGAAGACCACCTGCTGCAAGGCCTCCGGCACTCGGCTATCGGCCGGGAAGGGCGGCACCGGCTGATCGCGGTGGGCGAGCAGCACCTCGAACGCGTTGCCGCCGGTGAAGGGGAGCTTGCCGGTGAGCGCCTCGTAGACCATCACGCCGACCGAATAGAGATCGGCGCGGCCATCCACCTCGCGCTCGCGGGCCTGCTCCGGCGCCATGTAGAGCGGAGTGCCGAGCACGAGCCCCGCCTGTGTCTTGAACACCTCGTCACTCGCGTCAACGGCCTTGGCGATGCCGAAGTCGAGCACCTTGGCGAGCTCCTCGCCCCAGGAGCCGCGCACCAGCATGACGTTGGCCGGCTTGATGTCGCGGTGCACCAGGCCGCGCTCGTGGGCCTCGGAGAGCGCGTAGAGCACCTGGGTGGCGATGGGCACGATGCGCTCGGGGCCGAAGGCGCCCTCGGCGAGCGCGTCGGCGAGCGTGCGGCCACGGATGAGCTCCATGACCATGTAGAGCACGCCGTCCTTCTCCGCCCCGTAGTCGAAGAGCGTGACGGCCGCGGGGTTGGAGAGCTGAGCGGCGATCTTCGCTTCGCGCAGGAAGCGGGCGCGCGCCTCTTCGTCGCGGTTCGAGTCGCCGCGCCTGATGACCTTGACCGCGACCTCGCGGCCGACCGGCTCCTGGAGGGCCTTGTAGACCGCGCCCATCGCGCCCGAGCCGATAAGCCCGATGATGGCGTACTTGCCCCCGATGCAGCGCCCGAGGATGGAGTCGGCCGGCGACTTGTCGTGCTCGTCGGAGGGCACCAGCACCGAGCCGTCGGCAGGACAGCGCACGCCCAGCGTCGCCGCGGGATCGTGGTGGCCGCAGAAGTGGCAGATGAGCTGTTGGCTGGACACGAGCTCTCCCCAAGAGACCGAAAGGCGGCGATGGTAGCCGCTGCCGAGGGACGCTGTCCACGAAGCGGGCCGCGCAACGCGAGGTAATCGCGAGCGTTTCTGCCGCTTGCCCGCCATCGGAGGCAGCGGCCGAGCGGCGCGGTGCCGGGAGGAGCGTGGGGCTTGGGCACGTCGGGCCGCTCGCCGAGATTCCGTGCGCGATTGGGCCTTGAGTCGAAGCTGCCGCCAGCGACAATGCACGCATGACGACACTCGTTTCACGCTCCCTGGCGCTCCTGCTGATCGCGGCCTCAGCGCTCTCGTGCAAGTCCGAAAGCTCGGCCCCGCCTGAGCCCGAGGCGGCCGGGGCGGCGCCTGCCGCCGCCGCAGCCGAGTGGCCCGACGCGCGCGTGAAGGAGGTGGCGACCTTCGAGCGCGACGGCCGCAAGAGCGTCCTGACGCTGAAGCACTCGCCCGCGGCCGGCGCCGAGAAGGCGAAGGTCGAGCTCGTGCTCGCCGGGACCGAAGGGGAGCGGACGCTCTGGTCGGGGCCCGTCTCGCCCGCGCAGCGCGACGCGCTCTGGGCCGCGGCCTGGAAGCTCGCGATCGAGCCGGATGAGGGTGGGCGGCTCGCCGTCTCCTCGGATGGCGGCGCGACCTGGCGCACCGCCTGGGATGCGGGGGCGCACTTCTGCCCGCACGCGCGCACGCCGGGCAAGGACGGCGAGCCCGACTGGCCGAACATGCCCTCGCGGACGCAGTGGGCCGCCGAGGTGCTCGCCACCTCGGTCTGGGGATGCGCCGGAGAGGTCTGCAAGAGCGGCTCGAGGGCCTCGTTGCCGGTGCACTACACCGTCGGCTCGGACGACCTGTTGCCGTCGGCGCAGCTCGAGGAGCTGCGGCTCGCCATCGCGCACGTCGAGAGCGCGGGAATCGCCGATCGCCGCCTCGCGATGGCGGTCTTCGGCGCCGCGCTGACCTATCAGCACGGGCTCGAGAGGTCTGAGATCGAGAAGCTCGCCGCGCTCGCGGTGAAGGCTATTGCCGAGGACGGGCCGCTCTCCGCCGAGGAGCGGCGCACGCTCAAGCTGCAGCTCATGCTCGCCAAGAGCGAGACGAAGAAGCTGCCGCCCCATCAGCTCTCGCCGCGCCTGTCGATAGAGATCGTCGCCGCGGCGGTCGCCGCCGGCCAGCCCGAGCCGGTCGGCGCGACGACGCGCTGACGCCGGCTACAGGAGCTGTCCCTGACCCTTGGGCGGCGGGCGCTTGAAGTGCTCGAAGGCGCGCGCGGTAGCGACCCGTCCGCGCGGCGTGCGCTGGATGAAGCCGATCTGCAGCAGGAACGGCTCGTAGACGTCCTCGATAGTGTCGCGCTCCTCGCCTATCGACGCGGCGATGGTCTCCACGCCGACCGGGCCGCCGCCATACAGCTCGATGATCGTCAGCAGGATGCGCCGGTCCATCGGGTCGAGGCCGAGGGCGTCGATCTCGAGCTTGTGGAGCGAGCGGTCGGCCAGCTCGCGGGTGATGCGCCCGTCGGCTTCGACTTCCGCGAAGTCGCGCAGCCGGCGCAGCAGTCGGTTGGCGATGCGCGGGGTGCCGCGGGCGCGCCGGGCGATCTCGCGGGCGCCGTCCTTAGCGGTCTCGATGCCCAGGATGTCGGCCGAGCGGTGGATGATCTTGCAGAGGTCGTCCTCGCTGTAGAAGTCGAGGCGCTCCTGAATCTGGAAGCGATCGCGCAGCGGCGAGGTGAGCAGGCCCGTGCGCGTCGTCGCGCCGATGAGGGTGAACGGCGGCACGTCGATGCGCACCGTGCGCCCGTGCGGACCGGCGTCGAGGGCGATGTCGAGGACGAGGTCCTCCATCGCCGGGTAGAGGTACTCCTCGGCGGTGGCGTTGAGGCGGTGGATCTCGTCGATGAAGAGCACGTCGCCCGGGGCGAGGTTGGTGAGGAAGCCCGCCAGGTCGCCCTTCTTCTCGATGGCCGGCCCCGAGGTGACGTGGAGGTTGACGCCGAGCTCGTTGGCGATGATGTGCGCGAGCGAGGTCTTGCCCAGGCCCGGCGGGCCCGAGAAGAGGCAGTGATCGAGCGCCTCGTTGCGCTTGCGCGCCGCGGCGACGTAGACCCGCAGCTTCTCGACGACCGCCTTCTGGCCCACGTACTCGTCGAAGCTCTTCGGGCGCAGCGAAGCCTCGAGCCGGCGCTCGTCGAGCTGCGGTTCGGGGTCGATGATCTGGTTCGGGTTGGTGTTGCCGAGCTTTCTGCGGGCCATGGCTGGGAGTTCTTAGTTCTGAGTTGTGAGTTGGGAGTGCGGGCGGACGGGGCGGTGCCGGGAGGGGTGGTCGAGTTGGAAGGGTGGCGCCTCGCCGGCCGGCGCGGGTGGAGGTGGGAGGGCCGGCGTCTCTCCGGCGGACGCGGCGTGGCGGAGCTGGAGCTCCGCCCTCCAGCCTTCGTCCTGCCGCGCCTTCATCGCCCTAGCTCCGCGCCACACGGAGCGCCTCGCGAATCAGCACGTCGAGCCCCGCCTCGGGCCCGGCGGCCTTCTCGGCCTGTTCGGCCACCTTGTCGGCGATGGCGGGCTTGTAGCCGAGGTTGACCAGCGCGCTGACGAGGTCGCTGCGCTGCGCGGTCGCTGCCGTCGCACGGAGCGGTCCCTTGCCCGCCGGCAAGCTCGTCAGGTGCTGCACCTTGTCCTTCAGCTCCACGATGAGGCGCTCCGCGGTCTTCTTGCCGACTCCGTGAAGCTTGGCGAGACGCGTCAGATCGCCCGAGCTGATCGCGTGGGCGAGCTCGGCGGGCTCCATCCCCGAGAGCACGTTGAGCGCGACCTTCGGCCCGACGCGCGAGACCGAGGTGAGCAGCAGGAAGAGCTCCTCTTCGGCCGCGGTGGTGAAGCCGTACAGATCGAGCGCGTCCTCGCGGACGATGGTCTGGATGCGCAGCTTCGTCGGTTGCCCTTCGGCGGGCAGGCGGGCCATCGAGCGCAGCGAGACGAAGGCGCGGTAGCCGACGCCGTTGACGTCGATGACCACCTCGTCGGCACGCTTCTCCTCGACGATCCCCTTGAGCGATGCGATCACGAGCGCCTCACTATCTGGTACCCGCCGCGCGGCTTGAGGCTCATCGGCGAGTGGTTCAGGTGGCAAAGGGCGACCGCCAGCGCGTCGGCGCAGTCGGCGCGTTGAACTTTCTCGAGACCGAGGATGGTGCAGACCATCCGCGTGACGGTCTCCTTCTGCGCGGCTCCCGAGACGCCTACGGCGCGTTTGACGGAGGCGGGCGGGTACTCGTAGACGTCCAGGCCGGCCTGCGCCGCGGCGAGCAGCGCGACCCCGCGCGCGTGAGCGAGCGCGATGGCCGAGCGGGCGTTCTTGGCGTGGAAGACGCCCTCGACGGCGACCTCGTGAGGCCGGTGGCCTCGGATGATCTCGGTGATGCTGTCGTAGATGTAGACGAGCTTCTGCGGCAGCTCGCCGTAGTCCTTGGGCTCCAGCAGGAAGTGCGCGACGTGGACGTGCCGGCTACCGATGCGGTCAACCAGGCCGAGGCCGAGGTACTGGGTGCCAGGATCGATTCCGAGGACGCGCATCAGGTTGCCGGGCTCCAAGGGCTGAACGGGCGAACAGACTCGCCCATCTCGTATGGCGCGTAAAGTCGGCTGTGTAACACAGTCGCGCATGCCTGGCGGCGCCGCCCGCAGCGGGCAAGCTCGGGCGCCGCGCGCCCCGGAATCCGGGCCCCAAGAAGCGAGCGGATGGCCCTGTGGGCCACAAGAATTGCCCAGGACGCGATCAGAAGGGGCCTGCCGTGCGCCGACGGTCGCGACTCACAACTCACGACTCTCGACTCGCGACTAGCGCGCCCAAAGCGCGGCGAGCTCCAGCTCAATCGCTTCGAAGGGCTCGGCGCGCGCCTTCTCGTCGCCCGCGTGAACGGCTACGACGAACCAGCGGCCTTCTTCGACCCGCATGACCTCGAGGGTTCGCGCTCTCGGATCGAGCAGCCAAAGGTGCCTGACTGGCTCGCGGGCGTAGATCTTGGATTTCACCGCCCGGTCGATGGCGCTGGTGGAGGGCGAGACGACCTCGCAAGCCCAGTCCGGCGCGAGGTCGAAAGCTGCGCTATCCCGGAAGGGCGGGCAATCGCCCGCGCCGCCAGCCAGCGAGATCGGGCACCAAGACATCGCTGCCGAGATGGAGCTTCGGCTCGTCGAGGATCCACCATCCGCCGGGACCACGGTCGCCGAAGTGGAACGGAGGCCCGAGCTTCATTGCGAGAGATGAGGCGGCGATCGCATCCCAGACTCCGGGCCGTGGGCTCACTACCAGCTCGCCGCCAGGATCTCGCCGACGAGGTGCTCGGGGAGCGCCTCGATGTCCGCCAGCGTGGCGCCCTTCCTGCGAATCGGGTCGACCATGGCTTCTCAACGATATGCCTTCGGCCGCATCGAGCGCCCCAGAGTTCGTTCCGCGCGAAATACCCGAATCCGCAAGTGGCCGGATTCACGGGCGAGTGGTGGGAGGTTCTCGTCCAAATCAGGTTTGGGAGGCGAATCCGCGAGTCCCCTCGACTCCGAGGCTCCCGCTGGTCGCCTCTACGCTCGGGATGAGCGGAGATCGCCCAAGTTGCTTGGACAAGGCGGAACGAACTCAGGCGCCCTAAGGCCGCCCGGTTCCTGCCGCCGCAGCCGGTTGAGAGGCGACCGAGCGCGCCGACGGCCTTTCTGGAACACCGGCGGCCCGACAGACGGTCGGTCGGCCTCTCGCCCGGTGGCACATCCGGTCAGCGATCGGCTCCTATGCGAGCGAGCTGTCAGGCGCCAGCGCGGGCCTGAATCCTGGCCTGATCGCCGGCTTGCCTCTGCGGCGCCGCTCCCCGCCCGCGCTCGCGCAGGAAGCGCAGGTACGGCGTGACGACGCCGTTCTTCCGCGTGCGCGTCCCGTCGTAGGTGACCGTCACCACGGGCACGCCAGTCACCTTCCGAATCTCGCGGGTCATCGCCTCGGTCACCAGCGACGGGCAGCAGAAGGACGGGCTGAGCTGCACGAAGAGCGCGATGTCCGGGTGCTCTTCGAGCAGGTGGTGGATCTTGAGGAGGTTGTCGAAGCTCTCGCCGGTGTGCTGCGGGGTGACGCGGTAGGGCGCGAGAATCTCCGCGACGGGCCGCTGCTTGATCGCCGGGCGCGGGCCGAGGATGCGCTCTGCCTCGCGCAGAACCCCGCGCTCGAGCAGCTTCGCGCCGCTCAGGACGAGCTGCCCCTGCGCGGCTTGCTTGTACTTGCCTTCGCGGATCCACTTACGCAGGTAGGCGTCGGCGATGATCTTCGTGTACTCGGTGTAGGGCGTGGTGATGACCTCGCCGCCCTCGGCCTCGATGTGGGCGATGGCCGCCTGGTTGAGGACGTCGTTGTCGCGCACGTAGAAGTCGCCGAACAGCGCCACCTTCGGCCGCCGCTCACCCTTCGTTTCGACGGCGAGGAGCCGATCGACGAGTCTGCGGAACGCGGCCAACACGTCGCGGCCGTTCTCGAAGACGTCGGTGAGCTCGGCGAGGCCCGCCTCGAGGACTCTATCGGTCTCCCCGGCATGCACTTCGTACGGGCGCACCCGGCAGCCGAGCCGGCGCAGATAGCCCGCGCAGAGGAAGGCCAGGTACTGGTTGGCCACCGCGCGCATCGAGATGTCCTGGCCCGAGATCTGCCCGACGTAGACGCGGGAGCGCTCGAAGCCGCGGCCTTGCGCCTCGAGGAGCGACTGGATGGCGAGCGGGAACGCGCCGATGTTGCAGCCTATCTGCGAGCTGTGGATCCAGAGCGCGGCCCGGCCGGGATCGATGCCGTGCCGATCGACGTAGCTGATGAAGCCCTCGGTGATGACGCTCAGCGGCAGGCACTGGCCGGTGTTGTGCCGCAATGCCCGCGTGATGAGCAGCTCGTCCTCGTCGAGCACCCGCGCGTCGATGCCCTCGCGGCGCATGTTCGCGGCCATTAGGGCGCACGAATAGCGATCCCAGCGCGGCAGCAGCACGGTCTTCCCGTCCATCCGCTCGAGCTTTGCGGGGTTGACCGGCAGCGACGCCTTCGGGCGCGCCTGCGGCTGGCCGTGATGGCTGCGGAACGAGCGCAGCGCAGCCTCGATGCGCGTCTCGTAGCCGACCTGCGAGTCATGCTCGTCGAGCTGGAGGATGAGGAAGGGCTTGCCGTGCGAGTCGAAGATGCGCCGCAGCGACTCGAGCACGCAGCTATCGGGCGCGCACTTGAACGAGGTGACGACGACCGGGTAGAGGCCCGGGCTGCGGCCGACTACCTGGGCCGCGGCGAGCATCTGCGAGGCGAAGGCCCAGTGGACCGAGGTGAGCAGCGGCTCGATCGCCGCGAGATCCTCGGGCTTCACCTCGAGCATCGCCTGCGAGAAGCACTTGACGCCCTGCGCGGCGATGAGCTCGGGGATGGACTTGTTCATCGACGCCGACAGCACGGTATAGGGCCGGCCGAGCAGGACAACGGCGAGCTCCGAGCCGTCGGCGCGCGCCTCGCGCATCACCGCCGGGAGCGCGGCTCTGCGCTCGGCCATCCAACGGCGGGCATCGACGAGCGCCTGCTCGATCTCTCGCCGCGACACCGCGCCGCCGAGAGCCGGCGCGAGCGCCTCGTGCAGCGCGCCGGCCTTGGTCGAGATGCTCTCGCGGTTGCTTACGACCGGCGTCAGCAGCTTGGCGCGCAACGCCGCGTCCGGGATGGTGGCGGCGAGGCTGCCCGCGAACTGGCTGTAGTAGCAGTAGTTGCGCCGCACCGGGTCGGGCCTCGGCCCGTCCTCGATGTAGAAGGGCGCGAAGACGAAGTCGCACTCGCGCCCCAGCGCGGCGACCTGTCCATGGAAGGCGGCCATCGGCGCGCATAGCTCGGCGCCCTGCAGCCGCTTGCCGGACCTGGCCGCATCGCGTCGGCCTTCGCCGGTGACCGTCCGCACGCCGATGAGATCGAAGAAGCGCTGCCAGAGCGGCAGGTCCTCGGCGAGGTAGAGCGCGGCTGGCAGGCCGATGGTGATCGGGAGGCGCGGGGTCGCCGGCGGGCGCGCGAAGTGCCGCCTCATCGCGGCGAGCAGGTCGAAGCCGCTGCGGTTGGCCGACTCGTAGCGCTCGGACTCGTACTCGCGGCCGCAGAGCATGCCGAAGGCCACGGTCTCATCGCGCACGGTCGAGACGGTCAGCTTGCAGTGGTTCCGGCACAGCTTGCAGACCTCGGTGCGCACCGGGATGGCCTCACGGCACAGCGCCAGGCCGCGAAAGCCCGTGGCCTGCGGCGCGCTCTCGGCGACGAGGAGCGCGGCGCCGAGCGCGCCGGTCAGGTGGCAGTAGCGCGAGACGTGGACCGGCTTAGCGAGCCGCTGCTCGAAGGCGGCGACCAGCGAGCGGTTCTTCGCGGTGGCGCCCTGGAACCAGACGTGGCTGCCGATGAGCGACTCGCGCGCGACCTTGCGCAGGTAGTTCTCGCAGACCGAGTGCAGCGAGGCCGCGAGCACCTCCTCGACCGCATAGCCCTGGGCGAGGAAGTGGTTGAGGTCGCGCTCCATGAAGACGGTGCAGCAGTCGCTCGAGAGCGGCGCCGGTCGCCCGGCGGCGCGAGCGGCGCACTCCTGGACCTGACAGCCAAGCCGGTTGGCCTGCTCCTCGATGAAGCTGCCGGTGCCGGCGGCGCAGACGTTGTTCATGATCGACAGGGTGACGCCCCCGTCCTTGAGCGCGGTGAACTTCGCGTCTTGGCCGCCTATCTCGATGATGGTGTCCACCTCGGGGGCGAGCTGGCAGGCGGCGCGCGCGTGGGCGGTGATCTCGTCGACGACCAGGTCGGCCCCGACGATGCCGCCGGCAAGTTTGCGGCCTGAGCCGGTGGTCGCAGCGCCGGCGATGCTCAGCTCGGCCGATTGGCTTCGTGCCCAGTGCTCGATCGCTTCGAAGAGCGCTTGGACGGCGGCGACCGGTCGGCCCGCGGTGCGCGTGTAGAAGCCCGCGAGGACGCGGTCGGACGTGCTCCCGCGCTCGGGCAGTGGCCCATCGGCCGAGACGAGGACCGCCTTGGTGCTGGTCGAGCCGATGTCGATGCCGAGCCAGGCGCGTAGCGTGCCCTCCGCGGGCGAGGCGTAGCGATCGATCTCCACCGGCGCGGCGCCGGGTACGCCGGCCGGCGAGTAGAGCGCGTGGGGCACGCTCTCGAAGTCCGGCATTTGCGAGAGCTTCACTGCGAGCGGAGGGTGCGAGTACGCGCGGGCCGCGGGCACGGGCCGCAGCAGATCGGCCGCCCCCCGGTCACCCCGAGCGTAGCCTCCCGCGGAACGCGGGAGGCGGAGTCGAGGGGCCGCATCGGAATCGCCGCGGCCTTCGACTCCGCCGCCGACGCGAGCGTCGGCAGCTACGCTCAGGCCGAACGGTACGGGCTCCGCCGCTGAGTCGGGAGGAGCTTGCTCGGAACCGCCGAGGCCTTCGCCTCCGCCGCCGACGGGAGCGTCGGCAGCTACGCTCAGGCCGAACGGTACGGGCTCCGGCGCTGAGTCGAGAGGAGCTTGCGCGGAACCGCCGAGGCCTTCGCCTCCGCCGCCGACGCGAGCGTCGGCAGCTACGCTCAGGCCGAACGGTACGGGCTC
>JBMNNX010000132.1:0-17420 GCA_050942745.1 Myxococcales bacterium
GGCCGACGGCCAAAATGTGCGGCACGAGGACCGCTGACGCGTCGATCGGAGCCGTCAGCGGCTGTATCCTCCACGGAGCGTCTGGGGCGGCTCAGTGCCGAAGGGCTTTTCCCCGACGCTCTCCTAGTGCGCCGGGAGAGGTGACGGACCACAGTGGAGAGCCTGGTCGGAGAAATCCTCGGGGGAGCCAGCGGGGTCGGGGCCTACCTGCTCGTGCTCGCGGTGCTTCTCGCCTGCGGCCTGGGCGTCCCGCTGCCCGAGGACGTCGCGCTGATCACCGGCGGCTACCTTGCCTTCTCGGGCGCTGCACGGCTCGAGGTGATGGTCGCGGTCGCGTTCGTCGGCATCCTCGGCGGTGACTCGTTCGTCTACCTGCTCGGGCGCCGTTTCGGCAGCAAGCTCGAGCGACGCTGGCCCTTCCGGCTGATGATCACTCCTTCCAAGCGCCGGAAGGTCGAAGGCCTGTTCGAGCGCTACGGCCAGCGGATAGTCGTCGCGGCCCGTTTCATGCCGGGCGTTCGCGCGGTGACCTACTTCGTCGCCGGCAGCGCCGGGATGCGCTATCTGCACTTCATCGTCTTCGACGGGCTCGCCGCGCTCGTGTCCGCCCCGCTGTTCGTTTTCCTGGGCTACCACTTCGGCGCCAACATCGAGTGGCTTGTCGGCGCAGTGCGCCGCGGCCAGTGGGCCGTGATTGGCCTGCTCGTCGCGATAGCCGGCGTCTGGCTCTTCTTCCACTACGTCGTCAAGCGCGTCCAGGAGCGCCCGGCCGAGCCCCCGGTGCTCGACCGACACGAACGGGCCCGCAAGCGGGCCGAAGTGATCCCCGAGGACGCGCGCGCTGCCGAATAAGGCGGGCCCGAGGTCTCGCGGCGAGCGGCCCGCACGCCGCGGGGCGAGAGCGCGGTGTATGCCCAGGGGGCGCCGCTGCCCGCGCTGGGGCTCGCAGTCCAAGCTGCGGCGCCACGGAAGCCGGCGGTTGCGCGCGGTTTGGGGGAAGGGGAGGCACGCGTGAAGCTCGCCCAGGCTTCGTTGCGCGAGTCACTGACGGAAAAAAAAAAGGCCCCGGGTGCGCCCCGGGGCCTCTCACGCCTTCAGACTGTCGCGCCGCTATCGGCGACGGCCGCCGCCGCGTCCGATGGGAGTGCTCTCGCCGACGCGCTTCTCGGCCGCATCGATCTTGGCGAGGAGCACGTCCTTGTCGTCCGGATCGAGCGCCGCGATGGCCGAGCGCAGCAGCTTGAGGTCGAGCCGGGGCACAGTGACCATCGAGCGGCCTTGGACCTCCTGAATCACCGGCAGATCGACGATGTCGCGAATGTAGCGGTCGAAGTCGCTGCGCACGTCCGCGTAGGTCGCGCGGCACTCGGCGAGGTTCGCCTTCACCGCGTCGCCCTCGGGGCCGTAGAGGAGGTCGGGGTTTTTGGTGACCGCGTCGTCGAGCGCGTTGGTGCTCTCGCGCGACTTCTCGAACAGCTCCGCGAGCAGCTTGAGGCGCTCGGTCTCGGTGCGCTCCTCGATGCGCGAGGCCTTGAACTTGCGCGACAAGGCGTCGCACTTGACGCCCGCAATGTCGGCGCCTTGACCGCTCGCGCGCTCCGAGAACGTGGCTTCGAGCCGAGCGTCGCTGTCGGGGCCGTAGGCGCTGTGGGATGCACAGCCGGCGGTGGCCGCGCAGACGGAGAGGAAGGCAAGCATGAGGCCTGGGCGCATAGTGAGCTCCCGTGCGGATGGGATGGTTTGGCCGCTTCGTGAATCCCCAGGCCCGTGAGGCAGGGCGCCCTGCAGCGCGGGAGGGGAGGCAAGCGCACCGGTGGTTGTAGCGACAAGCGGAAGCTATTGTCAACCGAGCGGACAGATACCTCGATCCGCCGGCTGCAGTCGGATAAGCCCCCGTTCCCTCACAAGAAATGAACGGGGAGGCCCGCGGCGTGGGGGAGCCGCGGCGCAGGCTCGGGCAGCTACCAAGTCCCCGGGGCGACTGGGCGAACTCTGGCCTCGCCGGGCGTCTTCGCCGCGCCTCCCGCGGACGGCGCTCAGAAGCGGCCGGCGAGCGCCGCGCCGTTGGGCATGGGAGCGATGGTGAGCGTCGCGCCTCCGTCGGCCTTCTTGTGGAAGAACCAGGGCAGGGCGAAGCCGATCGCCGCGCCCGCCGCGCTGCCGAGCAGCACGTCGCTCAAGTAGTGCTTCTTGGCGGCGATGCGGCTGTAGGCCACGAAGGCGGCGAGCGGGAGGCCCGCGCCCCAGACATACGGCTCGCCCTCGTAGCCGCGGATGTGCGCGATGGTGCCGGCCGAGACCGCGAGCGCGAAGACCAGGTTCGAATGGCCCGAGTAGAAGGAAAGGTTGTTGTCCGCGGGGTGCTTGGTGGTGCCCTTGAGCTCGGGCGGCAGGTCCGCCACGAACGGGCGCTCGCGTCCGACGGTGTGCTTGACGAGCTGATTGAGCGCCGAGCTGACGGTGACCGCTTCGAGCATCAGCAGCACGTTGGCTGGCATCTCGTCGAGCCGGTCCTCGCTGCCCGAGGCGAGGGCGAGCGCCCCGATCGTCGCCAAGGGCGTCGCGACGAAGCCGGTGATGTCGCCGACCGTCGCCACGGCCTCGATGTTTTGCCAGGCGAGTGAGCGGGTCACCGCGTTGTCGAAGCCGTTCTGGCTGCACCACTTGCAGCGCGAGGGCGCAAGCTCGCTCTTGAGAAGCTCGGAGGAGACCCAGCCCGAGCCCGTCGCGAGCACGATCGCGCCGTCGAGCGGCCAGCTATAGGTGAGCAGGTCCGGTCGTGAAGCCGCGACCGGCGCCTGGGCGCCCTCGGGGTCGGCCGCCGCCGGCGGCGAAGGCGTCAAGGAGGCTGCGCGCGCGTCGTCGGTCACGGGCGCGACGGGCGCTTCTGGAGCGGTGGCGAGGCAGGCAACGAGAAGTGCGGCGGTGAACATGGCCGAATACTGCCAAGGCCAGAGCAGCAAGGCTACTCGAGCGTGCCTGGCCACAGCGGATGCGAGAGCGCCCAGGCGATCTGCAGCTCGCCACAGATTTGGGGGCCTTCGTCGGGGCGGGGGGACTTGTTGCAGCGGTCGTCCACCTTACCCTCCGGGCACCCCAGCGACAGGAGGAGCACATGAGGATCGCCTGCATTCTCGGCAACCGCTTCGAGGACTCGGAGTTTCGCATCCCGCGCGATCGGCTGACCGCGGCGGGTCACGAGGTCGTCGTCGTCGGCCAGACGAAGGGGCAGATAATCGAGGGCAAGAACCACAAGGAGAAGGTGACCGCGCACCAGGGGATCGATGACGTGAAGGTCGACCAGTTCGAC
Source organism: Myxococcales bacterium (assembly GCA_050942745.1). GTDB lineage: Bacteria > Myxococcota > Myxococcia > Myxococcales > UBA5297 > UBA10939. Next base: position 3,311 of record JBMNNX010000132.1, read on the forward strand.
GGCCTCTTGATTCCCGGAGGCTACTCGCCCGACCAGCTTCGGCGCGACGAGCGCTTCGTCGGTTTCGCGCGCGCCTTCGACAAGGCCAACAAGCCCATCTTCGCGGTCTGCCACGGGCCGCAGCTCATGATCACCGCCGACATCGTAAGGGGTCGCACGCTCACGTCCTGGCCGACGGTGATGGCCGAGCTGAAGAACGCCGGCGCCAACGTGGTGGACAGGCAGGTCGTCGTCGATCGCAACTTCATCACCAGCCGCGGGCCAGACGATCTCGAAGCGTTCTCCCAGGAGATCATCAACTACCTGGGCGCTGGCGCCGGGGCTCATCCGTAGGGCCCGAGTGCGTCGCATCCGGCGGTTACGCCGAAGCCCACTGGGAGAGCCTCGGCGGATGCCGGGCGCACGATTCGAACTCCCCCGCTCAGAGCGTGGTGGCTGAAGTTGCCGGACGCGCGAGGTACCCGCCGCGGTTGCGGGTTGAGCCCGGCTCAGGTTCGATTGCTGTGAGGGTGGGCGGGGGCAACCTCGTCCGCCCTTTGTGCATCCATGCGGCGGCTTGGCTGCCTGCCTTCGCGCCTCCGTAGCCCTCATCGGCGCGTACTGTCGTTCCCGAGTACGGTCGTTCCGAGGAGAGCGTCTGGCGCCTGCCCACCGGGTCCCCGCCAGTTTGGAGCCCGGCGCCGTTGCCTCCGGGGGCTGCCTGCTTGACCGATCGGGGCTGGCGTGCGCGCGGCACTGGCTGCGGAGTTGACTCCGAAACCGAAGGCGGTAGGTAGTACCGCAAGCGCGCGTCCGAAGAGCCGGTTGGCGACCCGCGCCCCATCGACAAGGAGCTGCCGTGCTGAGTCCCGCCCTGATTCTGACCACGTTTCTCGTAGCCGCTGCCTCGCCTCAAGCGGTCGCCGAAAAGGAGCGTGGAGATCGGCTTGCCGCAAACGGCGACTTCGCCGCGGCGCAAGAGGCGTATCACAACGCTGAAAAGCTTTCGCCGGGCTATGCCGAGGCGATCAATCAGCTCGGCTTTCTGTTCGCCCGACAGGGGAAGTTCGACGAATCGCTCGGGCACTTCCAGCGCGCGATAGCCGCGGACGCGCGCTTCGCCTTGGCCCACTACAACCTTGGTTTCGTCCTGCGCAAGCTCGGCCGGCACGCGGAGGCGATCGAGGCGCTCTCGGCCTATTGCGCGCTCGAGCCGAACGACCCCTCGGGGCACTACAGCCTGGCCGATTCCTTCGCGGCGATCGGTGAGAAGGAGAAGGCGCTCGCGGCCTTTGAACAGTACGTCCGCGTCGAGAAGGATCCGCAGAAGCAGGCCCGCCTCGAGAAGGCGAAGAAGGCGATCGAGCAACTGCGCTCAGAGGTCGCGGCCGCCGCGCCGGCTCAGCTCGGCGACGAGGCGGGGTCGAGCGGTGGCGCAGCGATGGCGACGCTCCCGGGCGCTTCGGAAGCAGAGGGTGGAGCTGCCGCAGTGCCTTCGGCGGCTGCCGCGGTCGGAGGAGCGACAGTCTCGACGGCGGCTGCGGCTGCGCCGGCCGCTTCGTCGGTCGCTACGGCGCCGGCCGTCGCCGTCGCTCCCGAGCGGGTTGCTCTCGCGGAGAAGAAGCTCGCAGAGGCGCTCGAGTTGCGCGCGTCGGGAAAGAAGCGAGAGTCACTTTTCGCGCTGCAGGATGCCGCCAACGCCGATCCGAACAATGCGCGGGCGGTTTTCGAGCTCGGCGTGGCGTACGCCGACAACTATTACTTCCCGCAGGCGATAGAGCGCTGGCAGCGCGTATTGTCGATGAATGTGGACGACGCCACGAGGGCGGCCGCGCTCGCGAACATCGAAAAAGCGCGCAACCTGATGGGCGGTAGCTCAAGCCCTTCGGCCGCTCCCTCGGCGGGGGCGACCACCGGAGTAGCGGGAACGGCAGGCTCCGCTCCGTCCCAGGCGCAGCCTGTCGTCCAGCCGCCCGCTGCTGCGCCTGCGGCGCCCACACCCGAGGAGCTGTACGTCAAGGGCGCCGAGCTCTACGGGCAGCAGCGGTTCGCCGAGGCCATCCAGCAGTTCGACGCGGCGATCGCCGCCAAGCCCGATTTCCCGCAGGCGTTCACCGCCCGCGGCAGCGCCTGGTTTGCGCAGCGCGAGTTTGCGCGGGCCCTGGCTGACTACTCGCAGGCCATGCGGCTCGACGCGACGCTCGCCTCGCCGGTCCTCGGCGTCGCCGAGTCGCTCAACGCGTTGGGGCGCAAGGCGGATGCTATCCCGTACTACCAGGCCTACATCGCATCGCGCGCTGCAGACGCCGAGCCCGGTCTCCAAGACGTCGCGCGCCAGCGCCTCGCTGAGATAGGGCAGTAGTCGAACTCAGCCGCCTGGGGCCAGCGGTCGGCCGGCACTGAGGGCGGGCTGTCGAGCGCGGCGAGGCGAGCCTGGAAGAGTGGCCGAGACCGTGACGTCCGCGCGAGCGGACCTCGATGGCCACTCGGCCGGCTCACCTCACGTGGGCCTCGGCTGCGCCGGGAGACGGTCGCCAGCCAGCGCCCGTCGGACGCCGACAAACGGCGCCGCTGTCGCCTGCGCGGCACCGGGTCATTTCAAGAGCAGCCAGGCGGTTGCCAAGCCTCCGGCAGCGGCAAGCGCTGCGGCTGCGATGGCGGCGACTTCGAGGATCGCGAAGCGCGGGCGAGCCGATGGAGCAGGGTCGATGGCCGGCTGTTCTGCGGCCGGTGCCTCTCCGGCTGCCGCGCTTTGGTCGGGAGGCGCTTCCGAAGGAGGAGCAGGTTCGGGCTGAGGCTCAGGCTCGGGTGAGGTCGCCGCGGCCGGAGGCGGCTGCTCAGGCGGTTTCTGAAGATTGGCGTCGAAGGCGATCTCGGTGTCGCCGATCTGAAGTATTTCGCCTCCCCACAGCACCTGCTCCCCGTCGACCTTCTTGCGATCGACGAAGAGGCCGTTGGCGCTCTGCAGGTCCACGACTCGGGCCTCGCCGTCCTTGATCACCAGCTTCGCGTGGACTCTCGATGCGAGCTCGTCGCGCACGCGAGCCGCCGAGCCCTCTCCTCGCCCGAGGAAGACAGCCTCGTCGAACAGCGGCAGGCGCTTCCCACAGTCGGGCCCGTTGAGCCAGATGAGCGTCGGGACGGGCGTCTGGCCGCACTGGAGCGCTCCGGCGAGGACCCCGCGAGCGAGGGCGGCGGTCCCATCTTCCAGGGCCCGCTCCGGGGGCTCGAGGGAGAGCTCGACGTCGCCGAGCTCGAGCTTGTCGCAGGGCCGCACGAACCGGCGCTGCGCGACCATGAGCGGCTGTCCTGAGATGAGGAACCCGGGCTGCCGCGCGATAACGATTACCGAATCGGCGGCCACCTCGAGGTCCAGCGCGTCCGGCGGCAAGCCGGCGATGTTGACGGAAGCCTCGTCGCCGCCGCCCGCGAGGTGACGGCCGGGGGCGAGGGGAAGAGCGGTCTCTTGTCCCTGGCGGGTTCGTATTCGGAGTGAAATCATGCACGCGCCCTTCTCCAAGGGCCGTGCCTGCCTCTACCGCAGAGCATGAGGTTGGCGAGCAAGCGTGGCGACGTTGTCTTGGTTTGGAACGGGGCCGTCGCGGCGCGAGCCATCCGGAAACGAGAGAGCAACGGAGAGAGTCGTGAATCAGAAGAGCGTAAGGCGCCTGCTGGTCGTAGGGGTGCTGCTGGCTGCTGCCTGCAAGGACCCGACGGTGGGGCCGCCGCCGCGCAAGCTGAACGATGCGCAAGCGCGGCGGGTCGCGACCTTCCTGCTTGATAGGAAGCCGAGCCCGATGCAACCGGCGAACGTGACGCTCGGCGGTGGCCGAATCCGGTTCCTAGGAAGCGACGTGCCCCCCGATCCAGTCGCGCGGGGCGACAAGGTGCGCATCGCCCACTACTTCGAATTGCTGAAGCCTGTGGACAAGAGCTGGAAGCTCTTCGTCCACATCGAGAACGAGGGATCGCCCGGCATTTTGGTCAACGCGGACCATTTCCCCGTCGAGGGCCTGCTGCCGACCGACCGTTGGTCGCCGGGAAAGGTAATCGAGGATTCGTATTCCGTTTCGATTCCTGCTCACGCAGGCGACGAATTGGTCGGGTACGTGGGCTTCTACCGGTTTGACGACCGCATGCCGGTCGATGACCGTGCCGCCCACGACGGGAGCAATCGGCTGAGGGCTTTCCGGCTCAAAGTCTCGGGCGATGGCCCCGGGTTGCCGACCTATCGCGCGGCAAAGCTGAAAGCTGCGATCCGCATTGACGGAGCGCTCGACGACGAAGGTTGGGAAGGCGTCACGTCCACCGGTCGGTTCGTTCGCACCGGAGACGGCGGGCCGACCCGGTATCGCACCGAAGCGCGGCTCGCCTGGGACGACGAGGCGCTCTACGTCGCTTTCGACGTCGAGGATGAGGACGTCTGGGCCAAGCTCGAGAAAGACGACGACCCGATCTACACCGAGGAGGTCGTCGAAATCTTCCTCGACGCCGACGGCGACGGGCGCACGTACAACGAGCTGCAGCTCTCGCCGCGGGGTGTGCGCTTTGACGCCTATTTCCCTGCTCGTCGGAAGGGGATGGACCTGGCCTGGAGCTCTAAAATGCAGACCGCCGTCAAGATCAACGGCACGCTCAATGACCCAACGGACACGGACAAAGGCTGGACGGCCGAGATGCGTATCCCCGTCGCCCAACTCGCCTCGGTGCCGCGTTGGCCTCCCCAGGCCGGGGACAAATGGCGCTTCAACCTCTATCGCCTCGAATGGCACACCGACCGGAAGGTGAACGAGGGGTACGGGTTTTCGCCTCCGCTGGTCGGAGACTTCCACCACCTGCCGCGTTTCGGCTGGCTTGAGTTCGGACCCTAGCCGCAGGCTCGCTCGGGCGGCTTTGCATTCGGGTGAATTTCACTTGGGCCAGTCGTTTCGGCTCGCTTGGTTGAATCACCGCGCGAGCGCAGATAGCCGCGATCCTCCATCATCCCGACGAGCGCCTCAGGCTCGCAGCAGCTTTCGAGCTTGAGGCGCTCTTCGCGCACGTTGAGCTTGCCGCGCAGCCAGCCGCGCGACTTGCCGGCGGGAATGCGGTCGCCTGCTCTCGCCGAGCATTGGGGCGATGTCTTCGCCGCTCATCGCGGGCCGCGCGGCGCAGCCTCTTCCGATGTCGTCGCTCGCGCGGTGGGTGGCAAGGTCGATTCGGCGAAGCGTTCGACGCGAAGTTGCGAGCCGTCGGTGTGAAAGGTGATCGCACCGTGGAGCGCGGTCTGATGCATCTGGGCGCCGATGCGCTCGTACCGCTCGACGACCGTGCGATGGGGGAAACCAAAGCCGCCGCGGCCTGCGCTGAAGACTACGTGCTCGGGTGCGACCGCCCGCACGAAGGCCTCGGAGGAGCTCGTCCGGCTGCCATGGTGAGGGGCTTTGAGCACCGTTGCGCCAGGAGCGCTCGATTCGAGCACCTGCTGCTCGCCGGCCCGCTCGATATCGCCGGTCAGAAGTATGGCGTGTTTGCCGAAGGTGACGCGCAGGACGAGGCTCGCGTCGTTGCCGGAGAGCTCCGTGGATGCGGGCGGGTGCAGGACCTCGATTCGGAGCGGCGCGAAGTCCGCGATGGAGTCTCCGGCGGCAAGCCTCCTGACAGTCATCCCGCGCTCGGCCGCGAGCGAGGTGAGCGTTCGCAGCAGGCCATCTCCCTCGGCCGCGCGGGCGACCCAAAGCTCGCGCGCAGGGACCTGTTTCAGCACGGAGATGAGCCCGAGGGCGTGGTCCGGGTGCGGATGCGAGAGGACCGCAGCATCGAGCTCGTGCACACTAAGCTCGAGCAGCGCCGGAGCGACGACCCGCGTGCCCACGTCCCAGCGGCCTGCCGGGTCGCCTCCTCCGTCAACGAGCAGCGCGCGCCCGCCCGGCAGTCGCAGCAGGGTCGCGTCGCCATTGCCGACGGCGAGGAACGTCGCGCTCAGCTCGCGTCGGAAGAGGGGAGCGAGCCTTTGGTGGGCGCCGAGGAAGGCCAGAACAAGGACCGAGCCGGCAAGCAGGCGCAGCGCGGTTCGCCTGCGTCGGTGAAGCAGGGGCAGCGCCGAGAGCAACGCAAACCACGCACATAGTCCCAACGGCGACGGCGACGCGACCCGCATGCTGGCGAACGGCAGGCTGGCAAAGGCGTGCGAGAGCCAAAGCAGCAGGCGTGCGAGCGGCTCGGCGAGCACGACGAGGAGCGCGGCGAGGGTGTCGCTGAACGAGAAGGCGAGCGCGGAGGTCGCCGAGAGGATGGTGAGCGCCGTCGCCACCGGCATCGCCACCGCGTTCGCCAGGACGGCGACGAGCGAGGCTCGCTGGAAGGCTTCGGCGACGAGCGGCGCGGTGGCGAGCGAGGCTGCGCACGAAGTTGCTGCGGCGAGCAGCAGCGCCTCGCGCGCGCGAAGAAGTCGAGCGGCGATGCCGTGGGCGTCCGGGCGCGGCGGCGCGAGCGGCACGATCCGGCGCAGCGGGCGCGTGAGCAGCAGCAAGCCTGCGACGGCGGCGAACGAGAGCCGGAAGGAGAGCGAGGTGATGGCCGAGGGATCGTAGGCTAGGACTGCGAGAAGCGCGGCGGCCAACGCGCTCGGCCCGTCCTGGTCGCGGCCGGCGGCCATCGCGAGGAAGAGCGCCGTGGCCATGACTCCTGAGCGGACAGCCGGTATCTCGGCTCCGGTGAACGCCACGTAGATCCAGGTCGCCGGGATGGCGCACAGGCTGGCGACCGCGCGCGCGTCGGTTCTCAGCAGTAGATACTCCGAGCGAGCGAGCAGCCAGCGCAGCAGTCGATAGAGCCCCGCCGCGACTATCGCGATGTGCAGGCCGGAGACCGACAGGATGTGGGCCAGGCCGCTGCGGCTGAAGTCCTCGTTCGTCTCGTCGCCGATGGAGGCCCGGTCTCCGAGCGCCAGCGCGAGCAGCAGGGCAGAAGGCTCAGCGGCCGGCGCAGCGGCCCCGACCAGCTCGCGGAAGCCCTGGCGGAAGCGCTCGACGCGCGCGAAGAGCGGATGCGGTGTGCCGATGAGCGCGAGCTGCCGCTCGACAACGGTTCCGACGACGGCGATCCCGGCGGCGCGAAGCCGCTTCCGAGTATCGGGAGACCCGGGGTTCAGAGGGGGATCGGGCGGGCGCAGCCGTGCTTTGAGGCGGACCCGATCACCGGAGTCGAGCTCGACCCGGTCGTTGATAGACAAGCGCGAGGCGAAGCTGACCTCTTTCCACGTGCCGTCGCGGAGAGCCCGCGACGCGCCAAAGAGAAAGCGGGTCCGCCCGTCATCGAGGCGCGGCTCGCCCAGCACGGTGCCGTCGAGGAGCTCCACAATTTCCTCATTCTGAGCGCCGCGGGTCGTCGCACGCAGCTCGGAGGCCGCAGCCCCGGCAGCCAGAAAGCCAAGCAAGACGAGCAGGACAGAGAAGCCAGGCGCAAGCCGGGACGCCGCTGCCCCGACTACGACGCCAACGGCCGACAGCGCCAGCAACAGCAAGACGGGGAGGTCGGGGCTCACGTGGAACAGGCCGATTCCCAAGCCGAAAGCAGCGGCCGCGCCGCACAGGGGCCTGCCCGCAAGCCAAGCGAGCGCTCCTTCGAGCGACCCCCTCACGTCGCCTCCCCTCCCGAGACAGCCCTCGTGCGCCAACCTGCGCTAGCTCGGGAATAGGCGCGCCCGCGGCAGGTTAGAGCAAGGGGCTCGCGCATCATATTCGGCGCTTTCGAGCCCCGTCAAGTTTGGTTTGACCGAAACCAGAAAACGTGGTATGGTACGCGGACCTTTCCGCAGAAAACCCACCCTCTAAGGAGTCGGACAACGTGCAGACGACGTTCAAGGTCGGCGACAAGGCTGTCTATCCCGGTCAAGGCGTAGGCGAGGTGATGGGGATTGAGCACAAGGAAGTCGCTGGCCAACGGCAGTCGTTCTATGTCCTCAAGATCCTGGACAACGGGATGAAGATCATGATCCCGATCAACAAGGTGAACCAGGTCGGGCTCAGGGAGATCATCGGGGAGAGCGACGTCAAGCAGGTCTACTCCATCCTCAAGGAGAAGGACATCTCGGTCGACTCGACGACCTGGAATCGGCGCTACCGCGAGTACATGGAGAAGATCAAGACGGGCAGCGTCTTCGAAATCGCCGAAGTGCTTCGGGATCTCTACCTGCTCAAGGGCGACAAGGACCTGTCCTTTGGCGAGCGCAAGATGCTCGACACTGCGCGCTCGCTGCTCATCAAGGAGCTCAGCCTCGCCAAGGCGTGCGACGAGGACGACATCGAAGCCGACCTCAAGCGCATCTTCAATTGCTAGGCCCTCGGGTGGACCCAAGCGCGCCGGCGTCCGGCGTGATCGGCTCACCCAACCGACCAGACAGACGAGGCTTCTTCCGCGCCCCCGGTCGCTGACCGGGGGCTTTTCCTTGGAGAAGCAGAAACCTCGAGCCGCCGATGCCGCGTCCGCTGCCTGAGAAAGCTGTCGACACGAACGAAGAGCAGCCCGTCTCGCGGCGGCCGCGCCGTCCCGGCGCGTTCGTGTTGACGGTTCTCGGACTGGGGCTGGCCCTGTTCCTGCTCTGGGACATGCGCGCGGATGTGGCCTTCTGGATCGGTTCCCCGCCGCTCACCGATCTCGGGGTGGAAGGCGCCTACCACCTCGATCGCGCCGCCGACGGCGCGCTCGCTCGGATAGCAGGCAAGCCGGGGAGCAGCGCGACCCGGTTCAGCCGCTACGGGAGGCGCTACGAGATTGTGGCCGTGCGCGGCACCCACATCCTCGTGCGCCGCGCGCTCAAGGGGTCGGAGGCGCGAACCGGCGCCGCGGTGCCGCCTCCCGCCCAGGTCACGTTCGTCGCGGAGGGGCGGCTCGCGAAGGACTCCTCGATTCCGGAGTACGGCGAAGCCTTTCGGCTCCTCGTCGAACGCGGCGACGCCGAGCCTCGAGGGGGCCATCTCTACGTGCTCCTCGACGGTGAGCGCCCTCGGACTGGCTGGCGGGTCCCGTTGGCGGTCATCGGGCTCGGTCTTCTCGTCGGGCTGAACCTGTTCAGCCTGACGCGCTCCCTGTGCCGCGCGATGGGGCGAAGGCGTACGGCGCCTGGCGCGGAGCGCGAATAGGGAGCGCCGCGGGACGGCCGAGCCCTCAAGCGCCTCCTCGCGAGCGCAGGGCAAGCCCGCGCTCTTGCGCGTTGCGCGACTCAGTCGCCGAATGCTTCGTCTGCAGCCGAGCGCGCATCGACCGGCGCGGACTTGAGCTTGCCAAGGAACTGCTTCGCCTTGGCGTTCGTAGGGTCGTAGGAGAGCGCGCGCTCGAGGTAGCCGATCGCCTTTGAGTTGTTGCCGCGCTCGATTTCCTGAAGACCTGCGATCTCGTAGAGGCGCGAGAGCTGGGCGCGGATCTCGCCTCCAGAGGCGCTCCAGCCGTCGGCGATCTCTTCCTCGAGTGCCAGCGCGGCGGTGAAGTGCCGGATGGCGCCAGCGCCGTCCTTGAAGGACAGGTCGGCTTTGGCCGCGGCGAGCTCTCTCTTGAAGGAGCTGATCTTGGAGGCAAGAGCGCCTGCCCCCGCGCGCTTCGCGGCTGCCAAGGCGCCGTCGATGTCTCCCTTCTCGAACAGGCTGCGCGCCTCGGGCGAATCGACCTCGCTCGCCGGCTTGGGCTGGGGCCTGCGCTTGTTGCGGCTGTGTCGGACGCTGTGACGGCGCTCGAGCGACCTGGGAGGCTCAATCTCGTTGACGGGCGGAGCCCTCTTGCCCTTGGCTTCTTCAAATACTTGCGATGCCGACAGCTCGTTGCTGCCCGCCAGGTTGATGTCCGCCGAGGGCGTTTCCCGAGGCGCAGGCGCTACGGGCTGGGGAGGGGGCGGCTTGCGGCGCGGCGGCTCAGCGACGACGGTGTCGGCCGCGGGGGCTCGCGCTACCGCGGGCTCGGGAGCTGGGCGTGAGCGCAAGCTCGCCAGCGCGAAGACGCTGACGACTCCGAGAACCATCGCCGCGCCGAAGATGGCCAGGCGGATCCACGGGCGCTCGGGTATCGCTACCGAAGTCGCCGTCGACATCTCGGACTCGGCGCTCGCCAGGCGCAGGATCAGCACGGCCTTGCCGAGCGAGATTTCGTCCCCGGAGCGGATCTCAATCTGTCCGGAAACCCTGCGGCCGTTGAGGTAGGTGCCGTTGTGGCTCCCCTCGTCGCGCAGGATGAAGTGCTCGCCGTGGCGCACCAGGGTGGCGTGGTGGCGGCTTATCGAGGGAAGCGGCAGGTTCAGGCTGTTTGCCGACGAGCGGCCGATCGTCAGCTCCCCCTCGAGCACCGGGAGGCTCGTCCCCGCCCCGGGTCCCTTCTTGACGACGAGGAAGGCAGGCGCGAGCAATGGCTCGGCGACCGGCGGCGGGGGCTTGCTCATCGGCGTCGGGAGCGTCGTCTCCTCCTCGTCGTCGAGGTCCGGCTGCCGATAGGGTGAGGACGGGGGGTCGAGGTGCTCGGGGGGGTAGATGGTGGTGGGGACCGCCCGCTGCGGGTCGGCAGGAAGGATCTTGGTCGGCGGCAGCTTCACCGCGGTCGGCTCGCTCTCGTCATTGAGCAGCGACAAATCGATGTCGCCCGTCCCGAGCTCGATGACCTCGTCCGCATCCTGGGGTGGCCGCCTGGCCGCTGGTCGTCGCTGTGGTGCTTTGGCCATCTTTCGGCCCTGCTCGCTCAAAATCAGTCAATCTTATCGTCGCAGCGCATACCTGCCAACCGCGCATGCGCCCGTATGGGAGATGCGTCTCGCAAGCGTCGGCGCACGTGTCAACGCATCAGGCGCCCGAAAGTGTCTGATGTGCCGGAGTGTTTGCAATGTGCAAGAAGGCGAGCGGTTTCAGGGCGTTGTGCTAGGATGCCGCCCCATTTTCGTGGGCGAGCGAGCGCCTGGCAGCCCGGAGAAGACCATGGAAATTCGCGTCTACAACACACTCACCAACCGCAAGGAGCCGCTGGTTCCGCTCGTCGAAGGAAAAACCGGGATGTACGTGTGCGGCCCGACCGTCTACGACATGAGCCACATCGGTCACGCCCGGGTCTACGTCACCTTCGATGTCGTCGCCCGCTTCTTGCGCTTCATAGGTCAGCAGGTGACCTACGTGCGCAACTACACCGACGTCGACGACAAGATCATCCGGCGCGCCAACGAGACCGGGGTCGCGCCCGCCGAAGTCTCCGAGCGCTTTATCCGCGAGTTCGTCGCCGACATGAATTCGCTCGGGGTCGCGCCGGCCGACGTCGAGCCGAAGGTGACCGAGCACATCCCCGAGATCATCGGCCTCGTCGAGAAGATCATCGCCCGCGGGCTGGCCTACCAGGCTGGGGGCGACGTCTACTTCGCGGTCCGCGAGTTCTCCGGCTACGGCAAGCTCTCCAAGCGCAACCTCGACGACCTCGAGGCCGGCGCCCGCGTCGAGCCCGGAGACCTCAAGCGCGATCCGCTCGATTTCGCGCTCTGGAAGGCCGCCAAGCCTGGCGAGCCGTCGTGGGACAGCCCGTGGGGCAAGGGCAGGCCCGGCTGGCACATCGAGTGCTCGGCGATGAGCGCCAAGTACCTCGGCGAGACCTTCGACATCCACGCCGGCGGCAAGGACCTCATCTTCCCGCACCACGAGAACGAGATCGCCCAGTCCGAAGCGGCCTCGGGGAAGCCCTTCGCCCGCTACTGGCTGCACAACGGGTTCGTGCAGATCGACAACGAGAAGATGTCGAAGTCGCTCGGCAACTTCTTCACTATCCGGGAGGTGTTGCAGAGGTTCGAGGCCGAGGCGCTTCGCTATTTCCTCCTGGGCACGCACTACCGCAACCCCATCAACTTCAGCGACGTCGCCCTCGCCGACGCCGAGCGGCGCGTCGACTACATCTACGAGACGCTCGCCAAGGTCGACGAGCGGCTCGCCGGCAAGCAGGTCACCCCGGGCGCGCTCATCGAGCAAGAGCAGGTCGAGAAGGTGCTGCCGGCCTTCCGCGAGGCGATGGCCGACGACTTCAACGCCGCCGAGGCGCTCGGCGGGCTCGCCAACGCGTTCGCCCTGATGAACGAGCTGTGCGAGAAGCCGCCTACGAAGGACAAGGCCGCTGTCGTGCGCACGCTCGCCCGCCTGCGCGACGACGTGCGGACCATCGGGTCCGTGCTCGGGCTGTTCAACCAGCCGCCCGACGAGTTCCTGCTCCGCCGCCGAGGGAAGAAGGCGGCAGCCAAGGGTATCGACGAGGCCAGGGTCGGCCAGCTCATCAACGACCGCGCCGCGGCGCGCAAGGCCAAGGACTTCGCCGCCGCCGACCGCATCCGCGACGAGCTCAAGGCGATGGGCGTCGAGATCATGGACACTCCGGCCGGCACCACCTGGAAGGTCCCCTAGCCACCACCTGGCAGAAAGCGCGAGAAGGCGGGCAGGCGCCCGCGCGAAGGCGAGAGTGCGCGTCCTCCGGGGCGCCCGCCGTCTCTTCGCGAGCTTTGACCGGGTTATGACAATCTCTCATCTTCGTCGCGCCGATTTCTAATCGACTTTCTCGATCCACACGGCGGGTGAGCGTGAGACTCCTCAGGTCATCGCTGATCGTTGCCCTCGTCGTCCTGCTGGCTGGAAGGGCAGGGGCGTCCGACGGCGGCGCGCAAGCGACCGCGGCGGCGGCGGGCGACGATGGCCGTGGCTGGCAGGTGGACGTCGACGCTCGCGAGGAGTACCGGTTCCGCGCTTCGGCGGCGCCCGGCGAGTCCGACCAGGACCTGCACCTCGCGCTCGACCTGCGGGCCGCGGACCTCACGGGACGGTTGGGCGCCGATGCCGCGCTCGGCCTCTGGTGGGACCTCGACGGCAACCCGTGGGGCGAGGCGTTCGGGCTCGCCTCGGTGTACGACGGGCGCAACCCGTGGATCGACGTCTACCAGCTCTCGGCTGAGTACCGGAGCTTGGGGCTGCTGCGCACCGCGCGCGCCGGTCGTCAGGTCGCCGAGCACGGACGTCCCGCGACGTTCGACGGCGCCTACGTGAACCTCAGGGGGCGGCACCTCGGGTTCTTCGCGTTCGGCGGGCGTACCGAGCACTTCTTCGAGACCGGCGACGAGAGCCTCTTCGAGGACTGGATCGCCGCGGTCGGCGCTTCGGCGCGCCCCATCTCCAGCCTGCGGATCGAGGTCGACTATCGGTACATTCGGGAGGCGATCGAGAACCTGGACGCGGAGCGCGACGCGGTCGAGGACCACTCCTACGGCGTGACGGCCTGGTATCGGGGAGGCGACTGGCTTCGGGCCAAGGCGTTCGCGCGCGGCCTGAGTCGCCAGTTCTCCGAGGCGGGCGGTCAGGTCCGGCTCTACTGGAGCGCGCAGGACGCGGGCCTCGATGCGCGCTTTTTCGCCCAGCCGGTGAGCATGCGCGACATCAACGAGCTCGACAATCCGTTCTTCCTGACGCTCGGCCGCAGCCTGCCGCACACCCGTTGGCGCGCGGATCTTTGGAAGGGGCACAGCGGGCAAAGCCTGCGTTGGGAGGCGCACCTCGGCTATGAAGGGCGACGGCTCCTCCACGACGAGGAGAGCGCCTTCAACCGCAACACAGCGCACATGTACCTGCTCGCCGCGGTCAGCGACATCGAGGCGCTGCCCGGGCTGTCGGCCAGCGTCTCGCTCGAGCGCGTCGGCGCCGACGCCTCGCCGTTCAGCGGCGAAGGCGAGTGGGCAGTCGGCGGCGGGCTCCGGTACGAACTCGGCGCCCTCCGCGCCGAGGTGGGGAGCCAATACCACCGCTATCGCTATCTGTATTACCGCGATCTCGAAGAGCTCGCCGACGTGCGCGCCTTCTACGGAGACCTTCAGTACAAGGCGACCGAGTGGCTGGCGGTGCGCGGCCGCTACAGCGCCGAGGTCTTCGATCGCACCCTGCACACCTTCGTGGTTAGCCTCGCCCAGGGCTACTAGGTGGCTGGTGTTTTTCTGTAGACGATGCGGGCGGCATCTGAAAGATGCCGCCCCATGAGTCTTGGCCGTACGCCTGCTGGTGCTGGTTTCGGAATCCGGCGCGATTCTGTGCCGAGTGGTTGTCGCCGAACTCGATCTACTCCCTGTTGCATCGAGACGGCGAGCACCTGTTTCCCGATGAGGAATTCG
>JBMNNX010000133.1:0-17323 GCA_050942745.1 Myxococcales bacterium
GGGACCCCTACCCGCCTGTGGCGGAGGGGGAGCCCCGCCCTCCAGTTCCGACGCGACCGGAGCTTCATCGTCCGCTCACGGCGGAGCTGGAGCTCCGCCCTCCACTCCCTCCATCGCCCTGGAGGCCGAGGACCTCCATCGCCGCTTTGGCAAGACCGAGGCGCTGCGCGGCCTGAGCTTCCGCGTCGCCCGCGGCGAGCTCTACGGCCTGGTCGGCCCCGACGGCGCGGGCAAGACCACCGCCATCCGCACGCTCGCCGGCCTCATCGACGCCGACGCCGGCGAAGCCCGCGTCCTCGGTCGCAGCTCGCGCAAGGGCGGCTCGGCGATGCGCGAGTCGCTCGGCCTGATGCCCCAGCAGTTCAGCCTCTACCGCGACCTCTCGGTCGGCGAGAACCTGCGCTTCTTCGCGCGCCTCTACTGCCTGCCCGAGAAGCTCTACCGCGAGCGCTCCGAGCGCCTGCTCGGCATCACTCGGCTCGGGCCGTTCGTCGATCGCCGTGCCGAGGCGCTCTCGGGCGGCATGTACAAGAAGCTCGCCCTCGCCTGCGCGCTGCTCCACCAGCCCGAGGTGCTGCTGCTCGACGAGCCGACCAACGGCGTCGATCCGGTGAGCCGACGCGAGCTGTGGGCGCTGCTGCACGAGTTCGTCGGCGAGGGCATGACCGTGCTCATCTCGACTCCGTACATGGACGAGGCCGAGCGCTGCCAGCGCGTCGGGCTCATCCACCGCGGCCGACTGCTGCTCGAGGGCGAACCCAAGGCGCTGCTGCGCGACTTCGACCACGAGACCTTCGAGGTGAAGGGCGGCGAGCGCGAGGCGATCGACGCGCGCCTGGCTGAGCTGCCGGAGGTGAAGGCCGCCTCGCCCGCGGGCGCGACGCTCCGCATCGTCGTCACGCCGGGCGGCGCCGACGCGGTCGCGAAGGCGCTGGCCGAGCTCGGCGCGCGACTCGAGCCTACGGCGCCCGACTTCGAAGACCTGTTCCTCGCCCGCATCGCGCAGGGAGAAGCATGAGCGCGCCCGCCATCGTCGCTAGCCACCTCGAGAAGCGCTTCGGCAGCTTCGTCGCGGTCAACGACGTCTCCTTCGAGGTCGAGCGCGGCGAGATCTTCGGCTACCTCGGCGCGAACGGCGCCGGTAAGTCCACCACCATCCGCATCCTCTGCGGCCTGCTCGAGCCGACCTCTGGCGTCGCCACCGTCGCCGGGCACTCGGTCGCCGACGACCCCGAGGCGGTGAAGGCCTCCATCGGCTACATGTCGCAGAAGTTCTCGCTCTACCTCGACCTGCCCGTCGCCGAGAACATCGCCTTCTTCGGCGGCGCCTACGGCCTCTCCGGCCGTGCGCTGCGCAGCCGCACCGAGGAGATCCTGGAGCTGACCAACCTGACCGAGCACCGCTCGGCGCTGACCGGCTCACTGCCCGGCGGCATCCGCCAGAGGCTCGCGCTCGGCTGCGCCATCCTCCACCAGCCCGAGATCGTCTTCCTCGACGAGCCGACCGCCGGCGTCGATCCCACGGCGCGCCGCAGCTTCTGGAGACTCATCCGCGAGCTGTCGCGCGGCGGGACCACGGTCTTCGTCACCACGCACTACCTCGACGAGGCCGAGTACTGCGGGCGCATCGGCCTGATGGTCGACGGCAGGCTCGTCGCGCTCGACACGCCTGCGCAGCTCAAGCGCGCGCACGTGCCCGACCGCATGTTCGCGGTCCGCGGGCCCCATGCCGCGCGGGCAGCGGGCGCGCTGCTACAGGTCCCCGGGGTTCGCAACGTCGAGCCCTTCGGCGCCGGCCTGCACGTGCGCGCGGAGCCCGGACGGTGCGAAGCGCAGGCGCTGCGCGCGGCGGCGAGCGCAGCCGGGCACCAGGTCGAGGTCGAGCCCATCGAGCCCACCCTCGAGGACGTCTTCCTCGCCGTCGTCGGCCGCTCTCCGCAGAAGGAGGGCGGCGCATGAGCCCGGTCTCGCGCTTCTTCACGCGCATCGGCGCGATGGCTTCGAAGGAGACCATCCACATCCGGCGCGATCCGCGCACCCTCTACCTCGCGCTGGTGATGCCGGTCGTGCTGCTGCTCGTCTTCGGCTACGGCGTCAGCTTCGACACCGACCACATCCCCATCGCCGTCGTCGACCTCGACCAGACCGCCGATTCGCGCGAGCTGGCGCGCGGTTTCGCGGCTTCGGGTGACTTCGAGATCGTCGCGCGGCCCGCGAGCCCCGAGGCGGCCGAGCGGCTCGTACAGCGGGGCGAAGTCCTTGGCGTCCTCACCGTCCCCGCCGGCGCCGGGCGCGATCTGCTGCGCGGCACCAAGGTCGAGCTGCAGCTCGCCGTCGATGGCGCCGACGGGGTCATCGCCAACCAGCTCCTCGCGAAGGCGAGCTCGCTCTCGCAGGCTCGCAACGCCAAGCTGAGCGGCCTCGACGGCGTGGCACCGCCGCTCGAGGTCCGGGTCTGGACCCGCTTCAATCCATCGCTCAAGTCGGCCTTCTTCTTCGTGCCGGGACTGACCGCGTTCCTGCTCGCCATCGCCGCCGTGCTATTGACCGCGCTCGCCATCGCCGGCGAGTGGGAGCGCGGCTCGATGGAGCAGCTCTTCGCCTCGCCCGTCGGCGGGCTCGAGATCACCCTCGGCAAGCTGCTGCCATACCTCGCGCTCGGTTGCCTCCAGATGCTGCTCGTCGTCGCCGTCGGGACGTGGGCCTTCGACGTGCCCGTCCTCGGTAGCCTGCCGCTGCTCTTCCTCGTCGGGCTGCTCTTCCTCGTCGGCATGCTCGGGCAAGGCCTGCTGATCTCCGTCGTCACCCGCAACCAGCTCGTCGCCACGCAGGCCGGCGCCCTCAGCTCGCTGCTGCCCTCGATGCTGCTCTCAGGGTTCGTCTTTCCCGTCGAGAACATGCCGCAGGTGCTGCAGTGGCTCTCGCACGTCGTTCCCGCGCGCTACCTCGTGCATGCGCTGCGAGGGCTGATGCTCAAGGGCGTCGGGCTCGGCGCGATTTGGGGCGACGTCGTCGCGCTGGCCATCTTCGCCGCCGCCGTCCTCGCCATTTCGACCGCGCGCTTCCGGCGCAAGCTCGCATGAGGAGAGACCCGATGTCCCGGCGCCCGAGTCGAAGAACGCAGCTCCTGGCGGTGGTCCGCAGGGAGACGCTGCAGACCGCGCGCGACAAGCGGATGCTGGCGATGCTGCTCGGCGCACCGCTGCTTCAACTCCTCGTGTTCGGCTATGCGGTGGACTTCAAGGTCGACCGCGTCCCGACCGTCATCGCCGATCAGGACCAGACTGCCGAGAGCCGCGAGCACGCGCGCAGGCTTCTGGCGGACGGGACGCTGCGCGAGGTGGAGGTCGGCGCCCGTCGTGATGGCGGGCGAGATGGGGATGGACGGCGGAGCTCGAGCTCCTCCGACGTCGCGCCAGCCCCGGTCACGCCCGGCGCAGTGGCGACCAGAGAGAGCGCCGGAGCCGAGGAGCACGCGCCGCTCGACAGGCTCGGGGTGGACGGAGCGGGGCCCGCGCCTTTCGACAACCTCGGCGCGAGCGCGGCCGGCCCTATCCAGTTCGCCGAAGCCGACGCCGCCATCATGAAGGGCGAAGCCGCGGCCGCCATCATCTTCCCCAAGGGCCTGTCGCGAGACCTTGCCCGTGGCGAAAACGCGCAGGTCCAGGTCATCATCGACGGCACCGACCCGAACCGAGCCACCGTCGCCGGCGCCGCCGTCGCCGCCTACTTCGCCGGGGTGAACGCCGATCTTCTGCGGGCGCGCCTGGCGCAGCAGGGCGCCCTGCCCGCCTCCGCTGGCGGCGGCATCTCGCTCGTGCCGCGCATCTGGTTCAACCCCGGGCTCGACTCGCCGCCGTACATGATTCCGGGGGTCATGGCGATGCTGCTGGTGATCGTGACCACCATCGTCACCTCCATGGGCCTGGCGCGCGAGCGCGAGATGGGCACGCTCGAGCAGGTGCTCGTGACGCCCATCCCGCCGTGGGTGCTGCTCGTCGGCAAGATGCTGCCCTACGTCGTCATCGGCTTCCTCGACGTCGGGCTCGCGCTGGCCCTCGGCGCCTTCGTCTTCGACCTGCCGATAAGAGGCGACGGCGCCGTGCTCGTCGCCGCGACCTTCGCCTACCTGCTCTCCACGCTCGGCGTCGGCCTGCTCATCTCGACCGTGAGCAAGACGCAGCAGCAGGCCTTTCTCGGCGGGTTCCTCTTCGTCATGCCGGCCATCCTGCTCTCTGGCGTGATGACGCCGATTCGCAGCATGCCCTATTGGCTGCAGGCGGTGACGTATTTGAACCCCTTGCGCTACTACTGCGAGGTGCTGCGCGCCAACCTGCTCAAGGGCGCGGGTTTTGCCGAAGTCTGGACGCAGCTCCTCGCGCTGCTCGTGTTCGGCGTTGGGATCTTGCTGATCGCGACGACCAAGTTTCGCAAGAGAGCGGCGTAGGTGAGGTTGGAGCTCGGCTTCCTTCCACGAGACAAGACAGCGATAGGCTGAGCGGCTGCCTGCCAAGCACACGCGGCCAGGCCGCCATTCTGCTCGATGCGCTAGGCTGATCGGCCTAACGAGTCTTCATGGGAGCAGGCCGTGAACTTCGCCCGAGTCCTCCAGCAAATCGCCCGGTTCCTCGACGAGCGCGGCTACCGCTTCGGCCTCGCGGGAGCCTTTGCCCTGCACGGCTACGGCATCTCCCGAGCGACCGCCGACCTCGACCTGATCGTCGAGGCCAGAGCACAGCCCGAGCTGCTGGCGTTCCTCGATTCCCTTGGCTACGAGCGCCTGCACGTCTCCGAGGGCTACTCGAACCATCTGCACCCTCTCGAAACGCTCGGCCGGCTGGACTTCATCTACGTCGACGAGCAGACCGCCGAGCGCGTCTTCGGGTCGGCGCACCGCGTGTCCGTCTTTCCCGGCTTAGAGGTGCCGCTGCCGAGCCCGGAGCACCTGGCCGCAATGAAGATCCTCGCGATGAAGAACGACCCTTCGCGCGTGTTTCAAGAGATGGCGGATATCCAGGCTCTGCTGCGCCTCCCGGGCGTCGACAGGGACAAGGTCAGAGCGCAGTTCGAACGCCACGGGCTATTGGAGCGCTTCGATGAAATCGTCCGAGCAATCGACCGAAGCTGACCTCGACATCGACATCCGGGCGTCGCCCGAGGACGTTCAGGCTTTGCGCCGTCTCGCCCGCCCGTCGATGAGCTGGGAGGAATACCTGCGGTTCCTCGAGTCCTTCCACGTCTCGTACGAGAGCCTGCGCAATCGGAAAGGCCCGCGGGGCGAGCCCTTCTCGCTCTAGTGTTCCACTACGATCTCGAATCGATCGAGCAGCCCGAGCACGTCCGGCAGCGAGAACCGCGCCTTGTGAATCCTGTTGTTCGTCGGCCGGCTTCGCCTGGGCCATGAGTGGATCGCCGACGGCTCCTGGCGGCTCGCCGGCCGGAGGCAACACCCGAGGCGCGGGAGGACGGCCTTGGGCCGGCCGACGGGGCCACCGGAGAGGCGGGAGTGCGGGCCTCGCGCCGTCTACGGGGGTACTGGAAGGGCGGAAGTACCGGCCTCGCGCCGGCCAACGGGGCGACCGGAAAGGCGGAAGCACTGGCGTCTCGCAGGCCGACGCGGCGCCCGGAGGGGCAGGAGAGCCGGCGTTTCGCGGGTCGATACGGTGTGGCGGAGCTGGAGCTCCGCCGTCCAGCCTCCTCCCGCTCTGCCGTCTAACACCGTTCCGCTTCGTTCTTTGGCTGATCGAGGCGGCTGAGAGGCAGGGAGGCCCGGCGTCTCGCCGGCCGGCACGGCGTGGCGGAGCTGGAGCTCCGCCGTCCAGCCTCCTCCCGCTCCCCGGCAGCTGGATCGAACGCGAGCTCAAGCGACGAAAGGCCTCGCCTGAGGTCGAACGGCTGCTTGACGAAGAGGTCAACCCCGCCACCGGATCGCGTTTCCCCACCTCCAGGTCGCTCTACCGACTGCGGCTCCATTTCCTGTTCGAAGGCGATCCGAGCGCCCGTCGTCCATAGTGCGACGCCTTTGCCGCTGACGAAGCTCGACGGTGGGAAGGCATCGACACGATCTGCGCGAACTAGCGCCGCCGTCTCCTGCGCCGGTCAACAAGCGAGCCCCGCGGATGAATCGCGAGGACGCGCGGGATGGCCTTCGAGCCACCAGCTCGGGCAGCAGGCGAAGCACGGGCTCTGCCCCCGAAAGCGCTTCCAGGGAGCCGGCTTAGTTGAACTCGCACTCGAAGGTGCTGCCCGCGAAGCTCCACTTGTCGGGGAGCACCGGATCGCGGCGGTAGCTGACTGCGAGCCTGCAAACCGTCTGCAGCGAAGCGCGCGGGTAGTCGAAGAAGTAGGCCTGACCGCGATTGCGCTCGGCGTCTACCAGCATCCCCGGGTGGTTGATAGTCGCGCGGGCGGCACTCGTCACGTAGAGCGTGTGCTCTCCGTAGGTCTTCAGCGGAATCTCCCCAGCGATCTGGAGGCGCCGCACCTGCCGCGTCAGCAACGGGTCGGTGCGATCGACCATCGCAGGAATCCCCCTGTGCTGCGCGAGGAGCGCTGCGACGTCGGCGCGGAAGACACGGGTGAGCGGACCGTCGTCGAGGAAGAAGTACAGAAAGGAGTCGCGAGGCGCGCTCCCGAGCGAGGCGCTCACGGGCGCCCCGTCGGTCGGCTGCCCGGTGCCGATGAAGTCGAGGGTCACGAGGATGGTCAGCGAGCGGTTCGGCTTGAGCGCGTGCAGCGAGACCGCGGAGATGACCTCCTCACTGACCTTCTGGCGCTTCAGGGCAACCAACCCGTCGGCCGAGGCGTCGCAAGCGCAGCGGCGCTCCTCGATCATCTGGACGATTCGCGCCGGCGAGAACCCGGCATTGCTGAGCTTGACGATGTCCGCGTCGGTCAGCGGCAGCTGCTCGGAGCGCTGGTAGACCTTCGGCAGCTCATTGGCGCTCCATTGGACAATGTTGATGGTCTCGGACTTGCCCGCCGGGAAGCGCGAAGGCGCCAACGTCGTCGCCGGATATGGAGCGCTCGATGCCTGGGCAAGAGCCAGCGAGGACTGCAGGAGGACTGCGGCAATCAGAAGGTTCGTTTTCATGGCTCAAAACCTGTATCCAACGGTCATGAAGAGACGGTGGGCGGCGGGGCTGAGGCGGAAGGCGTCGAAGTCCAGGGCGTAGGTGAGGTCCAGCACGCCCGAGTCACTCACCAGCATGTCGAGCCCGACCTGCGGGCTCAGGGCGAACAGAGGGCGGTAGACGAAACGCTCCTCGGGGTAGGGCAAGAGGATGGCGCCGCCCTTCAAGCCGACGCTCAGGCCCACCCGGTGGAAGGGAGAGGTGCGAAAACGAGGGCCGACGAGGATCTCGAAGCTTTCGTTTTGGAAGAGGTAGGTTCCAGAGGCTTCGACCTGGAACCAGTCGTCCGACCAGTAGGCAAACTTGATGCCCAGCAGGATGGGCGGAGCGCAGTCGCCCTCGGCCACCGAAGCGCCCCAGTCGACTCCCACCGAGAATCTGTCGCCGCCGGGCCGGACGTAGCCGCCGGCGCCAACCTCTGCCCCCGGGGGCCCGTCGGTGCGCGCGCGCCCTGCGGCCGAAGCCGACGGCGCATCGGCCAGCGCCAGGCTCACCAACACGAGCGAAACGATCAGATGGCTTCTCATGGTTCCTCCTTTGGCCCGTGGCCCGGGCCTCGGGGTGACAAGAACGGCGCGCCCTAGAACGCGAACCCGAGCGACAGGCCACCTCCGCCGCGCAGCGGATAGAGCTCCACGCTCGCCAGGTGAGGATTGCCTTTCGGCACCAGCCGGGGGACGACGATGGTCGTAATCAGGCCGCCGATCATCGCGCCGGCGCCGGCAATGATGAGGGTCTTGTTCACGGGCACTTCGGGGTCATCGACACGGCGCATGCACCGCCAGGGATTGCCGAGCGAATTGGTGCAGTCGTACTCCTCGACGTGCCACGAGGCGTCCTCGTGCTCTGCCAGGCCGGCGATTATCAGGCCGGCCCCAGCCACCATCGCGCTTATCCCGACCCCCAGGCCCACGCCTTTGAGCGCTTTGGAGGTGCCTGGGGAGATGCCAGAGATCTCGTACTTCTTTCGAATCTCCTTGTCGTCCGCCCAGCGGATGATGCCGGTGGCCAGCTCGGAGACGCTCATCGACATCTTGTAGTAGGTCATCTTGTCGCTACCGCTCGCCTGGACGATGGCCGAGAGCGACCCGATCAACACGTAGTCGGCGGCAATCTGAGTGCCGGGCACATTGGCTTGCCGCGCGTCGACATAGCCGGAGGTCTGGTACTCGTACTCTTTGGCCAAGGCCACCCGAGTCCTCTCGTCGAAGAGCTCGAAGCGCCCGCTCTTGACCAGCGCCACCTGGATCCGCTCGGCGAGCATGTCGGTGTCGATGGGCTCGCCGGTGCGGTTGGCGATCCTCCCGACGAGCAGCCGAGGCGGTGCCTCCATGTTGGCGAAGTACGGCGCTTGCGCGAGGGACTCGGCCATCCGGTTGGCGATGAGCTGCAGATCGTTCTCGCTGAACCGGTCGGAGAGGATCTCGATGACCTCGGGATCGGCGTATTCACCGCGAACGTTTCGGGTGGTCGCACAGCCGCTGAGAAGCGCGGCGGCCAACGTGAGCATGAGGTAGCGGTTCATCGGGTCGGCTCCTGGCTGGAGATGCCGGTTTGGTTTTGTGCCCCCACTCTGGCTATTGGGGCGAGCGCGCGGTTCCGTCACGGGCGCTGCCTTTTTCCCGGGCAAGCCGCGCTTTCTTGCCCCGCGACGCCCGCAGGAAGGCGGCGCGCGGGTCCAGCTTCCCTCGCGCGGCCACGCCTCAGGGGCCAGCAACGGCGCGATGAACCTCGCTCAGGAAGACGCTTCGCGGGAAGCGGCGCCGAAACTCCACCACGAGCTCTCGGGCGCGCGCCGTCTCTCCGACCGCCATCAGCGCCTGAATGCGCAGCGCCTCGCGCGATTCGACGAGCTGGCCGGCCGGGAAGCGCTGCTCGTGGTCGTCGAGGAGCGCCAAAGCCTCGCGTGCCTCGCCGCGCGCCAGCGCGGTTCGCGCCCGCTGGAGCATCGCGGGCTCTTCGGCCGAGATCGACTTGGCAACCGCCCAAGGTGCCGCTTTCGGCTCCGGGGGCTCGTTCACCGAGGGCGTCGGCCGCGAACGCTGCGCTGTCTCTTCGCCTGGCCCCGGGCCGAGGACAGGAGCCCGCGCGCCACTTTCCGGCAGCACCGGCAGCGCTCCCTCGCGCGCGGGCAGGTCCTCGCCCACCTCGGGCTGGAGCTCGGAGCGCACGGTCTGCGGCCGGTCGAGAGAGTCTGCGTCCTCGGACAAGCGCGCCGCCCGACCATGGGCGACGTCCGGCGCGGATCGCTCCACGGTGTCGGTTCGCCTCGCGCGGTCAGCGCGACCGTCCATCCAGACGTAGACCGCGCCCCCGCCCGCCGCTGCCCCAAGAGCCGCTATCAGCCCGCCAACCAGGATCTTGGACAACCAGCCCGCTGCCGCAGCGACCGGAGCGGCCGGAGCCAGAAGGTCAGGCGCCGAAGGCGGCGCCTGCATCGTCGGCTCCAGGCCCAACGTGAGCGCGAGCCGATTCCAGACCGCCTCGCCGAACTGAGGGGCCGGGCCCGGCCTGGCCTGCTCGGCCTCGAGCAGAGCGCGGGCAGCATCGCTCAGGGGCTCGGTCTGGCGATCGTCCAAGGACATGGTCAGGCGCGCTCCTTCTGCAACCTCGCGACGGCTTCGTTGAAGTCTCTCCGGGCCAGCCGAAGGCGCGAGTAGGCCGTGTTGAGCGGCAGGCCGAGGCTCTCGGCGATCTGCGGCATCGGCGTCTCGTCGATATCGTGCATGACCAGCACCGCGCGCCTTTCTAGCTCCAGCGATGCGAGCGCGCTCTCGACCTGCTGCAAAGCCTCGCGGTGGCTCGCGATCTCTTCGGCGTTGCGGCCGTCCACCGCTTCGACATCGGCCGTCGGCTGCTCGAAGCGGTTCTGGAACTTGAAGTTGCGGTCGCGGATGATCCGGAAGGCGATTCCAAACAACCACGGGCGGACCGGCCTGGAGGAATTGAACCTGGACCAACCGCGAAAGGCGGCGACGAAGACATCGTGCGCCACGTCCTCCCGGTCGGCCGCACGCACGCCCAACCGAATCAGCACCTTTCCGACATACGGATACTCGCGCTGATACATGGCAGTGAAGTCTCCGGCCGCCGCGGCACGCATCGCTGATTGGCTATTGGGTTGGGCGGCGAAATCCGTCACGGCCACTCACTCGGACAAGGCTAAGCGCCCGTTCTTATAGCGAAAGGGCTCGCCCCGTCGATCCGTAACCGGCAGCCAAGCCTGCTGATGGCACGGCAGGCGGTCCGCTCGTCGGCTGGGAACCCGAGCCCGTGCCGTTCGCGACGGTTGCGCCGGGCACCAGCCGGGCACCGCGCTCTTGCCTCAGACGACGAGGGCGCGACGCGCGCTAGAACGACAACCCGAACGACACGCCTCCGCCGCCGCGCATCGGGCAAAACCCCACGCTCGCTAGCTGCGGATTGCCGTCGGGGATGAGCCTCGGGACGAGGAAAGCCGCGACCATGCCCCCAAACAGCGCCCCGCCGCCGGCCAGCAGCAGATTCACGTTCACCGGAGCCCGTGATTCGCCGACGCCGACCAAACCCATGCCGACCAGGCTGGTCCCCACGACCATCGCGCTCACTCCGGTGCCGATGCTCACTCCCCTGAGCGCTTTCGAGGTGCCGCGGGAGATGCCGGCGATTTCGTACTTCTTGCGAATCTCCTTGTCGTCGGCCCAGCGGATGATACCGGTGGCCAGCTCGGAGACGCTCATCGACATCTTGAAGTAGGTCATCCGGTCGCTGCCGCTGGCTTGAACGATGGCCGAGAGCGACCCGATGAGCACGTAATCGGCGCCAATCTGCGTGCCTGGCGCCTTGGCGTGCTCCCAATTGACGTAGCCGGAGGTCTGGTACTCGTACTCCTGAGCCATGGCCAACCGGGTCCTCTCGTCAAAGAGCTCGAAGCGCCCGCTCTTCACCAGCGCCACCTGAATCCGCTCGGCGAGCATGTCGGTGTCGATGGGCTCACCGGTGCGGTTGGCGATCTTTCCGACGAGCAGCCTGGGCGGCGACTCGAGGTTGGCGAAATACGGCGCCCGCGTCAGCGAGTCGGCCATCTGGTTGGCGATGAGCTGAAGGTCGTTTTCGCTGAACCGGTCGGAGAGAATCTCGATCACCTCAGGGTCGGAATACTCGCCGCGAATTGCGTGAGTGGTCGCGCAGCCGCTGAGAAGGGTGCCTGCCATCGCGAGCATGAAATAGCGGTTCATTGCTTTGCTCTCCTGAGGCCAATGCCTACCGTGGATGAGCCCGTGGCCAACCGCCGACCGAGCTGTCTCCGCCTCTTCGAGAGCGCCAACCTCGATTCACTACGGACGAGGCACCCGTCCGGCGCGCTCGAGAGCCCGCTCGGTCGGCGACTACCCGAATCCCAGGTCGTCGTGCCTGAACAGGACCTCGACCGTGGGCGCTGCCACTGCACGCATCGCGAAATGGCATTCGAAAAATCGCTGGCACATGTGCTTGCACCGGGTTGACGGGACCTCGTCTTGCTGTCGAAGGCCGTCGCTGCGCCGGAGAACCCAGAAAGGCAGCCGACGGTTAGGCCGCCCGCCCTGCCGCCCGGCGGCAGAGTGCCTCGACCCCCGCAGGCGACCGAGTGCTTCGTCGCCACCGCCGACGGCAGCCTCGACAGCAAGGTGAGGGGAAGCGAGCACGGCAGGATGCCGGCCAAGCGCGCCTCATTGCGGTCCGTGCTCGACGCGATTCGGTCGGCACCCGCGCCCCACCTGCACCAGGCAGGCGTTCCCTATGCACCTGCGCGCGAATCGGTTTCTCGCGAGTTGTCTCTAAGAGAGCGGGCCAGACCGGCGCTGCCGCCACTGGTGCACCGTCCAAGGGCGGTGAGCAGCATTTCGACCCCTGGAGTTCCCGAGGAGGAGACATCGTGAGCAAGAAGGTTATCGTGGTGGGAGGCGTCGCCGGCGGAGCATCCTGCGTGGCGCGACTGCGGCGGCTGGACGAGGAAGCCGAGATCACACTCGTCGAGCGCGGGCCGCACGTCTCCTACGCCAACTGCGGGCTGCCGTACCACATCGGCGGGGTCATCCCCGAGCGCGACGCGCTCTTCGTGCAGACTCCCGAGGGGCTCACCTCCCGCTTCAACCTGACGGTCAAGACGCTCACCGAGGCGGTGGGCATCGACCGCGAGAAGCGCACGGTGACGCTGCGCGATCTGCGGACAGGCGAGGAGCGCGAGCAGGGCTACGACTACCTCGTCCTCTCGCCGGGCGCCGAGCCCATCAAGCCTCCGGTCGAAGGCATCGACCTGCCCGGCGTCTTCGCGCTGCGCAACGTGCCCGACCTCGACCGAATCATGAGCTTCCTCGCCGAGCGCAAGGTCGGGCGCGCGGTCGTCGTCGGCGCCGGCTACATCGGCGTGGAGGTCGCCGAGAACCTGGTCCACCGCGGAGTCGGCGTCACCATCGTCGAGAAGCTGCCGCAGGTGGTGCCCTTCCTCGACGCCGAGATGTCGTCCCTGCTCGCCAACGAGTTGGCGCTGCACGGGGTCGGGCTGCGGCTCGGCAATGGCCTGCAGGCCATCGCCAAGTCCGAGCAGGGGCTCAAGCTGCACCTCAGCTCCGGCGAGGGGCTGGATGCAGACCTGGTCGTGCTCGCCGTCGGCGTGCGCCCCGAGACCAAGCTCGCGCGCGAGGCCGGGCTCGAGCTCGGCGCTACCGGAGCGATCAAGGTCGACGCGCAGCTGCGCACGAACGACCCGCGCATCTTCGCGGTCGGTGACGCGGTGGAGATCAAGGACCGGCTCACCGGCCAGGTCGCGAGGATCCCGCTCGCCGGCCCGGCCAATCGACAAGGCCGGCTGGTCGCCGACGTGATCGCCGGGCGCAAGGTCGAATACCGCGGCGCCTACAACACCAGCATCGTCAAAGTCTTCGACCAGGTCGCCGCCAGCGTCGGGCTCTCCGAGCGCGTAGCAAAGCAGCTCGGCGTCGCCCACCGCGTCGTCTGGATGCCCGGCTCCTCGCACGCCGGCTACTACCCGGGCGCTTCACCGCTCGTCCTCAAGCTGCTCTTCGCCCCCGAGACCGGGAAGGTGCTTGGCGCCCAGGCCATCGGGCGCGAGGGCGCCGACAAGCGGATCGACGTACTGGCGACCGTCATCGCCGGCGGGCTGACCGTCTACGACCTCGAGGCAATGGACTTCGCCTACGCGCCGCCCTTCTCCTCGGCGAAGGACCCAGTGAACCAAGCCGCCTCCATCGCCGCGGGGATGCTGCGCGGCGACCACCCGGCCATCGGCTGGAGCGAGCTGGCGGAGCTGCAGGGACAAGGCGCCCTGCTGCTCGACGTGCGCGAGCCCGACGAGGTCGCCTGCGGGGCCTTCCCGGACGCCGTCAACATCCCGCTCGGCAAGCTGCGCGAGCGGATAGGCGAGCTGCCCAAGGACCGCAAGATCGTCGTCACCTGCCAGGCGGGCCTGCGGGGCTACGTGGCGCTGCGGGTCCTGCTGCAGCGCGGCTTTGACGCGGTCAACCTGCTGGGCGGCTACAAGGTCTGGTACGCCGCCACCGGACCGCTCGATGCCTCTCGGGCCGCCGAGACGATCACTTCGTCGGAGACCGTGGTCGCCGCCTGCCCGAACCCCGGGGTGGCCGCAGTCCCGGAGCCCGACCTGAAGATCGACGCCTGCGGGCTGCAGTGCCCCGGGCCGATCCTCAAAGTCAAAGAGGCCGTAGAACAGGCAAAGGAGGGCCAGGTCATCGAGATCGTCGCGTCAGATCCCGGCTTTGCCACCGACCTGCCGGCGTGGGCGCGCGCGACCGGCCACCAGGTGCTCTCTGTTGGCTCGGACGCACGCGGATTCCGCGCGGTCATCGCCAAGGGGCGCCCGCTGCCGGCGACACCGATGGCGGCCGTCGGGCCGGGCGAGGACGGGCAGACGCTGGTGGTCTTCTCCAACGACCTCGACCGCGCGATGGCCTCGCTGATCATCGCCACCGGCGGCGCGGCGATGGGCAGGAAGGTGACCCTGTTCTTCACCTTCTGGGGCCTGTCGCTGCTGCGCAAGCCGCAGGCGCCCTCGGCCTCGGGCAAGGACTGGAAGAAGCGGGCCTTCGGCTGGATGCTGCCCAAGGGCCCTGACGAGCTGAGCCTCTCGAAGATGAACATGGGCGGAATGGGCGCCGCGATGATGAAGCGGGTGATGAAGGAGAGCAACGTCGACTCAGTCGCGCAGCTCCTCGAGAAGGCGCGGCAGATGGGCGTCAAGCTCGTCGCGTGTCAGATGTCGATGGACGTGATGGGCTTCGATCGCAGCGAGCTCATCGACGGCGTCGAAATCGGCGGCGTCGCCAGCTACCTCGACGAGGCCTCGCGAGCGCGGGTCAACCTCTTCGTCTAAGACAGGCGGCGAAGGCGGCGTTTCGAATGACGGGCGGTCCCAAGCGCATTGGGGCCGCCCGCGACGTCTTCGGGCTGCGAGAAGATGAATGGCCGGGGATGTCGGAGAGACTGAACGGCGCAGCCCCTGCTCCGCCAAGGGAGCATTGAGGAGAGCGCCATCCAAGGCGAACGCTACATGCCGCTGCCGGACAAACCCTCGACCCTCGACTCTTGACCGTCGACCCTCGACCGTCACGCCTACCATCGCGGCGAAATCGTCATCTTCGCCCCGCCAGCGCCCGCCGACAGGCCACGACCCGCCGTGACGACCCACAGGTCGTGAGCACGCTTGCCCTTGCCGTCCTTGAGCGACAACAGCAGGGCGCGGTTTGTCGTTTCATCGCCGGCGGTGGCGGTGATGAGCTTTCCCGAATAGTCGCCACCAAAGTGCGCCTCGGAATTCAGCCCCATCACCAGTGCCACACCCCAAAGCGCCGAACCTCCGGCCTGGGCGCCCGCGCTCCAGGTGCGCAGGCTCACCTCGGCGGCCTGCCGCCCGCCCTTGAAGCTGAGCAGGCCGCTCGCCTTCATGAACTTGACGAGCAGGCCGCCCTCGCCACCTTCGAAGACGAGCACGCCGCGCACCGGATACTTTTTGACGTGCCGCGCGAAATCGGCCGTTTCGAGCGACTTGCGCAGCCCCGAGACGAGGTCGCTCAGCTTGTCGGCAGGAATGCTCTGCTTCTTGCCGAGGCTGCGGACGAGCGTGACGATCTCCTCCTCGGTGTAGCCAGGCGTCGGCGCCGCTTTGGCCTTCTCGGCAAGCGCAGCGCCCGGCATCGCGAGCAGCGCCGCCAAGAGGAGAGCTGAAGCGAGTCGGTCGGCACGCGGATTCATCTTCTTCTCCTGATGTGATGCAGGCGCTCGGGTTCGCGCCACGAGCAGATTCCCTCTTGTATTGGTTGCGGCGCCCGGCGATTCACTTCGTTGTGGCCAATGAGAGAAGCGGCGAGAGCATTCCCGCGGCGGGCCAAAGGGTCAAGGCAAGTCGGCCCGGCTCTTGCGCGGGCGGGCTCCACTCTCCTGCTAGCCTCTTCGAGCGATTCGGGCGAAGCTGGTCGTTCCGAGCGTAGAGCAGCCCTACCGCCGCCTCGAAGTCGAGGCGCGTGCGTGCGAAGCAACATCATGCGTCGCCGCTACCCAAGCCAGCCACGAATTCGAGGCGTGGCGGCAGACGTCTCGCTTTCACGCACCTGCCAACTCATCAAGTCGTCCTGCAAGAGCTTTGCGGCTGGGTATCCGCGCCTCGACCAGCGCCCGGCACGACAAGGATGTCAGCCCACCCCTGCCAGGTCGCCAAGCACCTCCTCAATCTTTTCCATCACTTGCCGACCGGCACGCAGGCTGCAAACGCCCGCCTTCTTCGCGAGCCATCAAGCCGCGCTGACACCAGGAGAAACGATCCACGAGGAAGACGACTGCCGCCGGGCTGGCCATGCTGCTGGCCGCCACCACCACTGCCTGCTCGACCAAGAGCGCGAGCGAAATCGACACCTCGGAGATGAACGCGCGAATGCGGGCCATAGCCACCGGCGACGGCAACACCCGGGTCGAGGTCTCGCTGCGAGACCCCTCGGCGCTCCTCACGTTTCGCCAACTGACCGCGGACGATAAGCTCGAGGCGAGCGTCGCCGGCGAAACCAAGCAACGTGTCGAGCACAGCCTGCTCGGCTCGGTCACCTATTCGGCCACCTTCGGCACCGACGCGGCAGAGACCGAAGTGCGCGTGAGCCTGTCGCGCAGCAACGGGACCAACGCCCGGGACTCCTCGGTCCGCATGCCGGCGCCCTTTACGCTGCAGCCGCTCGCCAATGAGAGCTTCTCCCGCGCCGCGCCGCTCACGTTGAGATGGAGCTCGGCTCCCAGCCCTGACCCGCTGAACCTGGAGATCAGCGGCGAGTGTATCGAGAGCTACAGCGCCGACTTGGGAACCGGCAGCAGCTCGTTCACCGTGCCGGCGGGCGCGCTCGTCAAGAGGGTCGATCAAGAGGAGGGCCGCGCTATCTCCGACGAATGCGCGATCACCTTGACGGTCACGCGCGCTCGCGAGGGCAGCGTCGATCGCGCCTTCCACGGCGGCAGCTTCACCGCCGAGCAGACTCGCACCGTGAACGCGCAGAGCGTGCCGTAGGCGGAAAGCGCCACATCGAAGTTGAGACGAAGCGCGGGCCGGGTCGCGTGGTTGGCGATCCGGCCCTGTTTTCTGTGCACAAACGCAGCTTCGAGCTCGGGCTCGCCATCCGCGACTGAGCGCATCGACCCAAGGTGCTGGGAAGAGGATTGGCGAATCATGTCGCAGCCTGGCCGCCTCAAGACTCAGCGTGCGCTGGTGCTCGACTATCGCAACCACGTCGCGCCATTCGGAAAGATCGCCAGATACCTCGAGCGCTGCAACCGCCGGCGCTGATGCTGTGGGGGCGCGCACACCACAGCTTCTTCGAGCTCGACGAAACGCTTTCGTGGATGAGGGCGCTCCCGCGTATGGAAGCGCACATCCTCGACGGGCCGTATTTCCTGCTGGAAACCCATCCAACCGAATGCGCTGCTCTGATGCGCGCTTTCATCGGGCGCGTGGAGGAGCGGTCTTAGCGGCTTTCGGCGGTAGATTGCCTAGCGAGCGCCGTCAATGATTGCTGCCTCACGGACGCTCGTTTTTCCGCTCTTCGGCAGATCCCGGGATGCCGAAATCCGCTGTCGGTATGAGCTGATGCCTCGTCTGCGAGGGCAGGATGAAGCGCTGGCCGCAGAGGCTTGACCTTCGCACCATTGCGAGGGCTTCC
>JBMNNX010000481.1:0-3035 GCA_050942745.1 Myxococcales bacterium
AGATTGCCCGGTGCCTGATTGAGGAGAAAGGCTTTCGCGCGGTCGTCGTCGAGGCCGACTGGCCGGACGCGTTTCGCGTCAACCGCTTCGCCCGGGGCGCGAGCGTTGACGCGGTGATTCACGTCGGTCGGCCGCGGGCAGCCGAGCCGCGCGAGCGGACGGTGCGCTGGGAGAGCGCCGAGCCGCCGGAGACGTATCCCTGGTTGGTCTAGAGGAGGTGCGCGGTGGATACAGGAACGACAGTAGAACGGACGGTGGAAAGGCAGGTGCGGGTGATTGCGGGCCCGGTCGAGCTGGAGGGCAGCCTCGCGATTCCAGAGGGTGCCACTGGCCTGGTCCTCTTCGCCCACGGGAGTGGCAGCAGCCGCTTCAGCCCACGCAACCAGCGGGTCGCCATGGATCTCAATGAACGCGGGCTGGGCACGCTGCTGTTCGACCTGCTGTCGGCGGAAGAGGAGGAGGTCGACATCCTGACGCGGGAGCTTCGCTTCGACATCGACTTTCTCGCGCAGCGGGTCATCGACGCGCTGGAGTGGGCGGCAGGCTACCCGGAGACGAGCCATTTGAAGTTCGGTCTGTTTGGCTCGAGCACTGGTGCGGCTGCGGCGCTGGTGACGGCGGCGCGAAGGCCACGGCTCGTCAGCGCAGTGGTCTCTCGAGGCGGGCGCGCCGATCTCGCGGGCGAGGCCCTGTCGGAGGTCAAGGCGCCGACGCTGCTCATCGTCGGCGGCAGCGACGAGGTGGTTCTCGACCTGAACCGCGACGCGTACGACCAGCTCACGTCGGAGAAGAAGCTCTCGATCGTGCCCGGGGCGACGCACCTCTTCGAGGAGCCCGGCGCCCTTCAGATGGTCTCGCGCCTGGCCGCGGAGTGGTTTGCGCGCTACCTCGGCGCCCCCATCGGCCGCTTGCCATGGGAGGGCACCGATTCGGAGCCACTCTGGCCGTAGAAGGCGCACCCGACGAACCCGGGCAGACGGTTGGCCGCTCCCCGGTGGGAGCGGCCAAGTTTGCTTTCTGCCAGCGCAGAGCTGAAACTCGCTGGAGCGGTCCGCTCATCCCCATGCAATCTGCCCAAGAAACGCGAGTTGACCGGGTAGGACTCTGGCCTGATGGCCCTGGCCCGAGAGCCTCCGCCCTGAGACATTGAACCGGCGCGCAGACGCGGCCTCGGCACGGCGGAGCAGTCGTGCCGTCCGGCGCACCGAGCCGGTGAATGACACCGGGTGCGCTCTCGGAGAGGGCGCCGCAGACTCTGTGTCCGTGCTACGACTATGTAAACCAGTTGGCTGTTTTTCGATGAAGTAGCGGTGACCCATGGTGAGCACGAGTGCCTGGCGAGGGGGGAGTGCAATGCGTGTGTCTTGGCCGACCGGAGACCTGGCGCAGACGCCGCCTGCGGCGCTGCTGATTGACGCGCTCGACCGCGAATTGACCGGCGTTGTCACTCTGCAGCAGTCGCAGGGGCAGGCGCGGCTGTATCTGCGTAACGGGCGGCCGGCCGGTTGCCAGGTCTTTCAGGGCTTCAAGCCCCTTGGGCAGTACCTACTGACCGAGGGCCTGATTGACATCGAGACGCTCAACCGCAGCCTCGTCGAGATGGCGCGCGTCGGTGAGCCGCACGGGCAGGTCCTGATGAAGATGGGAGCGATTGCGCCCGAGGATCTCGAGCGCGTCTTGCTCAAGCAGCAGACCGACTACCTCTCCATCGTCGTGGCCATCGCCGAGGGCAGCTATCACTTCGAGGAGACCTTGGACCTGCCGTTGTGGACGCGCGGCGTCCCGATTTGCAGCGCCCATCGAGCGATCCTGATGGCCATGGCCGCACCGCCCGCAGAGGCCCTGGTCGCCGAGGCGATAAAGAGCTTGCAGGCGAGCCCAGTCGTGCTTTCGGCCGAGATGGCGGGGCTTTGGGGGCATTTTTCGTGGACTGATGAGGAGTCTGCGGCTCTCGCCAACTTGATGGCGCCGGTTGTTCCGGAAGACTTCATCGCGGCCAGCGAGCTCGAGCCCGCGAGGGCTCGGGCCATTCTGGCCTCGCTCGTGCTGTTGGGCCTTGTCGAGAGCTCCGAGCCGATGCCGATCGAGAGGGCGGAAGCGTCGGATCAAGGCGACGAGGTGCGCCCGAGCATCGGGCCGGTCGACGCCGCATCCCCGCTGCTGTTGACGCAACTGGCGTACCCCGAGGCGCCGCGGCCTGGCGAGGTCCCGTCGAGCGCCGTTCCGCCCGATGGCTGTGCGCCGTCTCCGAGCGGCTTCGCTTCCTCCGGCGTCGGGTCTCTTGATGTCACGCCCGGGAGCGCCTTGGTCGAGACACAGGCAGATTCGGCTCGGGCGGTTCCCGTGGATGTCGCCCTGGTCGAAGCGGCGCCGCCTGAAGCAGCCTCGGTGGCCGAAGCTGCTATCGAAGGGGCGACGGTCGAAGCTTCTCCGGGGCCAGGCCCCAGCGGGTTGACCCCAGGTAAAGTTGAACCGGGAGCACCAGAAGCGCCGTTGTCGCCCGACGCCAATTTGCTCGCGGCTGTGCCCGCTAGATCAGCGCCAGTGGAGGACGAGCCGGCGAGACTGGAGCAGGATGCAACGGCCGAGGTCGCTTCGAGAGAGGTCTCGTCTTTCGCGGCCGGTGTTCTCGAACTGGCATTCGCCGAGGCGGCCGCTGTCGGGACTGCGGTGGTTGGTACTTCGGCGATCGATGTAGCGTCGTTCGAAGCCGCGCCAGTCGAAGCTGCGCCGGTTGAGGCAGCGCAGGTCGAAACTGCGCCGGTTGAAGCCGAATCGCTCGAAGCCACATCGGTCGAAGCTGCTCCGGTCGAACCTGCGCCGGTCGAAACTGCGCCGGTCGAACCAGCGCCGGTCGAACCAGCGCCGGTCGAACCAGCGCCGGTCGAAGCAGCGCCGGTCGAAGCAGCGCCGGTCGAACCCGCGCCGGTCGAAACTGCGTCGCTCGAACCTGCGCCGCTCGAACCTGCGCCGGTCGAAACTGCGCCGGTCGAACCTGCGCCGCTCGAACCTGCGCCGCTCGAACCTGCGCCGCT
>JBMNNX010000482.1:0-3027 GCA_050942745.1 Myxococcales bacterium
CGGCACAGAATCGCGCCGGATTCCGAAACAGGTCAGCACCAGCAGGCGTACGGCCAAGACTCATGGGGCGGCATCTTTCAGATGCCGCCCGCATCGTCTACAGAAAAACACCAGCTACCTAGAACGAGGCCGCTACCCCGCGAGGCAACGGGACGAGCGCGACGGGGGCGGGCTTCGGATCGTGTGTCAGCCACAGCACCAGGCCTGTCGCCACCGCGAGCCCGCCGGCGACGTAGAGCCCGTCGGCGAGCAGCCGGTTGCGGCGCACCGCGGCGCTCGCGGCGTCGTAGCCGGCGCGATCGCCGGCGTCGGCGGCCGTCTGCTGTCGCTCGTGCGCCCGCAGCGCGAGGACGCCGAAGACCGCGCCGCCGGCGGCCAGGGCGAGCCCGGCGCCGCCGACCGCGAAGGCGAGGGTCGGGCTCGAGGAAGGGGCCGAGACCGTGCCGTCAGGCGCGGCCGGCGCCGTCGCCCCGGGCGCGGTGCCGAGGACGGGCTCGAGCACCGTGGCGAGCGCTTCGCCCGCCAGCGGCACGAGCTCGTTGAGGGACGAGGCGCGCCTGGTGATCCGGGAGACGGCGAGGGCCTTGCGCGAGTCGAGCAGCGTCATCGAAAGCAGCCAGACGTCGCCGACCTTCGAGGCCTCGGAGAAGAGCAGGTACTCGACGCCGAGCGAACCGGCGATCTCGGTCATGCAGCTCGTCTCGGTGCACCCGAGCAACTGGCGCTCGCGGTCGAAGCCTATGAGGCCGCGCAGATCGGCGCCGCTGGTGACCTGCACGTCGCCGCGGGCCGCGGTCTCGGAGGCGATGAGAGCCGAGAGCCCCTCGACCGACTTAGGGTCGATGGTGCCCGCGGCGCGCACGTCGAGGACGGCGATGCGGGTGCGCGCCGGCGCGGCCGCGCCCGCTCGGGCAGGCGCGAAGAGCAGCGCGAGGGCGCGGCGCCTTCGGGTCGAAGGGCGACGAGCTGCTCGACGCGTTGGGCCTGCCCCGCCAGCCGTTCGCGCCGGAGGTCCCGCGCCTCGAGGGGCCGGACGGAAAGAGGATCCGCCTCGGGTTCTCGACCGAGCTCGAGGACAGCGGTCTGCCGGGAGAGGGGCAAGGCAGTTCGCGGCATTGAAGCGGCCGCTTCAGGCGGGATGCCCGGAACGTTTCAACGGGTTTACGACACCCTTGGTCGCGACTGCTCCCACGACGTGTTTCCGGGTGTGTGACGAGAACACCCCTCGGCGCGAGCCTCGAGCGCGAGCGCTGAGAGGGCGCGCGAGATTCGCCGAGGCGCGCTCACTGCGCCGCAGCAGCGCTCTCCGGGTCCTTCGGCGCCTCGCGTCCCTTGAGCGCGGCGACCACCCGCGCGCGCACCAGCTCGATGTGCTGGCGGAAGCTGTAGAGCTTCTCGGAGTACGAGAGCGGCGTCGGGATGTGGTTTATCGCCTGGTCGAGCGCGTCGAGCTTTTCGAGGATGACCTGCAGCTCGATCTGCCCGGGCTTCTCCTCCAGCTCGAGCTCTATCTCCTTCAAGCGCGCGTACCAGCGATAGATGCGCGAGCGCACGCGCCAGCTATAGAGCGACGGGAGGACGCGGAAGAGCGGCAGCAGCACCGCGATGAGCGGCAGCAGCATTACCCAGAGCCGCTGGGCGAGCACCGCCGCCCAGAACGGCAGGACGCGCTGCAGCAGGGGCAAGCCGGACTTGTAGTACTGCTTGGCGTCTTCGCTGAGCGGGAAGTCCCCGCCGCTGGGCGAGGGGAACTCGCCGGCGCGATCGAGCAGGCCCGGGCTGTCGTGGATCTGCGAGGCCGCGCGCAGCAGCAGGTAGGCGACCGCGGGGGGCAGCGTCTCCTTGGCCACCAGCAGCGCGGTCGGCGACAGCAGCACGACGTCGGCGCTCGGGACGTCGGCGGCCAGATCGAGGACGCCGCGCGGCAGCGTCAGCTTGTTGAGGAAGGGGAACTTGCGCGTGTAGGCGTCGGCGCGCGCGAAGCTGAGGAGCCGGACGCCGGGCGATGTGGCGAGCCTGCGGACGACCGGGGACTCGGCAGGCGAGACGAGGAACAGCGCGTCGATCTCGCCGGCGACCAGCTTCTGCGACGCCTCTTTGCGCGGCAGGAACAGCAGCTCGGTCGGAGCCGCCCCAATTCCGTTGGCGTCGAGCAACTGCTTGGCGAGCGCGTAGGTGCCGCCGTCGGCCGCCCCGACGCCGATGCGCTTGCCGCGAAGGCCGACGAGATCCTCGATGGGCTCGCCGCGATAGAAGACCCAGAGCGGCTCGTAGTAGAGCGACCCGAGGGAGACGAGCCCGCGGGCCTCCTCGCTGCCGAGGTTCGTGCCGCCCTGTACGAAGCCGACGTCCACGCCCGAGTCAGGGTTGGCGAGCAGCTTCAGGTTCTCCATCGCCCCGCCGGACGGGCGCTGGTCGAGCGTGATGCCGTCCTTCTCGAGCAGTGCCCGGTACTTCCTGAAGTAGTGGCGGTACCCGCCCTCGCCGTCGCCGGTGGCCATCACGATGCGCTTGGGCGGCGCTGGCTGGACGAAGTGGTAGGCGATGGCGAAGGCGGCGACTACCAGGGCCACAGCCGGGCCTACCGTCAACCAGAAGTCGCGCCGAAAGACTCGCTTGAGGCTCTCGAGGGTCATGGATTGCCCGTCGTGCGCGTCGCGGCATCCGTCGCCGCCTCGCTGTAGCCGGCTGGTATCCAATCGTCGCCTCGCGCTGTCAACGGCCGGGCGGCCCCTCGGGTGGGCGTCCGAGGAGCCCCAGAGCTCGTGTGAGTCTCTTCGGGCGACTTGGGGGCGAGTATCGGGCGTGCCAAGCCCCTTCGACGCGCGCACCCCGGGTTTCGCCCGGAACCCAACCGATCGGAAGGTAGGGGCGCATGGCAATGCGCCCGTCGAGGAATCCAGAACTCCTGACCTACCCGGGGAAAAGAGCGGGCGAGGCGCACGAATCCTTGTAACGTTTTGACGGGTTGCGCGTCTATGCGGCATGCAACTGCCAATGCCCATCGCAGCCGAGGAAGCCGCCTCC
>JBMNNX010000135.1:0-17158 GCA_050942745.1 Myxococcales bacterium
AAGCACAACCTCTCACTGCTGCAGAAGCTCAAGCTCTACAACGGCAAGACGCTGCCGAACTTCACCGAGGACAACATCAAGGAGCTGCGCAAGGAGGCGGCCCGCGAGGGCATGGAAGGCATCAGCCCCCGCTACGTACAGGACAAGATTTCGAACGCGCTCGTCTCGGACAAGGGCGAGGGCTGCATGAACCCGTTCATGGTGCTCAACGAGCTCGAGGCGGGCCTGAAGAACCACTCGCTCATCTCGAGCGAGGAGCAGAAGAAGCGCTACCGCGAGTTGCTCACCGTCGTGAAGGGCGAGTACGAAGACATCGTGAAGAACGAGGTCCAGCGGGCCATCAGCGCCGACGAGGACGCTATCGGCAAGCTGTGCGGCAACTACATCGACAACATCAAGGCCTACACGCAGAAGGAGAAGGTCCGCAACAAGTACACCGGCCAGTACGAGGAGCCTGACGAGCGGCTGATGCGCTCGATCGAGGAGAAGATCGACATCCCTGAAAGTCGCAAGGACGACTTCCGCCGTGAGATCATGAATTACATCGGCGCCTTGGCGGTCGAGGGCAAGACGTTCAACTATCGGACGAACGAGCGGCTGCACAAGGCGCTCGAGCTCAAGCTGTTCGAGGACCAGAAGGACTCGATCAAGCTCAAGAACCTGGTCAGCTCGGTCGTCGACAGGGACACGCAGGAGAAGATCGACATCGTCAAGGATCGCCTCGTCAAGAGCTACGGCTACTGTGAGATCTGCTCGACAGACGTCCTCAACTTCGTCGCCAGCATCTTCGCCCGCGGCGACGCCAAGGAATAGCCAGCGGCAGCGGCGACCGCTTCGCAAGAAAAGGCATCGGAGGTAGGAGTTCATGAGAGATTCGGCCGCCCGACGCACGCGGTGGGAGCACTTGGTTCTGGTGGCAGGCGCGCTTTTGCTCGTCGCGCCCGCCTATGCCCAGGAGGAGGACGAGGGGCAGCCTCAGCCCATTGCGCTCGATCCCTGCGCCGAGCACCCGTGCCGGGAGCTGACGCGCGAGGAGCGGGCTGGCTTTGGGCGGCTGCTCGCGAAGCTCATCGAGGCCATGCCGGTGCCCGACCGGCTGCGCTACGAGCAGAGCGGCCTCAACTCGATTCAAGGGCTCGGGCAGTTCCTCATCACCGACGCGGTCCGCCAGAGCAGCGCCTTCCCGGCGAACGTCGTCGACTCGGTGGGCCTCGCTTATTCGGGGGGGACCTTCCCGCGCAAGCTCGCGATCGCCGCGCTCTACGTCGTCAAGGCGAGCGAGCGCGGGGTCGGCATCGACCAGCGCTTCCACCGCACGGAGACGGGCGAGATGGAGGTCTTCGACGTGAAGGTGGCGATCGCCGGCTACGCCACCCCGCTGTTTGCCGAGGGGCTTGCGACAGGGCGTGTCCTCCAGTCGTCGGGCGACGTGCTCGTCTGGGAGGCAAAGCTGCCGGCCGAAGAGCGCAAGCAGGGCATGGCCTTGTTTAGCATGGTGGTCGGCGCGCGCACCCGCGACCGAGCCGCCATGCGCGGCAGCGGTGGGGCGCCCGGCGACGCGCTCGCGCCGCTGCGGGCTATCCGCGTCGACGTCCAGGGGCCGGCCTCCGAGGCCAGGGCGCTGCTCAAACAGGTCGACAAGAGGGCGCTCAAGGCGCTGCTTGCTCCCGCGAAGAAGCGAGGGGCCGCTCGCGCCAAAGGCGCGAAGTAGCTTGGCCAGCTTGGCCCCGAGCCGTCGGCTCGGGCGGTAGGGCCAGGGGGTTGACACGGGGTACAGCCGCCCGAGGCCCTTGGGGCGACGAGGCAGGGGATGTCACTGAGGATCAAGCAGGATCACAACCGCTTCAAGCAGATCGTGCGCGGGCGCATCAAGAACAACCTGCGCAAGTACCTGCAAAAAGGCGAAATGATCGGCAAGAAGGGCAAGGAGCTGATCACCATTCCTGTGCCCACCATCGACATCCCCCACTTTCGCTTCGGCCACAAGCAGCAGGGCGGGGTCGGGCAGGGCGAGGGCGAGGCGGGGACGATCCTCGCGCCCGGCAGCGTTCAGCCTGGCCCGGGCCAGGCGGGTGAAGCCGAGGGCGAGCACCAGCTCGAGGTGGACATCACGCTCCAGGAGCTCGCCGACATCCTCAGCGAGGAACTCGCGCTGCCGCGCATCGAGCCCAAGGGCAAGGAGCGCATCTTCACCACCAAGGTCAAATACACCGGGATCAACACCACCGGTCCGGAGTCGCTGCGCCACTTCCGGCGCACCTACCGCCAGGCGCTCAAGCGCCAGATCGCCTCCGGGATGTACAACCCGGAGCGCCCGGTGATCATCCCCACGCGCGAGGACAAGCGCTACCGGAGCTGGAAGCTCGAGAACCAGCCCCAGTCGAACGCGGTCATCATCTACATGATGGACGTCTCGGGCTCGATGGGCGATGAGCAGAAGGAGATCGTGCGCATTGAGAGCTTTTGGATCGACACCTGGCTGCGCAGCCAGTACCAGGGCATCGAGTGTCGCTACCTGATCCACGATGCGGTGGCGCGCGAGGTCGATCGCGAGACCTTCTTCCACACCCGCGAGTCGGGCGGCACCATGATCTCCTCGGCCTACAAGCTGGCCCGCGACATCATCAAGGCCGACTACTCGCCGTCGGCGTGGAACATCTACCCGTTTCACTTCTCCGACGGCGACAACTGGTCGGCCGACGACACGCGGGTGTGCATCGAGGTGCTCAAGGAGGACATGTTGCCCGCGTCCAACCTGTTCTGCTACGGGCAGGTGGAGAGCCCCTACGGCTCAGGTCAGTTCATCAAGGACTTGCGAGAGGCTCTCGGCGACTGGGACAACGTCGCACTGTCGGAGATCGCCGACAAGGATGCTATCTATCAATCCATCAAGGATTTCTTGGGAAAGGGGAAGTAGAGTCGTGGCAACAAATTTCCGTGATGACCGAGGCCCGGCGGGACGCGAGGCCCGCCCGCGCGAAAAGCGGGTTCGCCGCCGGCTGTCGGTCGGAATCACGGTTCCCGGTCAAGGCTTGATAGCCGGCTGGACCTCGAACCTTGCGCTGCATGGCCTTTCGCTGGGAGCAAGTCGCGTCTTTCCGCCCGGTACCGCGCTCAAGGCGGTCATCCAACTCCCGGATTCGGAGCGGGCGACGGTCGAAGGGGTGGTGACCTGGTCGCGCAAAGGCATCGTCGGCGGCCTGAGCGCGATGGGAATCAAGTTCTCGGGCGAGAGCTCGCAGTACGTGGCGTTCCTGAAGCGGTTCCATCCGGAGGTTTTTCGCAAGGGCTAGCGTCCTGGCAAACCAAGTGGGGGGAGACCGGCCTTGTCGCTGACCGCTCGGCTGTACGACCTGAAGCAAGAGATCGAAGCCTACGCCCGCGAGTTCGGGCTGGACTTCTTCGAGACCATCTTCGAGGTCCTAAACTACGACGAGCTGAACATGGTGGCCGCCTACGGCGGCTTCCCGAACCGCTACCCCCACTGGCGGTTCGGGATGGACTACGACCAGCTCGCCAAGGGGTACGAGTACGGCCTCTCGAAAATCTACGAGATGGTCATCAACAACGACCCCTGCTACGCCTACCTGCTCGAGTCGAACGCCGAGGTAGACCAGAAGCTCGTGATGGCCCACGTTTTCGGCCACTGCGACTTTTTTAAGAACAACTTCTCGTTCGCAACGACCAATCGCAAGATGATGGACGAAATGGCGAACCACGCCACGCGCGTGCGGCGCTGGACCGACCGGATCGGGCTCGAGGAGGTCGAAGACTTCATCGACCGGGCTCTCTCTCTCGAGAACCTCATCGACTACCACGCGCCCTACATCGCGCGCCGCCCCTCGGCGCCCTCCGAAGAGCTCGACAAGCAGAGCTTCACGGGATTCAAGGTCGATCGCGAGTACATGCGCGGATACGTCAACCCGCCCGAGTACCTGGAGGAGC
The DNA here is from genome assembly GCA_050942745.1 of Myxococcales bacterium. GTDB lineage: Bacteria > Myxococcota > Myxococcia > Myxococcales > UBA5297 > UBA10939. The sequence continues at coordinate 3,946 of JBMNNX010000135.1, forward strand.
AGCGCCGCAAGATCGAGGAGCAGCACAAGGAGCGCCAAGAGCGCTTTCCGGAGAACCCGGAGCGCGACGTGCTGCTCTTCCTGCTCGAGCACGCGCCATTGACCCGCTGGGAATTCGACCTGCTCTCGATCATCCGCGAAGAGGCCTACTATTTCGCGCCCCAAGGCCAGACGAAGATCATGAATGAGGGGTGGGCGAGCTACTGGCACTCGACGATCATGACCCAGCGGGCGCTCGACGACTCAGAGGTCGTCGACTATGCCGATCATTGCTCGGCCACGCTCGGGACGCGACCGGGGTCGGTCAACCCTTATAAGCTCGGGCTTGAACTGTTTCGCCACATCGAGGAGCGCTGGAACAAGGGGCGATTTGGCAAGGATTACGACGAGTGTGACGATCTTCGCGAGCGGCGCGACTGGGATCGCAAGCTCGGTTTGGGCCGGCAGAAGATTTTCGAGGTGCGCCGCCATTATAACGACGTCACCTTCATCGACGAGTTTATGACGCCAGAGTTCGCGCTCGAGCAGAAGCTTTTTGTTTACGGATTCAACGAGAAGCGCAACGTCTGGGAAATCGTCGACCGCGACTTCAAGAAAATCAAAGCGAAGCTGCTGCACCAACTCACCAATTTCGGCCAGCCGATCATCGAAGTGGTCAACGGCAACTTCGACAATCGCGCCGAGCTGCTGCTCGCCCACCGGCACGACGGGGTCGACCTGAAGATGGACGAGGCGCGCGACACGCTGCGGTGCCTGCAGACGATGTGGAAGCGGCCCGTCAATCTGGTGACAAAGCTCGACGGCAAGGGCCTCGTCATGCGCTTTGACGGCAAGGAGCACAGCGAGAAGCGCACCGAGATGTGAGCCGGGGGCTCATCTTTTGACCGCTCGGGTCTTCGCCGCTAGCCTTGGGGGCGATGCAAAGGCGATCCGAGCTGTTGGCACTATCGGCGGCAGGGGTGTTGCTCGCGTGCGGTCGCGAGCCCCCTGCGGCGCCACCTGCGCCCCCTCAGGCGCCCCCGCCGCCTGCCGTTTCGCAGGTCCCACCCGCGCCTCCGCCCGAGGTCTTCGAAATCAAGGTCGCGCGGATAGCGCCGCGCATGACCCTGGCGACGACGCTGGAGGCGATGGGGCTTGGCGGCAATCAGGTCGCCGAGGTTATCGCGGCGCTGCGCGACAGCTTCGATTTCCGCAAGTCGAGGGTCGGTGACCAAGTGCGCCTGGTACTCAAGGGACCCGAGGTGCAGTCGGTCGAGTACCGGGCGTCGGCGACTCGCGAGTGGCTCGTGCGGCGTGAGGGCGAGCGGTTGCTTGGCGGCCGGCGCGAAATCTCCGTCGAGCGGCGGGTCGAGGTCGTCGATATCGCGGTCGCCTCTTCGCTCTACGAGGCGATGCGCGCCGCGGGCGAAGACCCGTCTCTGGCGATCGAGGTCGCCGACGTCTTCGCTTGGGACATCGACTTCTACCGAGACGTCAGGCGTGGCGACCGGCTACGGGTAGCCGTGGAGAAGGAGTTTGCCCAAGGTCGTCTGCTTCGTTACGGGCAGATTCTCGGCGCGCGCTACGAAGGCGAGCTCGTCGGCAGCAAGCGCTACTTGAGGTATGCCCCGGTGTCGGGAGAGCCCAGCTATTTCGACGAGAAGGGCAACAGCGCCAAGAAGGCTTTCCTGAAGAGCCCGCTCAAGTACGTGCACATCACCTCGCGCTTCGGGGGGCGCAAACACCCGCTGCTCGGCTATTTCCACACCCACCAAGGCGTCGATTTCGCCGCCGCGATCGGCACTCCGGTCTGGAGCGTGGCCGATGGCACGGTTACCCGAGCGGTGCGCGGCGACAAGGCCGCGGGCAACTACATCTTCGTGCGGCACGCCAACGGAATCGAGACCGGCTACCTGCACCTGTCGCGCTTCGCCGACGGGATTCGGGTCGGGGCGCGGGTCAAGCAAAAGCAGGTTATCGCCTATAGCGGAAACACCGGGCGCTCGACCGGGCCCCACCTGCACTTTGCGATGAAGCGCGGGGGCAAGTACATCAACCCGCTCACCCAGCGGTTCCCGCGCGCAAAGCCCCTCCCGGCCGAAGAGCTCGAGCGTTTCGCTCAGGAGACGGCCGAGGTGAGGATGATGCTCGACGCGGAGCTGCTCACCCAGATCCCGTCGAGCGAAGCTCCGGACACCTAATCGGCCGGGGCCGCTTCGGAAAGACTCGGTGGCCTTCGGGCAGGCGCCGGCAACCCCATCGCGCGAGAAGCCGGCGCTCCGCGGCGCCGGCTCCCCGCAAGGTCAACGCCGACTGCGCGGCCGTTCGACCCGCAGTCGCTTGCCGTCGCGCTCTTTGCCGTCGACGGCGACGAGCGCCTCGAGCGCCTCGGGAGCCACATAGACATAGGTGTGCGTGGCGTGCGCCTCGACCGCCCGGATCATCGCCCGGTCGATTTGGGCCGAGCTGGCGAGCGCATCGCCTATCCCCAGCTCGTCCAGGTTGTCGGAGGTTCCCAGGTTGCACCAAAGGCGTGCGCCCCGCTCGTCGCTCTCCGGCGGTTCATCGCTCCTCGAGCGCTCCGGGCGCGAGCTCGAGCGCTCCCTTCGCTCCTTGTGCTCACGGCGCCTCCCGCGCTCGCGCGCCTTGCCGCGCGGCTCGCGCTCTTCGCCGTCCTTGCGCGCTTCGGCCGGGGCCGCAGTCGCCTGCTGCGCGCGCTCCATGCGCTGGCGGGTGAAGAAATAGCGGAGCAGAAAAGCGATGAGCTGCTCGCCATCGGGCATCGCCTTGATGTCGGCGGCCAGAGGCAACATGGCGTCGAATACCGAGCTCTTGGCCGCTTCGCGGACCTGTGCGACTTGACGCTCGGTCCACAAGCGGCGTGCTTCCTCCGGCGCGGGGAGCTTGCGCTCCTCGAAGTGGATGCCGTAGCGGCGCTCGAGCGCGGTCAGCGTCACGAGCTCGCGGCCGGAGACCAGCGAGATCGCGATCCCCTTCTTCCCGATGCGCCCGGTGCGCCCGACGCGGTGGAGGTAGACCGCGGGGTCTTCGGGGAGCGAGTAGTTGATGACGTGCGTCAGGTCGCTGATGTCGATCCCGCGCGCGGCGATGTCGGTGGCGACCAGGAAGGCGAGCTCCCCGCGCTTGACCTTGGCCATCACCCGCTCGCGCTCTCGCTGCGGCAGATCGCCGTTGAGGACCTCGGCGTCAAAGCCATTGCGGTTGAGCACCGCGGCGACGAGCGAGGTGTCGTCGCGCGTGTTGCAGAAGACGATGGCGTTGTCGGGGCGCTCGAGCTCGAGCAGATAGACGAGGTTGCGCGGCTTCGGGTAGGCGTCGACGGTGTGGTAGATGACGTTCTGAATGCCCTCGACGGTGAGCTCATCGCCGGAGATGAGGATGGTCTCGGGCTCGCGGCAGAAGCGGCGGATGAGGCGGTCGATGTCCGGCGGGACGGTCGCCGAGAACAGCAGCGTCTGGCGGGTGTCCGGCAGCCGCTCGAGAATTCGCGTGACCTCCTCGTAGAAGCCTTGGTTGAGCATCTCGTCGGCCTCATCGAGGACCGCGACCTGGGCGTGCGAGAGATCCAGGTTGCCGCGCCGGATGTGGTCGTAGACGCGCCCGGGCGTGCCCACGACGATCTCGGCGCCATTGTCGAGCTGGTCGATCTGCTGCTTCATCGAGGCGCCGCCGTAGATGGCAGCGACGCGGATGTCCTTGTGCTTGCCGAGGCAGGCGAGCTCGTCGGCGACCTGCAGCGCGAGCTCGCGGGTCGGGCAGAGCACGAGCGCGAGGGTCTGGTGCGCGCCGGCGGGCAGCTTCTCGATGATCGGGATGCCGAACGCGGCGGTCTTGCCGGTGCCGGTCTTCGAGCGGACGATGAGGTCCTTGCCTGCCAGCACCCGCGGGATGGCCTCGGCCTGCACTGGGGTCGGCACGATGTAGCCGCGCTCGCGAATGCCCCGCCGCAGCTCGTCCGAGAGGGCGAGGTCTTCGAAGGCGACGGTGGCCGCATAGTCTGAACGGATGGAAAGGTCGGTGTCGCTGCCGGTGTCGGGCATGGTGTCTCCACTGAGATGTCTTGGATGGCCCGAGGGGCTGTCCATGGCAGCCGGGAAGGCGGCCGAGACAAGGAGCGCGCCGCCGCGGAATAGCGGGCGCTCGCCGAACTATTTAACGGTATACACCCCGCCCCCGACCCCTGCAATCAGGCTGCCAGGCGCTCGCGCGCCGGGAGGCCGAGCCGCAGGGCGGGACAGCGGGGTTGCTCGAGGGCTGGTTTCGTCTATAGATAACGTCGCCGTGAGCTCGAACCTTCGCGAAAAGAAAAGGAGGGCGGCAGGCGCACAGGCTGGCAAGCCGGCCGGCTCGCGCCGCAGGAAGGACGTCGTCCCCGCGCCGGTCGTCGAACCCGAGGTCGTGACAGCCGAAGAGGAGGACGGGGAGGCTGGGGAGCAGGAGCTGAGCGAGCAGGAGGTCAAAGCGCTCGCCCCGCATGTTCAGGACGAGGACGCGGACGAGGGGCAAGCGCCCTCTACGGCGCTCGTTCCAGCCGAGAGAGGGCTTGCGCCGGTTGACGCCCTCCAGCGGTACATGCGGGAGGTTTCGCGCCACTCGCTGCTGTCGCGGGAGGAGGAGCACCGGCTCGCGGTCCGCTATCGCGAGAGCGGCGACGTCGATGCCGCGTACCGTTTGGTGACCGCGAACTTGCGGCTCGTGGTGAAGATCGCCCACGAGTATCACCGGACCGCCTTTTCGCTCCTCGACCTGATTCAGGAGGGAAACGTCGGGCTGATGCACGCGGTCAAGAAGTTTGACCCGTACCGCGGGGTGAAGCTCTCGAGCTACGCGGCCTGGTGGATTCGCGCCTATATCCTCCGCTACATCATGGAGAATTGGCGCATCGTCAAGCTCGGCACCACGCAGGCGCAGCGCAAGCTCTTCTTCAACCTGCGCAAGGAGCGCCAGAAGCTCGCCGCTCAGGGCTTCGACCCCACGCCCAAGCTGCTCGCCGAACGACTCAACGTCACCGAGCGCGACGTCACCGAGATGGAGCAGCGGCTCTCGCAGGACGAGTTCAGCCTCGACGTCCCGGTCGGCGAAGACAACCATTCGACCCGTTCCGATCGGCTGGTCGCCGCCAACGTCCCGGCAGACGAAAGCCTCGCCGACCACCAACTGAAGGAGATTCTGCGCGAGAAGCTCGCCGAGTTCGGCCAGCGGCTCAAGGACAAGGAGCGCTTCATCTTCGAGAACCGCCTGGTCTCCGAGGAACCGCTTACCCTTCAGCAAATCGGCGATCGCTACGGCATCACCCGCGAGCGTGCCCGGCAAATCGAGGCAAAGCTCGTCAAGGACCTCAAGGCCTGGATCCAGGAGGTCGTCCCCGACTTCAAGCAGCTCGAGATCGGCGCGGGGAACGGCTGATTGGTCGGTTCTTGACATTGCCTTGCAAGATCAGCTTCCTATCGGCCGGGGCGCGCGGGGGGGGGCGCCGTCGAAGGGGAGTCCATGGGCGAGCAAGCACGGGCAGTCGCTGAACCGGCCGAGGCGGAGGTCGCTCCTCGGCAAGCCGCCAAAGGGCCCGGGGAGGCGCGGCGCATTTTGGGCTTGACCCGCCTTCAGCTCGGCGTGCTCGCAGGCATCGTCTTGGCGGTCCACCTGCCGTTCTTGCTTTACCTGGTGCGCGGCGAGGCGCCGGTCACCGCCACGCTGCCGTTCAGCGATGACTTCAACCGCGCTCAGGTCGGTGAGAACTACTTCACGACGGGAGGCCACTGGCGAATCGAGAACGGTGTTCTCCACTCCCCAGGCGTCAAGAACAACCCGCTCTGGTTGAAGGCACGCCTGCCAGACGAGGTTGCGATCGAATTCGACGCTCGCAGCGAGTCGAAGGATGGCGATATCAAGTGCGAGGTCTTCGGCAACGGCTTTGACCATTCCTCCGGCTACGTGATTATTTTCGGCGGGTGGTCGAATTCGATTTCTGTCATCGCCAGGCTCGACGAGCACGGTCGCGACCGGATCGAAAACCGTTCGCTCAAGGTGGAAAAGGGACGCACCTATCGCTTCCGGATCGAGCGCAGGGGCGGAACGCTTCGCTGGTACCTCGATGGCAGCCTGGCCATGGAGCTCAGCGACAAGAGTCCGCTTGGCGGCAAAGGGCACGACCGATTCGGACTCTCGAGCTGGGATTCGGACGTGTTCTTCGACAATCTGAAGATCGAGCCGCTCTGAGCGCGCGCTATCTGCGCTTGCCGGGGGCGCCGTATCGCTTGAAGCGTTTCTCGCGCTCCTTCGCGTCGCGGTCGATCTGCTTCTGGTGGGCTCGCTCGGCACGCCGCTTTTCGAGCTCTTCCTCGGTGGGCGAGTATTTGAGCTGGTAGGCGACGCTGAGCACCGCAAGGCAGCCCGCCATGGCGACGGCTATTGACGGAAAGCCGGTCGCCAGGCGGCCGAACGGAGTGGCCGCCAGCAGCGTTATCGCCCCGAGCGATAGGCTCGCCGCTCCGACGAGGCCGCTGACCACGATCGACAGGAAGCGGCCAGCGAACAGGCCGGTGGCGCCGCCCAGCAGAAACCCGGGCGCGAAGCCGATCCAGTAGTCCGGCTTGTCGACCAGCTCGCTTCCCAGCCAGCCTCCGCACGCGCCGGTCCCCAGGGCGAGCAAGCCCGGCGGATAGGCCAGGGCCAACGTACCGAGCGCCCCCGCAGCGGCGTAGGTGGCGGCGGCGGGCGTCAAGTGCAGGAGCCTCCCGAGCGCGGGGCCGAGCAGGTAGCCTGCCGCCAGCGCCGGCGCGAGCAGGACGAACCGAAACGCGACGCGGCCGGAGCCAAAGAGGCAAGTGAGCAGCCCGGCGCCGACCATGAGCCCGGCGACCGCGAGCGGGATCGACTTGTGGAGCGCGACGAGGCGGGCAGGGTCGAAGCCAATGCCTGCGCTCAGTTGGCTGAGGAAGCCGAGCAACTCCGTCAGCTCTTCCATGGCCTAGACCAGGTACAGCCACACGATGAGCGTCGCGACGGCGAGCGCGGCGGCGAGTCCCGTGGCGAGGATCGCGCGGTCGCACCCCGTGCGAGCGACCACGTCCAAGGCGATCGCCCGCTCTTGCTCCGGGAGCGATGGCTGCGCGAGCGCCTGTCGGGCAAGCGATCGAGCGGTCCGATTGTCCCCCAGCAGCATGGGCAGGTAGAGCGACAGGGCGCCGCTCCCTGCGGGCTCGGCGACGCTGCTGTCGCGGGTCTTTCGCTGCTTTGCCATGGGGCGTTGACTCTAGCAGAATCCGGTCTGCGCCGCCGGAAGGGCCTGCGGCGCGCTGAAGGCTGCAGTAGATTGTCCGCTTCGTCTCCTCGGGCCAGACCCCACATGAACCGCCGCGCCTTCCTTGGAGTCTCGGTCGCCGGAGCCGGGCTGATGCTGATGCCAGGCTGGGCCTTCGCCTTTGGCGACCCGTCGCGGTTCATCCCCGCCATCGCTCGACATGGCGGCCGGTGGAATGCCCGCCCGAATGCGCTGCGCAGGCTCTGCTGGGAGCTCTCCGGCCGCACCAGCGTGGAGGTCTTCCCCGAGGCGAGGCCGGTGGGGCTGCACGAGCGGCAGTTGTTCAGGTACCCGTTTCTCTACTTCGGCGGCGAGGGCGATTTCCCCTCCCTGACCGAGAGCGAGGTCTCGAACCTTCGACGGTATCTCACCTACGGCGGGTTCATGCTCGCCGACGCGAACGACGGCTCGGACGGCGAGGGGTTCGACGCCGCTTTTCGCAGGGAGATGGCGCGGGTGCTGCCCGGCTCGCCGATGGTCCGGCTGCCCCCAGAGCACGTCGTGTTCAAGTCGTACTACCTATTGGATCGTCATGGCGGCCGGCTGCTCGTGCGGCCATTTCTCGAGGCGGTCATGGTTCAGGGGCGCGCCGCGGTGGTCTACTCGCAAAACGACCTGGCGGGAGCCTGGAGCCGCGACGAGCACGGTGACTGGGAGTACGAAGTGACGCCTGGAGGCGAGAGCCAGCGAGAGGTCGCCATCCGCACCGGAATCAACCTCGCGATGTACGCGCTGTGCCTCGACTACAAAGAGGACGCGGTGCATCTGCCTTTCATCATGAAGCGGCGACGCTGATCGAGGGCGCGCAGACACAACGTGGATCCGACCATCTACAACGAGTGGCGTCTCGTCAGCCTGTCTCCGTTTCCGACCTGGGCTCTGGCTCTGCTCACCGCGGTGGCGGCCGCCGGCTGCGCGCTGGCGCTCCTGGCTTTGCGCCGCGAAGCGCACGCCGGCCGCAGGCGCCTGCTCGTCGGGCTCAGGCTCGCGGCTGCCGTTGCGCTCGTCTTCCTGATTCTCGAGCCAGGGCGCCGGCTGATGCAGACGACGCGGGTCAAGAACCGAGTCGCCATCCTCCTCGACACGTCGGCATCGATGGGGTTTCCTGTCGCGCCCGGTGGCGGCACCCGGAGCGAGGCGATGCTTTCGATGCTCGAGGGCTCGTCAGAGTGGCTCTCAAAGCTCGAGAGCCGGTTTACGGTCGAGCTGCTCGGGTTCGACAGGCACATCCAGACGCTCGAGGCAGGGCGATTGGCAGAACACCTCCAGCCGACAGGCGCAGGCACCGACCTCCTGTCCGCGATTCGGGAGAGTGCTCGGGGGACCGGAGCGGCGGCTGGCCGCACGCTCTCGGGGATTCTTCTCGTCTCCGACGGCGCCGACAATTCGGAGCTCGCCTCCGGCATGACCCCGCAGGCGAGGGCGTATCTCAAAGGGCTCGAAGCCCCGGTTTCGGCCGTGCTCGTTGGGGGCGCAGGCGTCAAGGACCTGGCGGTGGAGCGCGTGGCGGTCGACGACTTTGCCTTCGTTCGCAACACGGTCGAGCTGAGCGCAACCTTGCGCGCGCACGGGCTGGGCGGCGTCGATGTGCCGGTCGTCCTGAAGCGCGAGGGCCGGGTCATCGCGTCGCGCTCGGTCCGTATCGATGGCCCGGGGGCCTATCCGGTCCAGCTTTCCTTTGCGCCGGACCAGACCGGACACTTCGTCTACACCATCGAAGCCCCGGTGCTCGCGGACGAGGCGGTCGCTGGCAATAACCTCATTTCGTTTCCGATCAAGGTCATTCGCGATCGCGTCAGGGTGCTGCTCGTCGTGGGTCATCCCTCCTGGGACGTGCGCTTCCTGCGCGGGCTGCTCAAGCAGGATCCGAACGTCGACCTCATCAGCTTCTTCATCCTTCGCACCGCAAGCGACAATCCCCAGGTCGTGAGCGACGATGAATTGTCGCTCATTCCTTTCCCGGTGCACGAGATATTCCACGAGCAGCTCCGCACGTTCGATCTCGTGGTCCTGCAGAACTTCGCTTACGACGATCGCGCCTATCAAATGTCGCAGTATCTGGCGGGTATTGCCGATTACGTTCGGAACGGCGGCGCGCTCGTCATGGTTGGGGGCGAGAATAGTTTTGGCGAAGGTCGCTATGACCGCACCGAGCTGCAAGCTGCTCTTCCGGTCGAGCCCACCGGAGTCGCACCGAATACCGAGCCATTCGTGGCGAGGCTGACTCGGGAGGGGCTGCTCCATCCCGTATCCGCCGTCGGCTCGTCGGGCGATTCGATTGCCCGCGCTTGGTCGGGCATGCCGGAGCTTGCCGGCATCCATGTCACCCGGCCCAAAGCCGGGGCGCAAGTCTTGCTCGAGCATCCGTTCCTGAAGGTCGGCGAGAAGAACGCGCCCGTTGTGGCCATTGGCGAGTTTGGTCAGGGCCGCGTCATGGCGGTGCTTGCCGACACGACGTGGGCCTGGTCCTTCGGTTCCGCCGCGGGCGGCGAGGCCTCGCGGGTCTACGACAAGTTCTGGGGCAATGCGATTCGCTGGCTGGTTCGCGATCCCGATTTGACGCCGATCAAAGTGACTGCCGAAAAGCCATCCGTAGAGCCTGAGGAGCCGGTGGTGGTCACGGTTTCGGCGCGCAGGCTCGATTTCGGCCCTGCCGCTGGCGCGGCGATCAGCGTCGAGGTCGTCAGTGCCAGTGACAACCGGGTCGTCGCCCGCCAAGAGGCAACCGCGGGCGCCGATGGCGAGGCCAGGCTCGAGCTCGGCGTGTTGTCCCCAGGGGCCTACAAGCTCGTGGCCCGCGTGGCGCTGGATGGAAAACCGCTCGGCGAGGCCTACGACGCGGTCGCCGTCAGATCGGCCGGGCCGGAGCTTGCCGACGCCGCGCCGCGAAGGAGCCTGCTCGAGGAGATCACCGCGGTGACCGGGGGAGCGCTGCACGAGTCGGTCGCAAAGCTCCCGGAAATCCCGCTCGTCGATCCCGAGACAGTCGAGGTGGGGCGCCGCAAGGACATGCCGCTCTGGGACCGTTGGGCGGTGGTCGCGCTGCTCGGGCTCGGCGTCGGCGGCGAGTGGTTGCTGAGGCGGCGGTGGGGCTACCCGTAGCGCGGGTTTAGTCGAGGCTGAACAGGGTGGCGACGAGCTTTTCGGCGCCTGCGGGAAGCTGTCCTCCCGGCTGACAATTGCGCGCCGAGTCGGCGATGCGCTGCGCAAGCCTGGCGTTCTGCTTGCTAAGACGCGGGATGAGCGGTTCTTCGCACGCGCCAACCAACGGCGCGAAACGCTCCTGCGTGACCTGGGAATTGATGATCCCGCAAGCGAAATAGAGCAAGTCCTCAGGCGCCTTGAGGAGCGCGGCGGCATCTTTCCAGGCCGGCGAGAGGTTGAGCGCCGTCCCCGCTTGGCCGCGCGCCACAGGCGCGCTCGCCTCGAGCAGGGCGGCCGGAACCCGCAGGGGCGCGAAGAATGAATGCCTGCAATCTTGCACGCATGCGCTTCCCCGAACGACCGATGCGGCGAGCGGGAGCTTGCGCAGGTTGAAGACGAGCTTGGGGCCGAGCCGGTGCGGGTCATGCGAGCCGCAGAAACGGTGGCCGCCTTTGGGAATGAGCTTCGAGTCGACGTAGACCCAAGCCGTCGCCGCCTTTCGCACCTGAAAACGGTCGGGCGCGCCGCCGAAGCGCGCGAGGCGCCGAATGGCGCTCGATGAGAACATGGTTTCCGAGCGCAGGGCGAAGGCATCGGAAAGCTTCTTCAAGCTCGCACCGGGCAGCGCGTGCTTACGGGCGAAGGCCTCCGGCTTTCGGGCGGAGAAAAAGTCGCGCATTCGCCGTTCGAGCGCGAGGCGATTGGCGTCGGCGAGCAGCTCGTCAAAGCCCGTCTTGAGACCAGGGAGATAGAGGCCGAACAGAGACGTGACCGGAGCGCCCACTGCCCGCATTGCCGTCAAGTCGCGGGTCGCCTGGGCGGAAGGGGCGTTGAGGAGGGCCGCTTCGCCGCAGGGATAGGCCGGGGCGAGGATGACGTCTCCTTCAACGCGGCGAAGTCGTTCCTGGCGGGTGCCCGAAAGCCGCACGTGCCCGAACGGCGCGTCCCCATGTCCGCCGGGCTGCCGGACCCATACCGAGAGCGCAGACGCCATGCGCGCGCCATCGATGAGGCCTGCGCCAAGGTCGACGAGCGCGTGTAGGCGGTAGCGCGACAGGAGCCACCGGCGAAGGGACGAATAGAAGTAGTCGTCAATGAAGGCTGCATTCGTTATGAACGCGATCGCGCCTCGGCCTCCGCCGGCTTCGATTAGTCGATCGGCCGCGGCGAAGAACAGAACATGATGGTCGGCGCCCGCGCCACGGGCGCCGCGGCGGGCGAATGGCAACACCGCCTCGGCTAGCTGAGGACGGCGCCTGTGCTGCAACTGCTCGGAATGGGCGGCTGCGCTCGGGCCGCCAATCACCGCGACCGGGCCAGCGCGTTGGATTCGGGCGCACAGGCCATCGAGGCCTTCGCCAAACGGATTACCGAGGAGCAGATCGGCCCCGGGCGCGCCCCGACGGGCCTCGTCAAGAGCGCGCGAATCGGCATCCAGGCCCACGCGCGCCCGATACGAACGCGCGTCTGGCGCTCCCAGAAACGCGCCCGCGCCGCAGAGCGGGTCGACCAGGACGCATTGTCGCGGGGGCAGGTTCGACCTGCCCAACGCCTCGGCGAGCAGCCGGTGAAGAGCGCGCACGAGCGCGGACGGCGTGTACATTCGCCCGACACGAGGGCCAGCGAAGGGCTCGGGCGCCATAGGACGGGGCGGGGGGGCGTTCGGTCGCACGAGTGCGATGTAGCTGTCGGCGGGCGAGCGTGTCAACCGCAGGATGTAGGACACTGTGGGCAAGGCAACAGCGAGGCGGGAAGGCGCCGAAGAGGCAGTTGCATCTTCGAGCGCGAGGGGCGCGCGGTTGCCTTGACCCCGTTATACCCGGCGCGTAGAGTCTCACCCCCAGGTTTTCCAGACGTTGAGGTGCCAATGAGTAGTCGACTCGGTGAGTTGCTCGTCCGCGAGAACCTCATCTCCATGGCCCAGCTCAAGAAGGCTCAGGATGAGCAGGCCAAGAGCGGTGGACGAATCGGCTACGCGCTGATCAAGACGGGCGCAATCGAGGAGTCGAAGCTTACCGACTTTTTGTCGAAGCAGTACGGGGTTCCGGCGATCAACCTCAAGGACTTCGACATCGACCCCGAGATCATCAAGCTGGTCCCCAAGGAGGTCTGTGAAAAGCACCTGATCATCCCGGTCAACCGCGCCGGGGCGTCGTTGATCATCGCGATGAGCGATCCGTCGAACATCTTTGCGATGGACGACATCAAATTCCTGACCGGCTACAACATCGAGACGGTCGTCGCCTCGGAGATGGCGATTCGCGACGCCGTCGAGCGTTACTACGCGCCGAAGGGCCCGTCGCTCGAGGAGATTGTCGGAGACTTCGACGATGCGGACGTCGAGGTGGCCGAGGAAGAAGACGAAGACGTCGCCGACATCGCGAAGATGGCCGACGACGCGCCGGTCGTAAAGCTGGTGAACCTCATCCTCCTCGACGCCATCAAGAAGCAGGCGAGCGACATCCACGTCGAGCCCTACGAGAAGGACTTCCGGGTGCGCTTTCGCATCGACGGCGTGCTCTACGAGGTGATGCGGCCGCCCATCAAGCTCAAGAATGCGATCATTTCGCGCTTGAAGATCATGTCTTCGCTGGACATCTCCGAGCGCCGCCTGCCGCAGGACGGGCGTATCAAGCTCAAGCTCGGTGGCGGCAAGGAGATGGACTTCCGCGTCTCGGTCTGTCCGACCCTGTTTGGCGAGAAGGTGGTGCTCCGCCTTCTCGACAAGTCGAACCTGCAGCTCGACATGACCAAGCTGGGCTTCGATCCC
>JBMNNX010000136.1:0-17128 GCA_050942745.1 Myxococcales bacterium
ATGCTAATGGCACCTATCGTCACGCCGGCGCGACCCATCGTCACGCCGACGCGACCTAGCGTCACACCGGCGAGGCCGAGCGTCACGCCGACGCCACCTATCGTCAACACCGGCGATGACCATCATCACGCCGACGCGACCTAGCGTCACACCGGCGAGGCCGAGCGTCACGCTGACGCCACCTATCGTCAGCACCGGCGATGACCATCATCACGCCGACGCGACCTAGCGTCACACCGGCGAGGCCGAGCGTCACGCCGACGCCACCTATCGTCAACACTGGCGACGCCTATCGTCACGCCGTTACGCCGTCGCGCCGACGAGGCGGACCGTCACGCCAAAGAGGCCCCGCGCCCAGTCCTCTCGTTCCGCCCTCGGCATGGGATGGCTCGAACGCACCGGCCTGTGCAGCTTCGCGCCATGCGCCGAGCCCTCATCAAGTTCGCCGTCTTCGTCGGGATCGCGGCCGCGGCTGGCTTGGTGCTCGCCCTTGCCTGGGATCCGCCCTGCCCGAAGGACCTGAGAACGCTCAAGCAGTGGCTGCGCGCAGTCGGCCGCGAGGAGTGCCTCAGCGCCGAGCGCGCCTGCCGGGAGCTGACCTTCGAGCGGCTCGCCTCGGGGATGAACCGCTCCGACAGGCGCATCCTCGGCATGTTCACCCTGCCTGGCGGCTCGGACGCGCGCGCCCTCGCGAGCCTCGTCGGCACTTTCCGCGAGAGCTACGGCTGCCCCGCTTCTGGAGGACGTGCGTGGGCCGAGCAGGCCGGCGAGCGCCTCCGCCTGCTGGTGCTGCGCGAAGGCTTCGTCCTCGCGGGCGAGAGCGGCCGCCATGCCTTCGTCCCCAACATCGCGCCCACGGGACACCCGGACTTCAGCTCGCTCGAGCGCGCCCTCGCTTCCGTGCGCGCGCGCTTTCCCGACGAATCGAGGCTGACCGTCTTCCCCGGAAAGCTCGCGCGCCTCGACGTCGTCCTCATCGCCTCGCGCCTCGCTGGCGAGGTCGCCGCGCCGTTCGAGATCACGACCGTCTTCTGCGCCGGCGAGCCCGACGAGGGCGGTTGCCCCGAGTGGCAGGAGACGCGGTGAGCCGAGCAAGTCCAAGAGCCGATGCGTCCGGCATGGCATCGGGCCGTGCCGCGCCCCGGAGGCCGGCACGTGGGCCAGCGATCCGGAATCGCGCCGCCGCGCAAGGAACCTCGAAACAGCAGCTCGGGAAGGACGATCGGCGATCGCCCAGAGGTCGAGCGCCGGCTACGCGGGCTCGAAGCGGTAGCAGCCCTCGCGCTCGACGCGCCTGACCATGCCAAGCGTCTCCATGCGCTCGAGCGTGCCGATGACCTCCGAGAGCGTCATGAAGAGCTGCAGCCTGCGCACCCGGCCCCCGCGGCGGGCGAGATCGAAGGCGGTCTTGGGCCCTTCTCGCAGCCGCTCGAGCAGCTCCGACCGCCGCCGCTCCCATGAGCGCGCCAGCCAGGCGAGGACCGCGCGGTGGTCGGCGAACGGCTCGCCGTGTCCCGGCAGCATCCAATCGAGCTCGAGCGAGCCGACCCGCTGCGACGACTCGAAGTAGGCGTCGAGCGAGCGCAGCTTGCCCTCCTCGCCGCCCTCGCCCAGCTCGAGCATCGGGCTCGGCGAGACGCCGGGCAGCAGGAAGTCCGCGGACAGGAGCAGCCGATGCTCGGGGACGTGCAGGCCGACGAGCCCGGCGGTGTGACCGGGCAGGTGCATCACCTCGGCCTCGAAGCGCGCGAAGGCGATCCGCTCGCCCTCGACGAGCGGCTCGACCGCCTCGACCCTCTCGCCGAGCAGCTCGTTGGTCTCCTCCATCCCCTCCATCTCGACGATGAGCGTGCGGGGCACGCCCATGCGCTCCAGGTAGCGCCGGTGGCGCTCGCGGACAGCCTCGGGCCAGGTAAAGCGGGTCACTTTGCTCGCGTCGGCAGGGTGGACGAAGACCTTCGCCCCAGACCGGCCGACGACGTGCCGCGCGCCGCCGAAGTGATCGACGTGGCCGTGGCTGACGATGACGCGGGTGACCTCCTCGACGCGCCGGCCCGCCTCGGCAAGTCCCTTCTCGAGCGCGCGCAGCGACTCAGCGGTCCCGAGCGCGGCGTCGAAGAGCGTGAGCGAGCCGTCGGCGTTGTCGATGAGGTAGACGCTCGCCGGGCCACCGGTCTGGCCGAGCGGAATCGGAATCGCCAGGCGGACGATGCCGAGCGCGCGCGCAGCGAGGTCACCCGGAGTCGCGCCGAGCAGGTTGGCGAGATCCAAGTCGCGAATCACTTGCTCGCCTTGATGGCCTCGCACAGCTCGGGGAGGACTGTGTTCACGTCGCCGACCAGCCCGTAGTCCGCGTACTGGAAGATGGGCGCGTCGGGGTTGTTGTTGATGGCGACGATGACCCGCGAGCCCTTCATCCCCGCGACGTGCTGGATGGCGCCGCTGATCCCCGTGGCGATGTAGAGATCGGGCGCGACGACCTTGCCGGTCTGGCCGATCTGGAAGTCGTTGGCTATCCAGCCGTTGTCCACGGCGACGCGCGAGGCGCCGATGGCGGCGCCGAGCTCGTCGGCGAGCTGCTCGAGCGGCTCGAAGTTGCCCTTCATCCCGCGTCCGCCGGCGACGACGACCCGTGCCTCGGTCAGGTCCGGGCGCGCATTCTTGATCGGCCGGAACTCGAGGAAGCGCGTGCGCGGCCCCCCCGAGAGCTCGACCTGGGCAATGCGCACCTCCGCCGGCACCTCGGCCTTCCCGGCGGCGGGGAACTCGGTCGCGCGGACCGTAAAGACCTTCAGCGGCGTGGCGATCTCCACCTCGGCGACGACGTCGCCCGCCCACATCGGGCGCACCAGACGGATCGCCTCGCCCTCGCCCTCGAAGCGCAGGACATCGGAGGCCATGCCCGCGCCGAGCCGCGCGGCGACCCGAGGCAGCAGGTCCTTGCCGAACGCGGTGGCCGCCGCGCCGATCCAGGTCGCTCCGGCCTGCTTCGCCAGCGCGGCGACCGCCTCGGCGTAAGGCTCAGCGAGGGCGTGCTCGAGCTGCGGCGCATCGACGACATGCAGCGCCTTTCCACCGAACGCGCGCAGCTCCTTGGCGAGATCGTCAAGGCGATGGCCGAGCAGCGCCACGTGCAGCTCGCCGCCGGTCTTCTGCGCGAGCAGCCGCCCGGCGCTCAACGCGTTCAGGGTCGCCTTGCGCAGCGCGCCACCCTGCCGTTCCGCAACGATGAGGACGTTCATTCCGTAGACCTTTGCTTTGCGTCAGCACACCCTGCTCGACGGGCCCGCGGCGCTGGGCGTGGGGACCGGCACGAGGGTGGAAGGGCCGCAACCGTCCCGGGGCCTGCGGGGGCGGGCGCATTGCCATGCGCCCCTACCGCCCAGCACCTAAATCACTTTCGCCTCTTCCCGCAGCTTCCTCACCAGCGTGGCGACGTCGGGGACCATCTCGCCCCCTTTGCGCTCGGGAGGCGGCGAGAGGCGCAGCACCTTGACCTTGAGCGCGGTGTCGACCTCCAGGGCCGCGGGGGTCAGGTGCTCGATCGGCTTGGTGCGTGCCTTTCGGATGCCCATCAGCGAGGCGAAGCGCCGCTTGTTGAGCCGCAGGTCGGTGGTCACCACCGCCGGCAGATCGACCTCGAGCCGCTCGACACCTCCATCCACCTCGCGCAGCGCCCGCACCACCTTGCCGTCGATCTCGATGGCGGGCAGCCGGTTCTGCTCGGCCTCCGACTCGAGGCTCTCCTCCTTGGAAGCGAAGGTGATCTGCCCCCAGCCGAGCAGCTCGGCGAGGATCTGGCCGGCCTGGTTCTGATCGTCGTCGATGGCCTGCTTGCCCATCAGCATGAGGTCGGGAAGCTCGCGGCGCGCCACCGCGGCGAGGAGCCGGGCGACGAGATCGGAATCGAGCGCCCCGTCGTGCTCCAACCAAATCCCGCGGTCGGCGCCCAGGGCGAGCGCGTGGCGGATTTCGACCTGCGCCTGCTCGGGCCCGATAGAGACGACCACGACCTCGCCTCCGTGTTTGGCGACCAGGCGCAGCGCCTCCTCCACCGCGATCTCGTCGAACGGGTTGGACTTGTAGACGAGCCCCTCGGTGACGATCCCCGAACCGTCGGGTCTGACGCGGATCTTCGATTCGGGATCCTCCACGCGCTTCGTCGTCACCAGGATCTTCACGCTGCTTCGCCTCCGTCTTCGGCCATCGGCCCGTCGAGCCGCCGGGAAGGCGCGGTTCTAGTCGAGCGCTCCGTCGAAAGTCAATGCGCGCGCACTGGCGAAAAGGCGTTGCCTATCGCCTGCTTACGCCGTTGCATGCCAGGCGGACGAGGTGGTCACAGGCGAAGCGGCGGGCACAGGCTCGCCCGCCGGCCTCCCTCGAACGACCTGTCTCCGAGGTTCACGGCTCCGGAGCGCACGGCGGCCGTGCGGCCGCCGGGGATCCTCGAATTCGCCCTGGGTTTTGCGGTGCTGGGCGCGGGCCCGAGGGTGGGAGGGGCCGCCGTCTCGGCGGCCTTCTCGGGACCGGGCGCATTGCCAGCGCACCGCCGACCCCGGGGCCTTCGGGGACGGGCGCATTGCCATGCGCCCCTACCAGCCGATGGCGCGGCGCCTGAGCAGCGCCAAGCCGGCGAGCAGCCCAAACAGCGCCACCGGCCCTGCCGCTCCGCTCGAGCAGCCGCCGCACCCCTTCTCCGCCTTCGCCTCGACGACCGGCGTCGGCTCACAGACGCCGGCCTGGCAGGTGCCGCCTTCGCACTCGGTACCGTCCTCGTACGGCTGCTGGATGCATTCGCCGGTGACCACGTCGCAGACGCCAGCACCGTTGCACTCGTCGCCTTTCGGGCACGCCTTGGGGCTGCCCGCGCACATACCGTATTGGCACATGTCGTCGGTGGTGCAGGCGTTGTTGTCGTCGCACCAGGAGCCGTCGGGCTTCAGCACTATCGGGCAGCGCCCGGTGGCCGGCTCGCAGGCCAGGACCAACTCGCAGGGCCCAACCGTCGGGCAGAGCACCGGGTTCGCGCCGACGCACTGGCCGTCCTGGCACGAGTCGGCGCGGGTGCAGAGGTTGCCGTCGTCGCACGGACTTCCGTTGGGCAGGGGAACGCTCGGAGTGCACTGACCGGTCGCCGGGTTGCAGCTCCCACCTTGGACGCACTGGTTCCCCGCGTCGCAGACGACCGGAGTCCCGGTGCAGACGCGATTCTCGCAGCGGTCGTTCGTGGTGCACTTGAAGCCGTCGTCGCAGACGGCGTTGACCGGCGCGCAGTACCCGTCGGCGGTCGCCCCGGCCGCCCGCGAGCAGGCGTCGCACGGGCCGGCCGCGCAGGCCTCGTTGCAGCAGACACCGTCAACGCAGAAACCCGACTGACAGCGCGAGGCGCTGGTGCACGCCGCGCCCAGGCCGAGCAGCGGCGTGGTGCCGGCGATCTCCACGTCGAAGGTAATGTCGCCGTTCGACTGGCGGGCGATGTTGCGGATCGAGATCTTGCCCTGCCAGGACGACTGCCCGTAGCCCAGGCTGTTCGGATTGCTCGTCGGCGTAAGGGCCGAGTTGCTGCCGTAGGGCCACACGTCGCCCGCGTCGCCCATCTCGTCGTTCGAGTTGTTCAGCTCGCGCTGGCCGTCGGGCTGCTCGAGGTCAACCAGGTAGTGGCTCGGGTCGTTGTTGTTGCACTCGTAGTAGTTGTACGAGGTGCAGTAGTCGAACCAGCGGTTCTCGTCCACGTGGTAGATGGCCAGGCCCGGGGCCGGGATGTACTGGTCGAAGCCGGCCTGCTGGCGGTTCTCGATGAGGAAGAACTGCCGGCTCGGCATGCCGTACTCGACGCGGATCACGTCGGCGTTCGAGTGCGAGGGGCGCAGCCGGATTCCCGACGCGGACGCCGAGAGCACCTGCGGGGTCGTCCAGCCCATGCGAAAGCGCGACCAGGCATCGGGGTGGGTGGGGCGCGTGCCGTCGCCCGCTCCCCACGTTGACGGACCGCCCCAGGCGCCGGCGGCCATCAGGCTCCACATGCCCAAGCCCGCCGACTGTTGGGTGTAGTCATACAGGTCCGGCAGACCGAAGAAGTGCGCGGTCTCGTGGACGATGACGCCGATCTGCGTGATCTCGCCGGTGTCCCGGAGCTCGGGCTCGGTGTGGTAGGCGTTGATGAGGATGCCGTCGTGGGTGCGGAACTCCGCGCCGATGAGCGTCATGTCCAGGTAGTGCGAGTGGATGCAGGCCGTGTTGCCCGTGCTCTCGTAGCCCGGGCCGACGTGGATGACGTCGATGGCGTCGATGACCCCGTCGTGGTCCGCGTCGTACTGCGTGAAGTCAAAGCCCTGCGCATTGAGGACGTCCACCGCGTGGCGGACCATCTCCTGCGGGTTGCCGTTCGCGTAGTCGTTCGAGGCGTAGTACGCGTCGTAGTACGGGAGCTGGATCCACTGGTTGTTGGCCACCGTGGAGGTGAGCTGGAGCTGGCCGTACGAGACCTCCTGGTAAAAGGCCTTCACCGAGTTGGCGTAGCCGTTGAAGACCGCCTCGTAGTCGGAAGGCGAGTAGGTTGTGTAGCGGTTGACCGAGCTGCAGCCGCTCGCGCAGTTGAACTTGACCAGCAGCACCAGGTTCCTGACCGGGCCGCGCGGCACGATGGGCTTGGCCTGCGGGGCGAGGCTGCGCTTGATGGCTGCGGCCCGCTCGAGCGCCTTGGGGCTCGGCTTCAGGTTCTTGATCAGCCCCAGCCTCTCCGGCGCCACGGTGCCGGCCCTGTGCGGCAGCGGCAGGAACGTCCCGTCGGGACCCAGCGTGGCGTAGTGCCAGGCGCCGTCGAGCTTGTCGTAGGCGAGCGGGTAGCCCTCGATGTCATGGGCCCAGGTGAAGTGCTCGTCGCCAAACAGCCTTCCCATCACCGTGGTGCCGTCGGCGTTGTGCAGCGCGATGGGGTACGGGGGCGCGGGGACGGCTGCCGCCCGCGCCGAGATGAGCAGCAGGGAGGCAGCCAGCAGTCGGGCGGGCCAAAGGAGCTTCATCAGTGTTACCTCTTCGTTTCGGCCGTGATGGATGTCCTGATGGGGCGCGCGCGTGGCGGGGAGCAAGGCCTGGCTCGCTCACACCCGTCCGAAATCAGAAGGCTTGAAGGCATTCTCGTTCCTGCGCGGCCCCGTACCCTCGAAGGCTCCTTCGAGAAAGAGGACAAGGCGGCCTGGCCACGTTTCGGCCAGCTCGCCGGTCGGGGTGTCCTGCTTTCGGCCACCTGCTGGGTATCAGGCCGGCCATCGTAATGAGGCGGGCCAGCCGCTGTCGAGCCGTTCTTCGAAGCTCGCGATTTTCAAGAAGAGCCTTCGGAAAGGCACGCGGGGAAAGGCACATGGGCGCGGCGCGGGGCCGGGCTCGCCCGGCCGGCTGCCCGGCAAAGGGGCGCACGGCAATGCGCCCGACGGGAAAAACCGAGGGCCGCGAGCGTTGGCCTGCGGCCCTCCTCGTCCTCCGAGCACTTGCGAGGCGACTACTTCTTCGCCTTCAGCAGATCGCCGAGCGTCCCAAAGCCTTTGCCCGAGGCCTTCTCCTGCCGGCGCATGAAGTGGTCGTACTCGCGGCGCTCTTCGGCCTGCTCGGCCGCGGTCTTCGAGAGCCGCATCCGGCCCTGGTTGTCGATCTCGATGAGCGCCGCTTTGAACGTGGTCCCCGGAGGGAACATCTTGCGGTGGTCGGCGCCCTTGGGCGTGCCCATCTCGGCGTTCGGAATGAGGCCGCGGCCGGTGGGGAACTTCACGAAGAGCCCGAAGGTCTCGACCTTGTCCACGGTGACGTCGAAGACGTCGCCGACCTTCGGCGGACCGCCGGCCGGCTGTGCGGCAGCGTGGGGCGCCTCGAGTTGCTCCTCGCCGGTGATGCGGCGCAGGCCGATGCGCTTGCCGGCCGGGTCGATGCTCTCGATGACGCAGAGCACCTCTTCGCCCTCGCTGACGACCTCCTTCGGATGAGCGATGCGCCGCGGCGCGCCGAGGGCCGAGATGTGGATGAGGCCGTCCACGCCCGGGGCGATCTCGACAAAGGCGCCGAAGGGCTGCAGCCGCACGACCTTGCCCCTCACCTGATCGCCCTCGTGCAGGGTCGCCACCGTCTGCTGCCAGGGGTCCTGCTGCAGGGCCTTCATCGACAGCGCGATGCGCTCGTTCTTCTCGCCCTCCTTCGGCGGGTCGATGCGCACGACCTCCACGCGCACCATCTGGCCGACCTCGAGCGCCTCCCTCGGGTGGCCGATGCGCCCGTAGGCGATCTCCGAGACGTGCACCAGGCCCTCGAGCCCGCCCAGATCGACGAAGGCGCCGAAGTCGCGCAGGCTCGTCACCTTGCCCTCGAGCTGGGCGCCGACGTGGAGCCGTTCGCGAAGCTGCTCGGCCTTAGCGGCCGCCTCGGCCTCGAGGTGCGCGCGCCGCGAGAGCACGACGTCGCGGTCCTTGAGCTCGACGACCTTGAAGGTGAGCCGCTGGCCGACCAGCTCGGCCGGGTTCTCGACGAAGTGCACGTCGATCTGCGAGATGGGGCAGAAGCCGCGCATCCCGCCGACGTCCACCTCGAGGCCGCCCTTGTTGTGCCCGGTGACCAGACCCTCGACCGGGATGCCGCTGTCGCGCGCCTCCTGGAGGAATTCGCGCTGGGCGCCCTTGGAGAGCTGCTTGGTGACCACGATGCCGCCGGCCAGCGCGAGCACATAGCCCTCGAGGATCTCGCCGACCGAGACCATGAGGTTGCCGTTGCTGTCCTTCAGCTCGGCGATGTCGATCATCGCCTCGCCCTTGCCGCCGAGGTCAAGGAAGGCGCGGTCCTGGCCGATCACGACGATTCGGCCGGAGACCTTCTGGCCGACCTCGAAGCGCTTTGGGGTCGCCTGCCGCTCAGAGGCGGCGAACATCTCGGCGAAGCTCTCCTCGGGCGGCTCCTCGATCTCGGGCGCGGGCGCCGGCGCAGCGGTCGCGGCCTTTTCGGCCTCGGCCTCGCGCGGCGGCAGGTTGAGCCCGTCAGCGCGGCGGAAGACCGTCTTGGGCGCGCGCCGGGGCTCGCCCTTGCGCTCGTGCTCTTCAGCGCCGGGCGCCGCCGCGGTCGCGCCCGGCGCAGCCGTCCCCTCGTCCTTCTTGGTCGCGAGCGGCACGGGCTTGCGCACGACGACCGGGCCCTTGCGCTCGTCGGGAGGCCGCGACTTGCCTCGATCGCCCTTGGGCTCTCCTCGACGCTCGCGCCTGCCCTCGGTCTCCTGGCGAGGAGGCCTGCCATCGCCCTCGCGCCGGTCGAACCGGTCGCCGCCCTTGCCGGCGGGGATGCCCTTCATCACGTCGCCGAACGTCTTGGGGAAGGCCTTCTTGCGGCCGAACCCGCCGCGCTGCGTCTCGTCAGACATGTCGCTTCGTACCTAGCCTCTGAGGGAAAACTCTGGGAATGGGCGCGGAACTTAGCCCCGCCTCGCGCGCGGACGCAAGCGCGATGGTCGAGAGTCGAGAGTCGGGAGTCGAGAGTTGCCGATCGAGGTCTGCGCGGGCTCCGGCCCGGTCACGGCGAGGCTGGGATTTCGACCGATCGCACCTCGGAAAATCCGCCGGCGCATGCCGGTGACCGAGCCCTCGCACCGCCGACCGTTTCGACCGTTCGCGTGCATGGCGGGCAACGCGCCTGCCCCGCCCCGGTCCCGCCGGGAGCGGAGTCGAAGGGCTCGTCGGAATCGCGCATGGCTCCCTCGACTCCGCCTCCCGCGTTCCGCTGGAGGCTACGCTCCTAACCAACAGCGCTATTGGTGCGAGGTCACGTCGGGCCACGGAACTGGCGAAAAGCTCGGCTGAACCCGGCGGGCCCTCGACTTCGGCCGCGCAAGCTCGGCCTACGCTCGGGCTGACCGGTGTTGGTCTAAGGCCACAGCCGGCCAAAGGGCCGGTCTCTCGCTCGGGGTGACCGGGGGACGGGAGCCGCCGCCAATTGACGCCCGACTGTCCGAGACCTAGCATCACCGGCTTTTCTCGCATGGAGGCGGCTTCATGAAGGTCACGGTGCTCTACCACGACGGCTGCTTCGACGGAGCGGCCAGCGCGGCGGTGTTCACGCGCTTCTTTCGCGAGCGGGTAGAGCCGGGCGCCACGTTCTCGTACCGAGGGCTCTCCCACAAGGACAGCGGGCCTATCGACGAGCAGCTCTTCGACGGGGACCAGAACGCCATCGTCGACTTCCGCTACTCGACCTCGCCCAAGCTCACCTGGTGGTTCGACCACCACGTCTCGGCCTTCCCGAACCCTGGCGAAGAGGCGAGCTTTCGCGCCGACACGAGCGGCAAGAAGTTTTACGACCCGACGGCAAAGAGCTGCACGGGCTTTCTCGCCTCGGTCGCCCGCGAGCGCTTCGGCTTCGACCCCACGCCGATGGCCGATCTCATCCACTGGGCCGAAATCATCGACGGGGCGCTCTTCCCCGACGCACACACCGCGGTCGTCCTCGAGCAGCCCGCGCTCAAGCTCATGCTGGTGATCGAGGCCAACCCGGGCCCCAGCCTGCTGCCGCGGCTGATTGGCGACATGCAGCACAAGAGCCTCAACGAGCTGGTGCGGCTGCCCTACGTGGCCGAGAAGCTCGACCCGCTCTACGAGAAGCACATGCAGACGGTCGAGCTGGTGCGCCGGCGCGCCAAGCTTGAGAAGGGCGTGGTCTTCTTCGACGTGGCCGACGAGGACGTGGGCACGCTCAACAAGTTCATCGCCTACGACCTGTTCCCCGAGGCTCGCTACGCGGTCGCCGTCACCTGCGGCCCGGGGCGCGCGAAGATCTCGGTCGGCTCCAACCCCTGGAGGCCCGAGCTGCGCACGCACGACCTCGCGCGCATCTGCGAGCGCTACGGCGGCGGCGGCCACCCGGTCGTCGGCGCGGTCTCGCATCCGCCCGACCAGCTCGAGCGCGCCCGCCGCGAGGCCGCGGAGATCGTCCGGGAGTTGCAAGAGAGCTAGTCGAGAGTCGAGAGTCGAGGGTCGAGAGTTCGCGGTCGACACACGACAGGCAGGTGCCTATCTCGCGGCCTGTTCGCCGATGTTCTCATCGAGGAACCGGTCGAGATTGTCGGCAGTCGAGAGTCGAGCAACTGTGTGGCTGCGCAAGAGCCGCCGCCCCCGTCACCCCGAGCGCAGCCTCCCGCGGAACGCGGGAGGCGAAGTCGAGGGGCCGCCACGGATTCGAGCGGGCCTTCGACTCCGCTGCCGACGCAAGCGTCGGCAGCTACGCTCAGGCCGACCGGCATAGGCCTCGCCAGAAATCGAGAGCTCGCGGTCGGCGTGTCGATGGACGTGGCCTATTTCGCTGCCTGTTCGCCGACGTGCTCATCGAGGAACCGGTCGAGATTGGCCTTCAGCTCGCCGGAGTGCATGTACTTGTTCGACGGGCAGGCGATGGCGGTCGCCCGCGGCATCGCCTCGGCCATGCGCAGGATGCCCGCCGATCCGTGCAGGCTATCCGTCGGCGCGTAGGCGAGCCCGACCGGACATCTAATCGTCTCCAGGCGCGGCCAGACCTCGTAGTGGCGCACCGCCTGCGCTGAAAGCTTGATGCGCTGCGGGTGCGCCGTCCGGAGCGTCTGGTCGTAGCGGCGCATCTGCTCCGGCTCCTTCCTGGCATTCACGCGGAAGAAGCGCAGGTACCAAAGGATGGGGTACTTCACGACGTAGTAGGCCGCCGCGGGCAGCGAAATCACCGCCGGTCCCCACCACGGGTAGTGGAAGTGCGAGTTGGGCGCGACGAGGAAGGCGGCGCGCGGCCCGAGCCGGCCGTCTTTCATTGCCTCGAGCACCGAGGTCGCACCCAGGCTGCTGCCGGCGATGACCGTTTCCGAGACCGCCACGCCGAGCTTCGAACAGACGGCCACCAGGTCCGCCGCCATCCGCTCGATGCTGAAGTCGGCCGGCCGCAGCCTCTGCCGCTCGATGCGCGCCGAGCGCTTCTCGCGCGTCTCTACGTAGTGGACCTCGCGGTCGCCGACCAGCTCGCGCAGCAGCGGGACCCAGCCCTCGACGACGCTCACCCAGCCGGCGACGAACACCAGCGGAGGCCGCTCGGCGGGCCGCTGCGGCCGCCAGCTCAACACCCGAAGGGCGACGCCCTCGTCGCCCTCGACGAACCGGGACTCGAAAGAGCTCGAGCTACTGCCCAACGGATCTGCGTCCATCCATCAACCTCGTCAGCCTCGGCGCGGCCTCGGCCATCAACCTCCGCGCTGCGCGGTCCGAATCGTTGCGTGCTCCTAACTAACAGCCCCCCCTGTTAGTTCAAGGCCACAGCCGGCCAACGGGCCGGTCTCTCGCTCGGCATGGCCCGCGGTTCGAAGTCGTTTCCACGCCCCTGCTCGATTCCTGGATGGGCGCATTGCCATGGCATTGCCATGCGCCCCTACCAACCCTCGGCCCTCGCCTCGATGCGGCCTCAGGGCCTCGGCAACGGATTCGTGCTGGCACCTTCGAAATCGCCTCAACGCCCCGCTCGCTTCCTGCCCCGGCGCCCCGCGCCGCCCCCGCACCAACTCTCGACCCTCGACCCTCGACCCTCGACCCTCGACTCTCGACTGTCTCACTCGAACAACGCGCCGACGCTCGCGGCGAGGCTCTCCTCGTTGAACGGCTTGCTGAGGAAGGCGTCGGGGCCGCTGATCCGCCCGTGCTCGACCACCGCCTGCTCGGGATAGGCCGACAGGAAGAGGATCTTGAGGTTGGGCCGCACCTGCTGCAGCCGCTCGGCCAACTCGGCCCCCGAGAGCTTGGGCATCACCAGATCGGTCACGAGCACGTCGATGGGGCCGGCGTGACCGAGCGCGGTCGAGAGCGCCTCCAGCCCATCGCCGGCCTCGAGAACCCGGTAGCCGTTGCGAACCAGGACACGGCGGATGATCGCACGCACGCCCGGCTCGTCCTCGGCGACGAGCACGGTCTCCCCCTGGCCCTTGCGCGCCGCGACGGGCTTGGGCGCCGGCTCGGTCTGCATCCGCCCGCCCGCGACCGGCAGGTAGACCTTGAAGGTCGTCCCTTCGCCCGTCTCCGAGTAGGCCCGCACGGTTCCACCCGACTGCTGGACTATCCCGTAGACCGTCGCCAGGCCGAGCCCGGTCCCTTTGCCCGCCTCCTTGGTCGTGAAGAAGGGCTCGAACAGGCGCGACATGACCCGCGGGTCCATGCCGCAGCCGTTGTCGGTGACCGCCAGCCGCACGTAGCGGCCCGCCTCGAGGCCGGCCTGCAGCAGGCCCTCGCGCCCGTCGAAGGTGACGTTCGAGGTCTCGATCACCAGCTTGCCCCCGGAGGGCATCGCGTCGCGGGCGTTGACCGCGAAGTTGAGCAGCACCTGGCCCATCTGATCGGCGTCGGCGCGGCAGGGCCACAGCTCCGGGTCGAGGGCGACGACCAGCTCGATGTTTTCGCTGATGACCCGCCGCAGCATCCGCTCGATGTCGCGCACGACGCGGTTGAGATCGAGGCTCTCGAGCTGCGCGACCTTCTTGCGGCTGAAGGTGAGTAGCTGGCGCGTCAGGCACGCGGCGCGCTGGCTCGCCTCGTGGATCTCGCGCACCCGCTCGACGCGGGCGTCGTCGAGCCCGAGCTCGTCGAGCAGCAGCTCGGCGTTGCCCAGCACGATGGTGAGGACGTTGTTGAAGTCGTGGGCGACCCCGCTCGCGAGCCGGCCGATGGCCTCCATCTTCTGCGCCTGGCGAAGCTGCTCGTCGAGCAGCGCGCGCTCCTCCTCGAGCCGAAGGCGCTCGGTGATGTCGCGCACGGTCAAGACGCGCATCGGCACGCCCTGCGTCACGAAGTCGCCCTGGCTCACCTCGGCCGGGAAGGTGGCGCCGTCGCTGCGCAGGTGCTCCTCGTGCGAGGAGGCGCCCCCGCGCGCCCTGGGCGCCGCGCGCAGGTCCTGGATGCGCAGCCCCCGCAGCTCGACGCACGAGCGGCCGTAGAGCTGCTCGGCGGCCTCGTTGGCGTCGCGGATCTCGCCGGTCTCGGCGCAGCAGACGATGATGGCGTCGGGCGAGCCGTGGAAGGCGCCGCGGTAGCGCTCCTCGCTCTCTGCGAACTGGTCGAGCAGGCGGCGCTGGTCGCGCTTGCGGCGCACCTTGTCGGCCGCGATCTGCACCTTGAGGACGAGGTCGTCGAAGTCGGTGATCGGCTTGGAGATGTAGTCGAAGGCGCCGACCTTGACCGCCTCGATGGCCGAGTCGATCGAGGCGTAGGCGGTCATCAGGATGACCTCGGCGTCCGGGTGCAGGTGCTTCAGCTCGCGGGCGACCTCGAGGCCGCTGCGGTCGGGCAGGTTCTTGTCGACGAGCGCGACTTCGATGGAGGAGGCGGCGACCGCGACCCCGAGCGCCTCGGCGGCCGTGCCCGCGAGCAGCAGCTCTCGCTCCGGGCCGGTCAAGAACTCCTTGAGCACGGTGAGGATGACCGGCTCGTCATCGACAAGGAGGATTCGGTTCATGGGGCTCGGTCGCCTGCCCGCAAGGTGCGGCCAGGGCGACAGGCCTCGCTCCTTAACACGCCGGGCGACCCGATCGAAAGGCCGCGCCCGCATCGGCGATGCCAGGCGCGCGCCTTCCAAATCCCGGCTCCGGGCCGCTATCCTGCCGCTGCCGAAGCCCGCGTTTTTCCGGACCGCAGGCCAGGCCGGCGACCCGATGACCTTTCGAATCAAGATCTGGCTCGCGCTCTGCGCGGTGGGCCTCGTGCCGCTGCTGCTGCTCGGCTGGCTGTCCTACCAGAGCAGCCGCACGCAGGTCGCCGAGGTCGTCGGGCGCCTGCAGACGCAGACCGCGGTCGAGCTCGCCCACGGCGTCGAGCGCTTCGTCGCCAGCGGCGCGGCGACCTTGCAGCTCGCCGCCAGCTACCTGCCGTTCGACGAGCTCAGCCGCGACGAGATCGCCGCGGTGCTCGCCATCCCCTACCGCCAGTTCCTCTTCGTCAACGCGGTCGCGGTCGTCGACGAGAGCGCCGAGGCGGTCGCGCCCCCGCTGTTCGAGCGCTCGCCGCAGCGGCACCCCGAGCTCGCCGGCCACGAGGCGGTCGATGACGCGGCGCTCGAGCTCTTCTCGCGCCACATCCCGCTCGACGCGGCGCTCGCCGCCCGGGTCGCGGTCGGCCCGCCCTACCTGTCGCCCGGCCGGCCGGCGCAGGTCGCCGTCGCGGTGCGCATCGAAGGCGCCCGGGCCCAGGCGCTGGCGGCCGAGCTGTCGCTCGCCGACGTGCAGCGGCGGGTCGAGTCGCTTGCCAAGGCAGGCCAGATCGCCTTCCTCGTCGGGCCCGACGGGAGGCTGCTCGCGCACGGCTCGCCCGGCGGCGCGCTCGGGGACGACGAGCGCGCCCTCGTCGCGCGCGGCCTGCGCGAGGCCGCGCCGCTGGTGCGCACCGTGCGCCGCGAGGCCGAGCCGTGGCTGGCCGCCTTCGCGCCGGTGCCCCGGCTCGGCTGGGGAATCGTCGTCGCCGAGCCGGCAACCAAGGCCTTCGGCGCGGTCGAGCGGGTCAAGACCTACACCATCGCCTGGGCAGCCCTGGGCCTGGCGCTCGCCATCGCGCTCGGCGGTCTGCTCGCGCGCGGGCTGAGCCGGCCCATCGCCGCGCTCTCCGAGGTCGCCCAGGCCGCGACCGCCGGGACGCTGGCGCCCTCGAGCGCCATCGAAGGAGAGGACGAGCTCGGCCAGTTCGGGCGCGCCTTCAACCACATGATCGGCGAGATCAAGCGGCGCGACGACGAGATCCGCCGCTTCAACGAGGAGCTGCAGCAGCGGGTCGAGGAGCGCACCGCCGAGCTGCGCGCCGCGCAGGACCAGATCCTGCGCACGCGGCGCCTGGCCGCCATCGGCTCGCTCGGCGCCGGCGTCGCCCACGAGCTGAACAACCCCTTGACCTCGGTCATCGGCCTGGCGACCGCGCTCAAGCGCGAGATCGGCAAGGGCGACTCGAAGTCGCAGGCGCTCGACCTGCTCATCGAGCAGGCGGGGCGGGCCGCGCGCATCGTCAACGATCTGCGCCAGTTCACCGCGCAGGAGCAGGAGGCCGGCGGCGGGCAGTTCGCTGCGGAGGAGCCGGTCAAGGCGGCGCTCGCCTGCTTCGAGGACCAGCTCGAAGCCCAGAAGATCACGCTGGTGCGCGACTTCGCCCAGGATCTGCCGCTGCTCCAGGGTGCGCCGATGCAGATCCAGCAGCTCGTCGCACACCTGCTGCAGAACGCCATCAACGCGATGCCGAACGGCGGCGAGCTGCGGGTCGAGATTGGCGGGGTCGAGGGCGAGGCGATCAAGATCTCGGTCAGCGACACCGGCAAGGGCATCCCCAAGGAAATCCGCGAGCGCATCTTCGACCCGTTCTTCAGCACCAAGGACCTGCCGTCGCAGGCCGGCATGGGGCTCGCGCTCTGCCATGGCATCGCCGAGGCGCACCACGGGCGAATCACCGTGGAGAGTGAGGTCGGGAGGGGGAGCACGTTTACGGTGTTGCTGCCGGCGGCGCCGCCACGGGCGCATCTGGCTTGAGTTTTGAGTTCTGAGTTTTGAGTTGTGAGTGCGGGGGCGCTTGGGCGGTTCGTGCGTCCGGGTGGCCGCCGAACGGTGTTGCCTGAGATCCCGGTCGCACAGCTCGGTTTCCCCCTGCGCGGGCTCGGTTTCCCCCTGCGCGGGCCCGGTTTCCCCCTGCGCGGGCTCGGTTTCCCCCTGCGCTGGCCCGGTTTCCCCCTGCGCTGGCCCGGTTTCCCCCTGCGCTGGCCCGGTTTCCCCCTGCGCGGGCTCGGTTTCCCCCTGCGCTGGCCCGGTTTCACCCCCCTTTGGGGCAGCGTTGAGCGCCGGAGCGCGCTCTCGCTGGGTCTCGCGCTCCCTCCGCTCCCTGCGCGTGCCCGCCGACGCGAGGAGGGCAGGCTTCACACCTCCCCTTTTCTCGCTCCACCGAGCCGTCCTGCCGTCCGCTTCGACTTCCCGTTGAGTGCGCACCCCTAGTCGCGGCGGCGCACGGATTGCCCTGTCAAGCGACAGCAATTTCTGACCCCCTTACGTCACTAAGACTGACCCCCTCCGGGCCCCGGTGATCAGCGACCGCCTATCGGTCGCTGGTGTGTCGTTTCGGTCTGGCGGGGTGGGGCCTGCGGG
>JBMNNX010000483.1:0-3013 GCA_050942745.1 Myxococcales bacterium
CGTCCGCCGCAAATGCGACAGATCACCCTATCGGCGCTTCTGGCTCTGACCGCCGCCGGCTGCTTCTACCCGGCCGAGCGGGGGAAGATGCTCGAAGAGCGCCTCGACAGACTTGAAGCCGACAACCGCGAGCTCGAGACCGCTCTGCAGGCTCAGAGAGAGCGGCTCGAGGCCCAAATCCCCAAGCTCGACGCCCAGGTGGCGCTCGTGAAGCAGACGCTCGAGGCGCTCGACAAGTCCGCGCGCCGCACCGGCGCCGACATCGGGATCCAGGTCGAGCAGCTCCAGGCCGAGCTGGCGACCCTGCGCGGCAAGCTCGAAGAGAGCGTCTTCAAGCTGAACGAGGTGCAGGCTGCGCTCGCGGAGCTGAAGGAATCGGGCGCCAAGCCTGCGGCCGCCGGCGCCGCCCAGGCCAGCGAGCCAGCGCCGGTCGGGAAGAAGCCCGCGGCGACCGAGAGGCCGGCCGACAAGAAGGCTTTCGCAGACCTCGTGATCAAGAAGCTTCAGGAGTCGCCCGCCGAGGGCCGCTCGCTCGCGGGCGAGTGGCTGCGCAAGTACCCGAGCGATCCGCTGGCCGCTCGCATCCACTACGAGCTGGGCGCCAGCTACTTCGCCGAGAAGAACTGCCGCGGCGCGCTCGCCGAGTTCGGCACGCTGATCAAGCCCGACGCGCCGAAGAGCTTCTCCCAGAGCGAGTGGGCTCCCCAGGCGCTGCTCAAGTCCTCCGACTGCTTCGATGCCCTCAAGATGCGCGAGGAGGCGCGCCTGGCCCTCGAGGAGATAGTCAACACCTACCCGAAGAGCCCTGCGGCCAAGACCGCCAAGGCCAAGCTCACCAGCTACAAGAAGCCAACGAAGGGCAAGAAGCGCTAGCTGCAGGAGAAACGATCATGCGAAGCAACGCCCGCCGATTCGCCTTGGGCACGCTCGTCGCGGCGCTCGTCTGGAGCGCGAGCGCGGCCGCGGCCAAGGACGCAAAGAGGGTGACCGTGCTCTTCACCGGAGACAACGGGGGCGAAGTCGCCCCCTGTGGCTGAGGGGGTAATCCGTCTGGCGGTCTTGCCAGAAGAGCAACCCTGGTAGCGAAGTACCGAGCCGCGGGGCCTGTCGTGCTCGTAGACGCGGGCGATGCGCTCGCTCGATCGGTGCGCTTGGACGTCGAGCCGGCGCTCACGCAGGCCGAGCGCAGGAAGATGAGCTTCATCCTCGAGACGATGGGCAAGCTCGGCTACGACGCGATGGCTGTCGGCGAGCGCGACCTCGCGCTCGGGGTCGGCGAGTTGAAGAAGATGGCGGCGAAGGCCAAGGTGACGCTGCTCGCGGCCAACCTCGTGGACAAGGGCGGCAAGCGGCCGTTCGAGCCGCGCAAGCTCGTGACGGTCGGCGCGGTGAAGGTGGGCCTCTTCGCCGTCAGCGAGGGGCCCGGCTTCGAGCGCCATGGGCTCAGGGCCCTGCCCGCGCTCGAGCAGGCAAACCAGCAGGCCCGCGCGCTGCGCAAGGCCGGCGCCGACCTCGTCGTCGCGCTGCTGCACCAGGACTACGACAGCGCCCTGAAGACCGCCCAGAAGCTCGAGCGGGTCGATTTCGCCATCCAGTCGCACGGCGGGCGGGTCAGCTCCACGCAGACGGTCGGCAAGGTCGTGCTCGCCGCGGGCGGCGAGCGAGGCAGGAGCCTTGGGCGCGCCGAGTTCGAGCTGGGCGGCAAGGGGCCGCTGTTCGATCGAGCCGAGGCGAAGAGCGCGAGGCTGCAGCTCGGGCACATCGAGCAGACGATCAGCAAGTACAAGCAGCAGCAACAGCGGGCGACCGCGCAGGCCGAGAAGGACCATCTCGAGCGGCTGCTCAAGACCCTCGCCAAGCGCAGGGAGGAGCTGCTCGCGAAGATGGAGGCCGAGGCGCCGGCCGGCCGCAATTCGGTGCTCTGCGAGCTGGTGCGGCTCGACCGGCGGGTCGCCGACGACGCCGAGATCGCCAAGGCCGCAAAGGAAGTCGAGTCGGCCGCGCGCTGAATCTCTGTCTGTCCGGCAGGCGCCTTTGTTCGCCGACGCGGGCAGGGGCGCCGGCCGCCGGCCTTCCGCGAGCCGGCATCCGGCCGCACGCGCGGATCCTCGGTGTTTTCGCGAGCGGCGCGCAGGCCAGGCGCCGCGCTGCCGCATTGTCACCGCGATCCGGCAGGCACCAACTTTAGCCGGAAGACGGCTATCCGCGACTCGCTCGCGATGGCGGCGGGCGGCCGGACGTGCGGGCGAAGGCCAGACAGGAGGGGAACGATGAGACGTGTGTGGAGGGCATCGGCGATCGCGTTTCTGGCGCTGCTGCTTGCCGCTCCTGCTGCCCAGGCGCAGTACGGCGGCGGCTTTGGCGGCGGAGCAGGGATCGGCGGGTTTGGCGACAAGTCGGTCGAAGGGACCATCCAGGGCACGGTGCGCAGCCTGAACCTCGAGAGAGGTCTGGTGCGCGTCTCGAGCGGCGCGGGGACAGTGACCCTGCACGCGACGCCCGAGCAGCTCGTCGACGTCGAGCTCGGGGCCATCTACGACTTCGAGTACGCCAAGTACGGCAACTGGCTGTGGATGACCGGCAGCGCCGGAGGCTTCGGCGGCGGCGGATTTGGCGGCGCCGGATTCGCGGGCGACGACTTTGGCAGCGAAGGGACGGTCAGCGGCGTGGTCACCCGGCTCAACTTCGAGCGGGGCCTCATCTACATCGACGGCCGGCCGTATCGCACGCACCCGGCCGACCTGCAGGGCGTGCTGCCCGGGCAGCTCGTCAGCCTGAGCTTCCGGCAGATAGGCAGCACCAACTGGATTGAGGGCTACGGCGGCTTCGGCGGCGGCATCGACGGCGGTGGCTTCGGCGGCAGCGCCGGCGGCGGGTTCGGCGGCTCGGGCGGCGCCGTCCGCGGCGGCGGCGGCTTCCCGTAATCCGGGAAGCCCAAAGCGCAGGCGTGCCTTGGCCGCAGCGGCCAGGCAGGCCGAAGTGCAGAGCGGGCCGGGCCGCGGCAGCTAGCGCG
>JBMNNX010000137.1:0-17095 GCA_050942745.1 Myxococcales bacterium
AATCGTAGGCGGCCTGCTGATCAGCGGCACGCCGGAAGACCTCGGACACCTTGCCGCTCGGTCGCCGAGACAGGGCAGCGAGCATCTTGTGAAATCGCTTGGCCCGCCGAACATCTCCAAGTGCGCTTGCCGCAAATCCAAGTTTCCAACTCGTGTCTGCTTGTCTCATGGCCAAGCAAACAGCAAACGAGCGTCCCGCATTCCGTGCCCCAAAAGGCCAGTGGTTTCAATTGCTTACGCCGACAACCCGCCAAGCTGAGCCTGCTGTGCCCGGGGGCGTTCGTGTCTTTGAGCCCGCCGCTCGCCCGGCCGCCAGCGATCCCGCCGCAGCGGGGCCGAAGCCTCACTCTGGAGGCGAGAGCCACCGGCCATAGCCCCGGGCTCGGGCGCCGCCGCGGGCAGAGGCTGCTGCGGCGCGCGGGCGGGCTCCCCTCTACAGCCGTTGGGCGAAGCTCCAAAAACACCTCGCGAGCACGCGGACTTGCCCGCTGCGGCGCGCTTGCCCCGAGGATCTCTGGATGCTCGCTTCTACGCTCTGTCGCGGCGTTGACTTACCCGGGGGTGCCCCCTAGACTCGCCGCCGCTATCGCCGTTTTCAAATTCCCTCAAAGCGGGGCAAGGCTAAAAGGAGAGCGCGGTGAGAGTCATCAAGGAAATCAACGAGAAGGTGCTCGCCAAGACGGTCGAGCGTTGCCGCGAGCGCAAGATCATCCTCCCTACGTTCGCCGAGCAGCGCGACCCGACCAAGATCCCCGAGAAGATCAAGCGCCGGCTGACCGACGTGGGTCTGTGGGACGTCAACCCGCTCAACCTCTTCCGCATCACCTGGAAGAACGAGCCGAAGCCCCGAGGCGGGCTCTTCAACACCGGCAACTGGGTCGAGTTCCCCAAGGAGCTGACCGGCGTCGACGCGCGCATCGTCGGTATCGTCGGCAAGTGGTTCCCCACCGGCGCCCACAAGGTCGGCGCGGCCTACGGCTGCCTCGCTCCGCGCCTCGTCTCCGGGCAGTTCGACCCCGAGACCCAGAAGGCGGTCTGGCCCTCGACCGGCAACTACTGCCGCGGCGGGGCCTTCGACTCGGCCCTGCTCGCCTGCAAGGCCATCGCCATCCTGCCCGAAGGCATGAGCAAGGAGCGCTTCGACTGGCTCCGGGAGATCGGCACCGACGAGATCTTTGCCACCCCGGGCACCGAGTCGAACGTCAAGGAGATCTACGACAAGTGCTGGGAGCTGCGTAAGACCCGCGGCGACAAGGTCTGCATCTTCAACCAGTTCGAAGAGTTCGCAAACGCGGTCTGGCACTACAACATGACCGGCGGCGTCGTCGAGGAGGTCTTCCAGCAGATCGCCAAGCCCGACAGCCGCCTGGCCGCCTTCATCTCGGCCACCGGCTCGGCCGGCACCATCTCCGCCGGCGACTACCTGCGCACCAAGTACCCCAGCGTCCGCGTCGTCGCCACCGAGGCGCTGCAGTGCCCGACGCTGCTGCAGTTCGGCTTCGGCGCTCACCGCATCGAGGGCATCGGCGACAAGCACGTGCCCTGGGTCCACAACGTGCGCAACACCGACATGGTCGTCGCCGTCGACGACGAGCAGACCATGCAGCTCATGCGCCTGTTCAACGAGCCGGCCGGCCGCGAGTACCTGCAGAAGATCGGCCTCAAGAGCGAGCTCATCGAGAACCTGTCGATGCTCGGCATCTCCGGCATCTGCAACCTGGTCGCGGCCATCCGCACGGCCAAGTACTACGAGATGAGCGGGCGCGACGTGCTCTTCACGCCGCTGACCGACTCGATGGACATGTACGGGTCGCGCATGGCCGAGATGCAGCAGCAGGAGGGCGGCTTCTCCGCCGAGAAGGCGACGGCCACCTATGCGCGCTACCTGCTGGGAGCCGGCATCGAGCACATGCGCGAGCTCACCTACCAGGACCGCAAGGCGCTTCACAACTTCAAGTACTTCACCTGGGTCGAGCAGCAGGGCAAGAGCTCGGCCGAGCTCAACCAGCTGTGGGACCCGGACTTCTGGACCGAGACCTTTAGCCAGGCCGCCGAGTGGGACAAGCTCATCACCGAGTTCAACGAGCGCACCGGCGTGCTCGCCTCGCTCGACTAGGCGACCTGCCGCAAGACCGCAGTCTCAAAGGAACGGGACGGGCAGATGCCCGCCCCGTTCCTCTCTTCCGAACGACAACTCCAAACCCCCAGCCCCTTCGCAGGTAATCAAACCGTATGAACAAGAACGCAAAGCTGGCGCTCATCGCAGTCGGCGGCAACTCGCTCATCCTCGACGAGAAGCACAAGTCGGTTCAGGACCAGTACAGCGCGATCGTCGAGACCGCCAAGCACATCGCCGGGCTCATCAAGCAGGGTTACCGGGTTATCGTCACGCACGGCAACGGCCCGCAGGTCGGCTTCATCCTGCGGCGCAGCGAGCTGGCGCGCCACGAGATGCACGAGGTCCCGCTCGACTCCTGCGGCGCGGACACCCAGGGCGCCATCGGCTACCAGCTCCAGATGGCGCTTGACAACGAGATGCGCGACTGGCCCGAGCGCCCCACGGTCGCCACGGTGATCACCCAGACGCTGGTCGACCGCGACGACCCGTCCTTCAAGAGCCCCACCAAGCCCATCGGCTCCTTCATGAGCGAGCAGCTCGCCCTCGAGCACAAGGAGAAGGACGGCTGGGAGGTGGTCGAGGACGCGGGCCGCGGCTGGCGGCGCGTCGTCGCCTCGCCGGTGCCCAAGAAGATCCTCGAGCTCGAGGCCATCAAGACCCTGCTCGACGCGGGCATCGTGGTCGTCGCCGCCGGCGGCGGCGGCATCCCGGTCGTCGAGAAGGACGACGGCTCGATCACCGGCGCGGCCGCGGTCATCGACAAGGACCTCGCCTCCAGCCTGCTCGCCCGCGAGCTGGGCGCCGACTACTTCGTCATCTCCACGGCCGTCGAGAAGGTCAGCATCAACTTCAAGAAGCCCGACCAGAAGGACCTCGACCGCATCTCGCTCGCCGAGGCCAAGCAGTACATGGAGGAGGGGCACTTCGCCGCCGGCAGCATGAAGCCGAAGATCCAGGCCGTCATCCAGTACCTCGAAGGTGGCGGCAAGGAGGCGCTCATCACCGACCCGCCGCACATCGTGGCGGCCTTCGCCGGCAAGACCGGCACCTGGATCGTGAAATGACCGCGCCCGCCGAACACCTCGCCACCAGCCTGCGCTGCGTGCGCTGCGAGCGCGACCACGCGCTGGCCGACGGCCTCTACGTCTGCACCTCCTGCGGGGCGAACCTGCTCGTGCAGTACGACTGGGAGAAGGCCCGCCAGAGGCTTACCCGCGAGCGGCTGGCGGCCGATGCGGACCGCACGCTGTGGCGCTATGGCCCGCTGCTTCCGGTTGCGGGCCGGCTCGAAGGCCCGCCCGTCGGCTGGAGCCCGCTGGTCGCCGCGCCCAAGCTCGCCGGCACGCTCGGAGTCGGCGCGCTCTGGATCAAGGACGACGGCCGCAACCCGAGCGCGTCCTTCAAAGACCGGGCAAGCTCGGTCGCCCTGCAGCACGCCCGCGAGCACGGCCACTGCCTGGTGACCGGAGCCTCCACCGGCAACGCCGCCTCGGCGACCGCGGTGTTGGCCGCCTCCGCCGGCATCCAGGCGCGCATCTTCGTGCCCAAGGCGGCGCCCCGAGCGAAGATCGCCCAGCTCGTCACCTTCGGCGCCGAGGTCCTGGCGGTCGATGGCACCTACGATCAGGCCTTCGACCTGTGCCTCGAGGCGACGCGCCGCTTCGGCTGGTACAACCGCAACACCGGCTTCAACCCCTACACGCGCGAGGGCAAGAAGACCGTCTCCTTCGAGATCTGCGAGCAGCTCGGCTGGAGCGTCCCCGACCTGGTGGTCGTCCCCGTGGGCGACGGCAACATCCTCACCGGCGTCGGGAAGGGCTTCCACGAGCTCCACAGGCTCGGGCTCATCGACCGCACGCCGCGGCTGCTCGCGGTACAGGCCGAAGGCAGCGCGGCGATCGTCGAGGCCTTCCACGGGGACGGGGTCGTGCGCCCCTGTTCGGGGGCCACCCTGGCCGACTCCATCTCGGTGAGCCTGCCGCGCGACGGCGAGGCCGCCGTTCAGGCCATCCGCCAGTCGAACGGCCTGGCGGTGAAGGTGAGCGACGAGTCGATCCTCGCCGCCATCCCCGAGGTCGCGCGCGGCTCGGGCGTCTTCGGCGAGCCGGCCGCCGCGACCGGCTTCGCCGGCCTGAAGCAAGCGGTGAAGCAAGGTCTGGTCGACCCGAGCTGGACCGTGGTCATGCTCAACACCGGCAACGGGCTGAAGGACATCGCCTCGGCTATCAAGGTGGCCGCCGAGCCCAAGGTGATAGCGCCCGATCCCAAGGTGCTGGAGGAGGTGTTCGCCTAGCGATCCAACGAGGCTGCGTCCCCTGCCGACGGCAAGTCGCGCGGCGGTGCGCAGCCTCTTCTACTTGCGGGCCCCGCGCCCGCCGATCCGGCCGATGGGCAGCCCCGACGCACCTCGCTCCCCCGTTGGCTCGCGCCGTCGCAAGCAGCCGAGCGAGCTTCTCTCCTCCCCGCGCACCGCAGGTGAGCCGGAGCCAGGCCGCTCGAACGCCCACCGGGCGTCATTTCGTGGTATTCAACGCCATTCTCGACGCGCCGGCGAGACAGACACCGGCGACTCTGGATGCCCCCAAGGAGTTTTCGCATGCCTGCCAAGAAGATGACGACCAAGAAGCCCACCAAGGCCGCCAAAGCCCCCAAGGCGAAGGCTCCCCGCTTTAACAAGAAGGTCCTCAAGAGCCTCTACGGCAAGAGCCTTCTGCTGACCACCGACTGGGACACCGCCGAGATCGAGGCGCTGCTGACCGTCGCCGAGCGTTTCGCGACCCTCGACCGCAAGAACAAGCTCAAGGCGCTGCTGCCCAACCAGCTCGCCTACGCGATCTTCTTCGACAACAGCACGCGCACCAAGTCTGCCTGGGCCGGCGCCGCCACGCGCCTGGGCATGATGCCGGTCATCGTCGACGGCTCC
Organism: Myxococcales bacterium; assembly: GCA_050942745.1. Lineage (GTDB taxonomy): Bacteria > Myxococcota > Myxococcia > Myxococcales > UBA5297 > UBA10939. The sequence goes on from JBMNNX010000137.1 coordinate 5,043, forward strand.
TCGACGCAGGTCGCCCACGGCGAGACCGCCTCGGAGACCGGCGCGATGCTCGGCATGAACAGCCACGCGATGGGCGTGCGCCACGACATGGTGCTCGGCGAGGGCAACGCCTTCATGCGCGACGTCAAGCGCGGCATCGACGAGTACCTGGCCGCGACCAAGAACGAGCGCAAGGTGCCGGTCGTCAACCTGCAGTGCGACATCGACCACCCGACGCAGACGCTGGCCGACCTGATGTGGCTGCGCGAGAACTTCGGCAAAGACGGGCTGCGCGGCAAGAAGATCGCCGTCTCCTGGGCCTACTCGCCGAGCTACGCCAAGCCGCTGTCGGTGCCCCAGGGCCTGATCATGCTGCTCACCCGCTACGGCGCCGACATCACCCTGGCCCACCCGAAGGGCTACGAGCTGATGGACCAGTGCCTGGAGGCCGCGAAGAAGAACTCGGAGGAGTCGGGCGGCAAGTTCACCGTCACCAACGACATGGACCAGGCGTTCGAGGGCGCTATCGCCGTCTACCCGAAGAGCTGGGGCCCCTACGACCTGATGCTCAAGCGCGTCGGCGAGAAGGACAAGGCCGCGCTCGCGGCGCTCGAGAAGCAGATGCTCTCGATGAACGCCAAGCACAAGGACTGGATCTGCAACGAAGAGCGCATGGCCAAGACCGTCAAGGGCGACGCGCTCTACATGCACTGCCTGCCGGCCGACATCGGCGCCGAGGTGACCCCGGGCGTGATGCACAAGCACGTGGTCAACGTCGCCCGCGAGGCCAACTGGAAGGTCTACGTGATCATGGCGATGCTCGCCATCGGCAAGATCCCGAACCTCGGCACCAAGCTCGGCCTATAAGCTGAGGGGCGAGCGGCGCAGTCTCGCCGCTCCTCCTTCGCAGTCTGGCTGTTGTGGCCCCTCGGCGTTGCCCGGGGGGCCGTCTTTATCGGGGCGCGGAAGCCTCGCGTCCCATCCGCCGCTCGGGTTGGCGAGCCAGTCCGAGCATGAACCCCTCTTCAGGAGGAAGACGTGTCCAATCTCGACAAGCGAATCGCCGAATTGGCAGAGAAGTACCGGCCCCTCGGAGTGGAGATGCTCAAGGAAGTGGTCCGCATCCCCGCCGACTACGTGAACAAGCCGGTCGACCAGGGCGGCGACCCGCTGTGCGGCACCAGCAACCACGAGGGCCCGCGCCTCGAGTACCTGCGCAAGAAGATCGTCGAGATCGGCGCAGTCCGTAAGCCCGAAGACGTCTGGATCGACGGGTTTGGCAACCTTGTGTGGGTCGTCGAAGACCCGAACGACGGCATCCCGGCCGAGCAGAAGAAGGTCATCTACCTCGACGGCCACGCCGACACCGTTCACCCGCTGCGCGCGCAGTGGCACGAGAAGATCGGCGGCGGTATCGACACCTACGACGGGCTGGTCGACCCGGCGAAGGTGAACAAGGAGTTCCTCAAGAGCCAGCTCGGCTACCTGCCTCCCGAGGACCAGTGGGAGAACCTGCTGTTCGGGCGCGGCTCGGCCGACCAGCTCGGCGGCGTGGTCGCCGAGGTGATCGCCACCAAGATCCTGCTCGAGCTCGCCCCCGAGGGCGCGCTCAAGGGCGCCATCGTGCGCGCCTACGCGACCGCGTGCGAAGAGGACAACGACGGCGCCGGGCCGCTGTACATCGTGCGCGAGGTGCTCCCCGGAGCCAAGCCCGAGCTGATTCCCGACGTGGTGATCCTCACCGAGGGAACCGGCGACTCGCGCCCGGGCTGCGGCGCGCTCGGGCTGTATCGCGGCCAGCGTGGTCGCATGCAGATCCAGGTCACGGTGACCGGCCGCTCCTGCCACGGATCGATGCCGTGGGAAGGCCTCAACCCGCTCGAGTTCGGCTCGGCCATCATCAAGGAGGCCGCCGGGAAGTACGAGAAGCGCGAAGGCTTCCTCGACAACGAGTTCCTCGGCCACGGCACCCGCACCGCCTCGTGGGCGAAGCTCGACACGCCGAGCGACTGCGCCGTCCCCGAGAAGTTCACCTTCCGCTTCGACCGTCGCCTGACCATCGGCGAGACCCCGGAGCAGGCGGTCAAGGACATCGAGTCCCTCGAGTCGGTGAAGGTCGCCCGCGAGAAGGGGCTCAAGGTCGAGGTGAGCGTCCCGATCTACGAACAGGCGTCGTGGAAGGGCTTCAAGCTCGACAACCCGCAGATCTACCTGGGCTGGGTCACTCCGGAGGACCACCCCGCCATCCGGTCGGCGGTGAAGACCTACGAGAGCGTGATCACCCCGAACGTGACCGAGGAGCTCGAAAAGAAGAGCGGCCTGCGCCGCCGCGCGCGCCTCGAGCGCTGGATCTTCTCGACCGACGGCGTCGGCTTCCCGGTGCCCAAGGACGACACGAAGATCCCCGTCAGCGAGGCGAAGAAGTGGGTCGTCTCCGGCCCGTACAAGCACCCGGCGATGTTCGGCATCGGGCCTGGTTTCGAGCAGAACACCCACAAGATCGGCGAGTGCGTCGACGTGCGCGAGTTGCAGCACGCCATCGCGTTCCTGGCGCGCTTCCCCAGCGTGTTCGTGGAGACCGCGAAGTAAGGGCGCACAGCATGCGCCCGGCTTCGAGCCCGGCCGCGTAGGTCCGCTCGATACCGAAAGCTGAAGCGAGGGCCCGCGTGCGAATAGCGCGCGGGCCTTCGTGTTCTGAGAGGCCTGCTCGACAGCGTCCGACCGGCAACAACGCGCGGTCTGACGTCTCGCGCCTCACCTCTGCCCGGCAGCCCCGCCGCGCGAAGTCGCCCGGTCCCGGCGCGGTCGGCCTGGAGCCGCCCTTCCCAGCGGCGCTCGACCACGGGGCGGATCCCTACCCGGCGACGACCTCACCCGTCTGGGGAGACTGGGAACGCCTCGGAACCCGACGTCGGCAGCTGCGCCCGAACCGAGGAGAGCGCGCAAATTCTGCTGAAAAACGGGCGTCTATAAATGGCCCAGAAATGGCCAGGAAGGGCAATAATCGGCCCGCTGAGGCTCTAGAAGCGCGGCCGTATTGGAGCAAGCCTGAAGGCCCTGAATCGCTCTACGGGCCAGCTAGGGGCCTTCCTGGCCGTTTCGGCCTCGAAAAGGGCCGCCGCAGCGGCCTCCGACGCCGACGTGAGTGGCACGCCCCGGCCCTGAGACCTGCCTGGCAGCGCTTCCTTTAGATCGGCGAGCCCGAGGCCTGACGCTTCGCGCCGCGGCCGTCCCACCTCGTCAGGCCGCTCCCGTTCCAACTCGGCCGACCCGAGCGCTGTGGCGGCCGGAGCGCTACGGCGGCCAGAGCCCCGGCCCCGAACGCCGCGCCCCGCGCTCGTCGGCCTCGGGCAGATCGGCGGGCAGACCTCGAGCCGGGTGCGGCAGCACCGCCTCGGCGCAGACGGCCTGCGGTCGAGCGTGCACCGCCGCCGCTCGCGGGCTGGTCCAGTGCCTCGAGCAGCCGGAGCTCACAGCTCGCTGGCATCCAACCCCTTGGCCATGATCTGGAAGGCGTCGTTGCCGTCCATGTCGTCTTCCCAGACGAAGACCAGATTGCCCGCGTCGTTGATGGCGACGTCGGGGGCGAGCTGCTGCCCGTCTCCGTCGCGGTTGATGGTCCGCGCGGCGACGAGCTGCGCGCCCGCGGAGCTGAACCCGCGCGCCCGGATTTGGTGCGACCCGTTGCCGTCGGCGTCATCGGCCCAGGTCACCACGAAGTCTCCGCTCGGGCGCATGCTCAGCGCGACCGCGAGCTGCCGGCCTGCGTCCGGACTGCTGACGACGAGGTCGGCGAACCGCTCGGAACCATCCGGCTTGAAGCCTCGGACCATCACCTGCGAGACGCCGTTGCCGTCGGCGTCATCCTCCCAGGCCACCGCGAAGCCGCCGAGGGCGTCCATTCCCACGGAGGGCCTTCGCTGCTGGCCGCTGCTCACGCTGTTGACGGTAAACCGCGCCAACCACTGGCTGCCGTCGGCCGTGAAGCCGCGCCCGTGGATCTGATAGCTGCCGTTGGCGTCCGAGTCGTCCTCCCAGGCGACCACTACGCGGGCCTGCGAATCGGTGGCTATCGCAGGTGCGCCGTGCTGCCCGGCGCCGTTGGTGTTCACCTGCAGGTCCGCGAACCGCTGCGTGCCGTCGGCGTAAAACCCGCGCAGGTAGATCTGGAAGTTGCCGTCGTTGTCCTGGTCGTCTTCCCAGACCACGGCGAAGCGGCCATCGGGCGCCATGGCGACGCGCGGGTTGAGCTGCTGCCCGGCGGAGGTGCTATTCACCACCATCTCGGCAAACCGCTCGGTGCCGTCGGCGTGGAAGCCTCGCGCGTAGATCTGGAACTTCCCGTTGCCGTCCCGGTCATCGGCCCAGGCGACCACGAAGTTGCCGTTCTCGTCGGCGCCTATCGACGGGGTCTTCTGATGGCCGGAGGTCGCGCTGTTGACGACCAGATCGCGGAAGCGCTCGCAGCCCCCGGGCGCGAAGCCGCGCACCATGATGTCGTGGTTGCCCGCACCGTCGGCGCTGCTGGAGTTGTCCTGCCAGACCACCGTGAAGGCGCCGTTTGGCGAGAGAGCGACGCGAGGGACGAGCTGGTCGCCCGAGCTCGCCGAGTTGACGGTCAGGTCGTTGAAGCCGAGGAGGCCGGCGTCATCGCGCTGATAGAGCATGGGCTCGGTCAGCGCGTAGTCGAAGGCGAATTGGTGGTCCGGGCCCTCGGGATCGGCGTCGTAGTGGGACTCGCCGTGGGCGTTGAGGGGCGAGCAGAACAGCGTCGGCACGCCGCCGGGGAACACGGAAGCGTTGCCGGCCTCGACCGAGATCGTGGAGGCGAAGACCTTCTCGTCGGCCGGCGAGAAGACGAGCCTGCGCAACCAGCCGTTGCCCGTGTAGCCGCTCGACCGGCAATGATTGCTGCATTCCGAAGCGCTGCTCGCCGAGCAGGGGACTTCGAACTGGTAGTCGGCGAGCACCTGGTGGACCGGGTTGCCGTTGTTGCCCTGGGCCAGGACGTACTCGGAGTCGCCGATGTGGCCCGAGACGACGAGGAAGACGTTGCTGTGCCGGCGGGCGAGCTCGCGCCAGACGGCGCCGCCGTCCGCGCCGGGGACGTCGTAGTCGCCCGCCGGGCAGCCGGTCGAGTAGCCGCCTCCGCCGGTCAGGTAGCAGTGGGTCGCGATGATAACCCGGTGGTCGGGGTGTGAGGCGATGACGTTCTCGGCCCAGCACAGCGTCTGCTTGCGCGGCGAGTACTCGAGGCTGAGCACCATGAAGCGATAGGGGCCGACCTCGAAGAAGGTGTAGTTGTTCAGGTTGTTCGAATCCATCGAGCCGCCGTACCACGGCTTCCCGGCGAAGCGGCTGGGACCGAAGTAGTCGCCAAAGCGCGTGCCGCCGCGCGAGAAGACTCCGTCGGTCAGGTAGTCGTGGTTGCCCGGCGCCATCGAGTAGGGCATGCCGGCGGCGTCGAGCATGGCGTGAGCCTTGTCGGCGATGGCCCACTGAGCCACGGTGTTGTTGTTGGTGACGTCGCCGAGGTGGATGACGAAGCGGATGTCGTATTCGTCGCGGTGGTCGAGGATCCACCGCATCTGCTTGTAGTAGGTGTTGCTCGCGTCGTCAGCCTGCTTGGACGTGTAGTACTGCGTGTCGGGCAGCAGGACGATAGAGAACGGGTCGCAATGGTCGCCGCAGCGCGGGCGACAGGTGCCGGTCTGGGAATCGCAAATCTCGCGCTCGCCGCAGGCGACGATCGCCGACCACTCCAGGCATTCGTCCTCGTCGTGCTCGCCACACTCCCGCGAGCCCGCGCCGGCGCACTCTCGCGCGCCGAGCGCGGGGCACTCGTCTTCGCACACCGCGACGCAGGCGCCGTCGACGCAGGTGTGCCTCGCCGGGCAATCGGTCACCGCCGACCACTCGAGGCACGCGTCCTCGTCGTGCTCGCCGCACTCGCGCACGCCCGCGCCCGAACACTCCCGGACTCCGGACTCGGGGCACTCGTCCTGGCAGCCGGGAACGCATGCGCCGCCCTCGCAGTGCTCGTCCGGGCCGCAAGGATCAGCGGCGCTCCAAACCAGGCACCCGTCCTCGCCAGCGACGCAGGTCTGCCGCGCTGCGGCCCCGTCGGCACAGCGCACCGCCCCCGCCTCGCAAGCGTCCTGGCATCCCGAGCAGGTGCCTTGTTCGCAGCTCTGCCCCTCCCCGCAGGCGCGGTCACAGCTTCCGCAGTGCCGCGGGTCGGACTGGAGATCGACGCACGCACCGGCACAGCGGGACTTTCCCGGGCGACACTCGCTCGGAGGGACGAGGGTTTCGCCGCAGCCCGCGAGGCTCGCGACGAGGATCAGGAGGGCGCTCGAACGCGCGCAGCCGGTCATGGTGCGTGTCTCCTTGGTGTCTGACCGCGAGACGTCCGGCTCTCGCGGAAGACGGCCGGCGTGGCGGGTTGGCTGTGGTTCTAGCACATGCAGGCGTCGGGACTCCGGGCGCCGCCGAGATGCGGTTCGGCGAGGCTGAGGACTTCGCCCTCGTTCCTCTGCCGCGGCGACGAAGCTGGAGCTTCGCCGCCCATTGCCCTGCCGAAGGGAAACGACGATGCACGCTCGTCCCCTTGGGGAGAATGGCGGCTTCCGGCACATCCGGCCTCGGAAGGCCCAGCCGGCCGACTGCTTATCGTTGTCTCGAGGAGTCACCATGCCCGACGGCACCTGGACCGCGCCGCAGCCGAAGAACGAGCCGGTGCTCACCTACGAGCCGGGGTCCATCGAGCGCGGCGCGCTCAAGACCACGCTCAAGGAGCTCTCGAGCCACGAGATCGAAATCCCGCTCTACATCGGCGGGCGCGAAATCCGCACCGGGCGAACAGCCGAGATCCGCGCTCCGCACGACCACGAGCTCGTCCTCGGCCGCTATCACCAGGCCGGAGAGAACGAGGTGCTGCTCGCCATCGAGGCAGCCAAGGCTGCCCGCCATGAATGGGAAGCGCTCGACTGGCGCGAGCGCGCCGCTGTCTTCCTGCGCGCGGCCCAGCTCCTGGCCGGCCCGTGGCGGGCCACGCTCAACGCAGCCACGATGCTTGGCCAGAGCAAGACGGTCCATCAGGCGGAGATCGATTCGGCCTGCGAGCTCATCGACTTCTGGCGCTTCAACCCCCGGTTCGCCGGCGAAATCTACGCGCAGCAGCCGCCCATCTCTCCCACCGGGCGCTGGAACCGCCTCGACTACCGGCCGCTCGACGGCTTCGTCTTCGCGGTCACCCCGTTCAACTTCACCTCCATCGCGGGCAACCTGCCGACCTCGCCCGCGTTGATGGGGAACACGGTCGTCTGGAAGCCGGCGTCGAACGCGGTCTACTCGGCCTGGCAGATCGTCCAGCTCCTCGAGGAAGCGGGCCTGCCGCCGGGAGTCGTCAACTTCGTGCCTGGCCCCGGCCACGTTGTCGGCGAATCCGCGCTCACCTCTCCCGACTTCGCCGGGCTTCACTTCACCGGCTCGACGGCGACGCTCCAGTCCATGTGGCGCGCCATCGGCCACAACATCGAGCGCTATCGCGCCTTCCCGCGAATCGTTGGCGAGACCGGGGGCAAGGGCTTTGTCTTCGCCCACCCGTCGGCGGATCCCGACGCGCTGGTCACGGCGCTGGTGCGCGGCGCCTACGAATTCCAGGGGCAGAAGTGCTCGGCGGCCTCGCGCGCGTATCTCCCCGAGAGCCTGTGGCCGGCCGTCCGCGATCGGCTCCGCGAGCTGCTGGCGGGACTTCAGGTCGGCGACGTCGCTGATTTTCGCAACTTCCTGGGAGCGGTCATCGACGAGCAGGCCTTCCGCAAGATCACCGGCTACATCGACGAGGCCAAGGGCTCGCCAGACTACGAGCTGGTCTTCGAGGGCAAGCGCGACAGCTCCGAAGGATGGTTCATCGGCCCGACGGTGGTGCGCACGACGCATCCGAAGTCGCGCCTGATGCAGGAGGAGATCTTCGGGCCGGTGCTCACCGTCTTCGTCTATCCGGACGACTCGCTCGACGAAGCGCTCTCGCTGTGCAACAGCACCTCCCCGTTCGCCCTCACCGGCGCGGTCTTCGCGCGCGATCGACGCTCGATAGCCCATATCTGCCAAGTGCTGCGCGGCGCGGCCGGCAACTTCTACGTCAACGACAAGCCGACCGGCGCCATCGTCGGCCAGCAGCCTTTCGGCGGCTCCCGGCTCTCGGGCACCAACGACAAGTCCGGCAGCGCCGCGAACCTGATGCGCTGGGTCTCGATCCGCTCGATAGCCGAGACCTTCGTGCCGCCGACGAGCTACGGCTACTCCTTCATGATGGACGAGTAGCAGGGACGCGCCGAAGTCTCGGATCCGCCGGCAAAGGGCGCAGCAGGGCGCGCGGGTCTACCCGAGCGCGCACAGGCCCGGGCTTGCGGAGGCAGAGCCGAAATCCCTTCACCGCTGGCAGCCGGCCGACCGCACAGGCGCTTCCTCCCGCCACGCCTTGGCGAGCGCCCGTTCATTCCCTCACGGCTGCCGGCACACGTGATGTGTGATACCAGACTGCGCCGAGGAGCCGTCGAAAGCATGGGTCTACCTAGTCTGCTGGCAATCGCCGTCGCGCTCGCGATGGACGCCTTCGCCGTCGCGATCGTCTCGGGGATCGCGCTCAATCCCCTGAGCCGACGGCACGTCTTTCGGCTTTCGTTCCACTTCGGGCTGTTCCAGGCGCTCATGCCCGTCATCGGCTGGGTGGCTGGCAGAGCGATTCACCGCTACATCGCCGCCTTCGACCATTGGATAGCCTTCGGGCTGCTCGCCCTGGTCGGCGGCAGGATGGTCCTGGGCGCCCTGCGGGCCGACGAAGGCAAAGAGAGCGAGCGCACGGCGAAGGATCCGACTCGCGGATGGACGCTGGTGATGCTCTCGGTCGCGACGAGCATCGACGCCCTGGCAGTGGGGCTGTCGCTGGCCATGGTCGGAACGGGCATCGTGTTCCCCGCGCTGGTCATCGGCGTGGTGGCAGCCGGCTTCACGGTTGTCGGGATGGTGCTCGGGCGGCGGGTCGGAATGCTCGCCGGCCAATGGGTCGAGGTCGCCGGAGGCTTCGTGCTCATTGGCATCGGGGTCAAGATAGTCGTCGAGCACCTCTACGGCGGCTGATCGGCCTGCCGGCTGGCCGCAGCCTTCGGCGATACGCTCCCGAGCGCGCCGAGGGCGCTGAAGCCGCATCCTCGTCTGGCACAGGACCTTTCGCAGGCTCTTGCTGCCGAATTGGCGCTCTCCACTCCTATCGCTAGACTGAGCGGCCCAGGAGGACGCCATGACCAAATCCGCAAGCCTCACCTTCGCAGCGCTCTTGAGCGCGATACCGCTCACCGCCGGCGCCGAACCCAAGGCCGAGGGCAGTATCACCGTCACCCAGAAGCAAGGCCTCCACGACGGCCTCGTCGGCAAGTACTACACCATCACCGTGTCGTGGACGGCGCGCTGCATCGACTCGACCGAGGGCAGCCGCACCATTTACGTCGAGTCAACCTCGGGCGATTCGCTGCTCGACATGGCCTTCGACATGGCGGCGCTGCCCGAGGGGCTGGCGGACTCCCAATCGTTCGACCTCGAGATTCCGCCGGGGCGAACCGTGAAGGCGCGCATCCATGTCGGCTGCAGCAGACCGCTGGTCAGCATGTCCAACGAGACCTTCTCGGCCCCGTTGCTCGGCTTTCCGGCGTTGGTCTACCAGCCGTCTTTCCTGACCGAGGACCCGCCGGGCTTCTACGACTGCCTGCCTGTCGGCAAGGCGGCGATGTGGATCCCCAATTTCGAAAGCGCCGAAGGCGAGAACGAGTCGCTGCGAGTCGTCTTCAAGGGCGCCGGGGTGGACTTCGAGAAGACCTTTCCCAGAGGCAATGTGAACGACGATCCCGTCTGGCTGACGGCGACGTCCGAGGGCGACGTCGATTTCTACATCGTGCGAATCCTCGAGGGCGGCGCCCCGCTCGAGTCGAACCACATCACGGTCAAGGCCTCGCCCACCGGCTGCAAGGAGCCCGAACCGAACGATCCCGAAGACCCCGAAGACCCCAACGACCCCGGCGACGACCCGAGCCCTGGCGACGATTCTTCGGATGATAAGGAAGAGAGCTCCGGATGCAGCGCCGGCGGCGCGGGCGCGGGCGGGTTCGGGGCGGCGCTCCTCGGGCTCGCTGCCCTCCTGCGGCGGCGAGGCTAGCCTCCGAGCTCACGCGGCGTCCGCGTTTCCAGTTGAGCTTCAACCCGCTCCCTCGGCGGGCGCCTAGCCGTCTACTCAGGCCGGCGCCCGGTCGGCCGGCCTGGTGTCGGGGGCGCAACCAACTGCCGCCCGTGCGGACGCTCGACGAACCGCCCGCACGAGACTCCGTGCAGCCGAACACGAGCGACGGGGTTCGCGCCGGCTCGAGGCGCCGTGGCCGGCCCCTGGTTTACAGCGTTAGTTCGCCTACGCGAAACTACAGAGTGTCTGTGACAACACTCCTCAAGGGCCGGGGCGGAGAGACGAAGGTGACGCAGCCGGGGCGCGCGACGCTTTGGCGCTGTCTGCTGCTGGTGGCGTTGGGATGGGGCACGGGATGCGCGACCGCGCGCGGCGGTGGGGCGTTCGATCCCGCCATGAGCAGCGCTCAGGGGTTCGGTGCGAACGCGTCCGCTGACAGCGGCAACACCTCGATGCAGTCGGGTGAGTCCTCGGCTCGTCCGAGTAGAAGCGCATCGCCTCGTAGAGGCCAGCGTGCGTCGTCTCGGTCCCCTTCGAGCGGTCCCAGAGCCAGTGGTGGACGATGTGCTGCCAGACCTCGGGGGCGACATCGGAGCCCCCCTCGACCTGATCCCGTAAGCCCGCGAGACGCCTGGAGATTCGGCGCAGAAGCTCCGCGCTTACTCGTCGGTCGCGGAACTCGGGCGCTTCTTCCGGCAACTCCGCCGAGTCCTCCCAAGCGTCGGGCGGCTCGTCGGACGGCTCTGCCGAGTCGTCGGCCGACTCGGCGGAGGCGTGCGGCCAGTCGGGCGAGTCTTCGAAGGCTTCGGGCGAGTCCTCCAACGCCTCGGGCGAGTCTTCGGAGACCTCGGCCGGTTCGTCGCAGTCCTCGAAGGGCTCCGAGGCCTCGTCGCAAGACTCGAGCGCCAATTCGAGCCGCTCGAGCGGCGTGGTCGCCGGCAGCGCGCTCATCGCTTCGACGATGGTAGGCCTGGCCGCGGCGATCTACGGCAGCGCCCGCAGCGGCGACGACGATGGGCACGCCCGCGCGGCCGCCGCCTATTTCCGAGCGAACAGCGCTCAGCTTCGCCAAGACCTGGCGCTCGGCGCAGGCCCGACTCTCGACGATCTCGCCGCTGCCGCTCAGATCCCCATCGAGTACCGGCAGCACTTCGCGCGGATGCTGCAGCGGCACCGCGTCGAGCTGCTCGCTGTTGGCCGGCTCGAGGATCTCGATACTGCTGGAGCGCTCGCCCTGCTCACGCGCATCGGAGAGCTCGTGAAGGCCGATCCGGTGCTGCAGACCGACTACCAGGCTTACCTCGCAAGGAACCCGGAGCTGGGATAGCCGGTGGGGCCTGCCCTACTCGCTGCGCTGGCCCTGCGGGCCGGCGCGCTCGCCGCCGCCCCCGATGCCGAGGCGCTGCACGCCCTCGAGCAGAGCGCCATCTATCTCGAGCCAGAGAAGGAAGGCGGTCAGCTATCTCCGGGGCTCGCGGTCGAGCTTCTCGCCGGGTTGCGGCGGCTGCCCGAGCCGATGCGGAGCTTCCCGGGCGGTCCCCTGCGCATCGCGGAGCACGCCGCGGCGGCTCCTTTCGGGCTCGGGGACGGTTCGGAGGAGCACCCGGACTGGTCCGATGGCCGCCGAACCTTTCATCTCTATCGGTACGCGCCCTCGAAGGAGCGCCGAGCCGAGTCTTGGCTCGGGGATCTGGACGAGCCCGAGCGCGAGCGACTGTGGCGACAGCGCGCCATCGTCCACGCGGTCGTTCAACGCTGGGACGATGCGCTCGGACTGAGCAAACGCGTCGCGTGGCGCCGCATCTCGGGTTGGCCGGGGCCGCTGTCGCTCTCGGGACGC
>JBMNNX010000200.1:0-12452 GCA_050942745.1 Myxococcales bacterium
CGCTCTATCGAGGACCCGGGGTGGGGAGCACCAGGTGAACAGCGCCGTCATTCCAGCGGTTTTTGCCGAGGCGACCCGCCCGCGGCGCGTCGCATTGATCCGCGGCCTCTGCCAGGGCGACTTCTTCGCGCGATACCTGAGCGGCGCCGAGTCGATGGCCGGCGACCTCGGCATCGAGCTCGTCGTCTACGACGGCTCGGGTCCGCGGGTCAGCCTCAACTTCGAGTCGGCGTTGCGCGCCGGGGTGGACGCCATCGCGGTCAGCTCGTCGGACTTCGGCGCCCTGAGGCCCGCCATCGATGAGGCGCTCTCCCGGTCGATCCCCGTGGTCGGCTTCGACATGACCGGCGAGGACCCGCGCGTGCCGACCCTCGAGCAGGACGACCTGCTCATCGGCTTCATGCTCGGCCGGGCGCTGACCGCCGACCGCGACGGGCGGGCGAACGTCATCGCCCTCAACGCCGGAGACTATGCCCCGCAGATCAAGCGCGACAGGGCCTGGGAGCTCTTCAAGTGGCGCTATCCCGAGGTCCGCGAGGTCGCCCGCGCAGGCGCCGTCACCGACCAGGTGGCCGCCGACACAGAGGCCGTGGTCGCCGAGCTGCTCGGCCAGCACCCGGAGGTCGACGTCGTCGTCGCCTTCTGGGACGAGCTCGCTCGCGGCGCCGTCCGAGCGATAGCCAAGGCCGGGCTGGCGGGCAAGGTCCGCGTCTACTCGGTTGACGTCTCCGACGAGGACATCGAGATGATGACCGCGCCGGACAGCCCCTGGGTGGTGACGGTGGCGACCGACGCGCGCAACATCGGCCGCGTGGCGGTGCGCGCGGCCGCCGCGTTGCTGGCCGGCGAGCGGGTCGGCAGGAACCTGCTGGTGGAGCCGCAGCTCATTACTCAGGAGCTCTTGCGTTCGAACAAGATCCGCACGGTCGAGGAGCTCGTCGCGGCGCTGCCCACGCTCGGCGAGAGCAAGCTCGCCTGGTTCGACTGGATGGAGCAGCTCCTCGCCCGCTACGGTCGCACCAAGCCCATCGCCACGCTGCCGCCCGACCGGCTCATCACTGAGTCCACGGCGCTTCGCGACGCCAACCTCGCGCTCGAGAGCGAGATAGCCGAGCGGCAGCGGATAGAGGACGAGCTGCGGTTCGCGAACCTGGTGCTGCGCACGCAGCAGGAGACCTCGCCCGACGGCATCCTGGTGGTCGATGCGCGCGGGAAGGTGCTCTCGTTCAACCGGCGCTTCGCCGAGATGTGGGAGCTCCCAGGCGAGCTGGCGGAGACGCGTTCGGACCAGCAGATCCAGAGCGCGCTGGCGGCCAGGGCCGCCGCGCCCGAGGGCTTCCTTGCGGGCGTTCGGGCAGCGTACGCGGGCGTGCAGGAGGTCGCGGACGAGGTGACCCTGGCCGACGGTCGCATCTTCGAGCGGCACTCGGCGCCGATGTCCGGGCCGGACGGCGAGTACCGCGGGCGCGTCTGGCACTACCGCGACATCAGCGCGCGCAAGATGGCCGAGGAGGGCCTGAAGGAGGCGGACCGCCGCAAGGACGAATTCCTCGCCGTGCTCTCGCACGAGCTGCGCAACCCGCTCGCGCCCATCCGGACGAGCCTCTACGTCCTCGAGCGCGCCGACCCAGGCTCGGAGAGCGCCAAGCGGGCGATGACCGTGATCGAGCGGCAGGTCACGCAGCTTGCGCGCCTGGTGGACGACCTGCTCGACGTCACGCGAATCACCAAGGGCAGGCTGCAGGTGCGCCGCGAGCGGATTGACCTCCGGGAGCTCGTCCAGAGCGCGGCCGACGACCACCGCCCCATCTTCATCGCCAACGGCGTGCGGCTCGACACCCGGCTGCCCTCGCAGCCGATCTGGGTCCTGGCCGACTCGGTGCGCATGTCGCAGGTGGTCGGCAATCTGCTCTCGAACGCCGTCAAGTTCACGCCGCGCGGCGGCTGGGTCCAGCTATCGCTCGAGCTCGAAGAACAGGGCGCGGTGCTGCGGGTTCGCGACAACGGCATCGGCGTCGACGCCGAGGTGCTCGGAAGGCTCTTCCGGCCCTTCTCGCAGGCGTTGCAGACGCTCGAGCGGACCCGGGGCGGGCTTGGTCTCGGGCTCGCGCTCGTCAAGGGACTGGTCGAGCTGCACGAGGGGACGGTCGAGGCGACCAGCGGCGGGCTGGGGCAGGGCGCCGAGTTCACGGTGCGCCTGCCGGTCGAGCAGGGCTCGGCACAGCCCAGCGTCGCCCCGCCGCGCGAAGGCCATCGGCCAAGGCGCGTGCTGGTCATCGAAGACCGCGCCGACGCGGCCGACAGCCTCAAGGAAGCGCTGGTGCTCATGGGCCACGACGTGCGCGTCGCCTACGACGGCCGCACCGGAATCGTCGAGGCCTATGCCTTCCACCCCGACGTCGTTCTTTGCGACATCGGCCTGCCCGGCATCGACGGCTACGAGGTCGCGCGCCGATTCCGCGCCGATCCCGAGCTGCAGGGCGCCGTGCTCATCGCGCTCACCGGCTACGCGTCGGCCGACGACAGGCGCCGCGCGGCCGAGGCGGGTTTCTCGAGGCACATCGCGAAGCCGCCGCGGATTCAGGAGCTGGAGCAGATCGTCGCCGGGGCGGGAGGCGAGAGCTAGTCGTCAGTTGTTAGTTGTGAGTTAGGAGTGGGTCGGAGCGGCGTTCGGTATGCAGTCGAGACCGCGCCGCCCGACTGATAACTCAAAACCAACAACTAATAGCTACTTCACAACCACTACTCCCCGCATGAACGGGTGCGGCTCGCAGTTGTACGGGTAGGTCCCCGGCTGGTCGAAGGTGAGCCGGAACGACCTGTCGGGCGGGACCGCGCTGTCGAAGCCTCCGTCTACGGCGGTGACGGTGTGGAGGACCTTGTCCCGGTTGGTCCAGACGACGGTCGTCCCCCGGGGAACCACGATGCGCAGCGGCCGGAAGGCGAAGCCTTCTATCTCGACGCTCTCGGTGCGCGCTGGCTGCGCGGTCGGAACCCGCGTGGCCTCACGAGACGCTCCCTTCGTTGGATGGAGGCCGAAGTAGGACCCCGTCGGAACCGTGAGCGCCAGCTCGAGGCCTACCCAGATGTCGTCGCTCGGCAGGGTCGAACCCTGGAGCGTCGTCGTCTGCGTATTGGACACCTGCAGCGAGACTGAGAGCGGGGTGAGCGGCAGGCCGGTCTGCAGGCCCGCGCTCCAGACGAGCTGCTCGTCGAGGTTGGGCGAGAAGAGCCAGATGGCGTCGCCGACGATCGCGATCGAGGCGCTTCGGGGCAAGGGCATCAGCACCACGCCTGCGCCCGCGGCGATGCCCGCCTCGCCCTCGCCAAAAGCGTCGGTCATTCCACGGCCGATTCCGATGATCTCGACGGGGCCGAATCGCCGCGAGACGCGCAGCTCGCCGTCGAGGCTGCCGGCCACGGTGTTGTAGCCAGCCTGCAGCGCCGCATCGACGGGGCTGCCCGCGTCCTGCTCGAACGCGAGGAAGCGGCCGAAGAACTCGAGCTCGCCGATTTCGCGCTCGACCACGGTCGATGAGGGCGAGTAGCGCGCTCCGACCGACAGCCGCAACGGCAGGGAGAAGATGAACGAGAGGGTGGGGACGTCTCTGAGCGCGACGCCGTCGGCCGGGGTGTCGGTGAACCGGAGGGGAAGCTGCACGGAGAGGTCCCAGGGGATTCCCACCAGGCCGTTCGGGATGTTCGGCGTCTGGCGCAGCGGCGCCTGGGCGGCGGCGTCGGCCGGGAGAGTAAGGGCCACGGCGACGGCGGCCAGGACGAGCAGGAGACGGCGCACACATGGAGGCATGGAGCACCTCGCGAAAGTGGGAGACCCTCGCAAGGTCGGAAGAGCCCCTGCGCTTTTCAAGCCTGCATCGGGGAAGCCGCCCACCCGCGCGGGCTGGCGAAGGGGCAGCGAACCCGCTCACCTCGAACACAGGGGCGACCAACGGCGGGCCTCTCGCTTCGGAGCGAGGCCTAGGCCGTTCGGCCGAAGCGTAGCTGCCGACGCTTGCGTCGGCAGCGGAGTCGAAGGGCGCGCCTGTCCGGCGTGCGGGCGGGCGATCCCGCGGCCAACTTCTGGACTTGGCCTCCGCCCGGCCCGACCATTGACGGCATCCTCCAAAGGCGGTCAAGCGAGACATATGCAGCACCCACGGCCAGGCCGGCGACACCGGCGGATCGGATGGAGAGGGCTGGGCGAAGGCTCGGCTTCGCGCGCTGTGCCGATCATCGCCGTGGCGCTCGGCGCCGCGTTGCTCCCGGTTCCCGCCCGCGCAGGCGCGGCCGGCGCTGCCGACGCCGGGGCCGCCATGGATGCGCCCGCGCCTTCGGCCGAGCCTGCCGAGACCAGGCTGCCCGCTGCGTCGCCGACGTCGTCGCAGGAGACCCTCGCGGCGCACCTCGAGTCGCTGCTCGCGGGGCAGCTCCCGGCGGAGGTCGATCCGCGCACCCTCTTCACCGTTCCCCTGCACGACGAGGCCGCGGTTCGTCAGCAGGCCCTCCACCTCGCGACTCTCCTCGAAGAGACCGAGCGAGCGCACGCCGATCTCCAGGCCCAGCAGGCTGCCGCGCTGCGGACGAAGGCTCAGGCGCCCAGGCCCGAGGTGCTCGATCGCCCGCCCGTCGCGCCGGCCCCGCCGGCGCTGCCGGAGATCGGAGAACCTCCCGCCCCCCCGACGCCGCCGTCGGCCTCGCGCCCGAAGCGGATGAGCGCGGCGCAGCGCAAGGAGTGGGAGCGCTACGACGGACTGCTCGCCGCCTACGAGCAGCAGCGCGCCGATTACGAGAGCCGCCGGAAAGCGGCCATCGAGGCCCAGCGCGCGCACGAGGCCGCTGTCGCCGAGCATGAGGCCGCGCTCAAGGCTTTCGAGGAAGCCAAGGTCGCCTACGAGGCCGCGCTCGCCGAGGCGGAGCAGCGGCGCGTCGAGCAGCTCGCCCGCCTCGAAGCGAGCTTGGCCGATTCGGCGCTGCGGCTTCGGGTCCTGCGGGCGCGCAAGGCCTACCTCGATCGGCTGACGCTGGTGTTCGACGCCGTGGGCGCGCCCGCGCTGCGAAGCCTGGCGACTTTGGGCGAGCAGAGGACGGCGCTGCGCGAGTACTCGGCGCGGCTGCGGACCCTCGGCGCTGCGCTCGCTCGTCTGCGCGAGCGGCTCGCGAAGATCGAGCTGCGCGCGCGGACGGGTGAGCTGGTCGGGTTCCTCGTCGAGCGCGAGGGGTTCGAGCAGAAGGCGGGCGAGCTCGGAGCGCGCCTGGCGCGCGCAGTGGAGGGCAGCGGCGCGCTCGCCGACGAGCTCGACGCGCTCGCGGCGGCGCTCGAGGCCGAGGGGCGCGAGGCGCAGGGCGCCATCCTGCGCGGCGCGGCCGCTGGCCTTCCTGCCACCTCGCTCGATTCGCTCTTCCTCGAGCGGGTGCGCGAGATGCGCCAGCAGCGCCGGCTCGTAAAGGGCCAGCAGCTCGGCCGCTCGTCGGCCGACATCGACGCGCTCGTCGCGCGGCTCGACACGACGCTCGAGAGGCCCGAGGCCCTCGGGACCTTCTCCGAGGCCGGGCAGGAGCTCGGCGTCGCGGGCGAGCGCCAGCTCGAAGCGATGGCCGTGGTCGAGGCGCGCAGCACCGAGCTCGCGCGCTGGCGCCTGGCCTTCTCGCGCCAGGCCATTGCGGCGCTCGAGCCGCTGGCTTCGCCGCAGGCTCGCTCGGAGGCCTACGCCCTGTCGGTGGCGCTGCTCGGCGAGCTTCAGGACGAGGCCGCCGAGCTGGTCGTGCAGCTCCGAGGTTGGGCCTCGGCGCGCGGCGCCCGCTTCTCCTCGCTCGTCTCCTTCGCCGATCAGGCCGCGTCGTGGTCGTGGCTCTTGAGGCTCGGCCTCGTCTTCGCCGGCATCGGCGCCCTCGCCGCGGCGCGCCCGCGCATCCCGGCGGCGACGGCCTGGACGGTGCGCCGCGCGACGCGGGTGCCGGGCCTGCGCCGCCGCGTCGGTGGGGTCGTGCGCTGGGCCGGACTGTTCGAGGCGGTGGTGCCGACGCTGGTGGTGATCGGCGCGGGCTACCTCTTTCTCTGGATCCTTGGCCTGGATCTCGCCGAGGTGCAGATAGTCGAGGTGGTCTTCCGCTGGACGACGGCGGTGATCATCGGCCGGCAGGTCCTGCTCGGCCTGACGCAGCGAACCGCGCGCGGGCGGCCCGCGCTCATCAAGGCCCGCCCGGCCACCGTGGCGCTGCTGCGGCTCACCTACGGCCGGCTCGGTGGGGTCCTCGGCGTCGCCGGCGCGGGCGCGGAGATTGGCGGGCGCTGGCTCGTCGGCGGACGCCTGCGGCTGATCATCGATCTCGCCCTGCTGCTCGGCGTCTCGGCCTGGGGCATCTGGGCCTGCCTCGCATGGCGGCTCGCGCTCGCCGAAAGGCTTGCGGGCCTGGGCGGCCGCTGGGCCGGCATCGCCGCGGCGATGCGCGAGCGGAGGCTCTGGTCGATAGCGAGCCCGCTCGCGGTGGCCGCGCTCGCGGGGCGTGTCGTCGCCCGGGCTGCCCGCCGTCTGGTCGAGGAGCGGGGCCTGGCGACCTACCTGCGCGCCCGCGAGCTGCAGCGGCTCGCCCGAAAGTCGGGGAAGGACTCGAGCCGCGAGGCCGCCTCGGCCAGCACCCGCCTGCCGCCGGCCTACCTGCAGCACTTCCCGCTGTACCCGATCCTCGGCACCGAGGAGGCCGCGGTGGTCGAGCGCGAGACGGCGCTCGCGCCGATGCTCGCGCAGATCGCGCAGTGGCGCGAGACGCACGCCGACGGCTCGCTCGTGCTCGCTGGCGAGAAGGGCCTGGGCAAGAGCACGCTGTGCGGCCTGCTGCGCCGCCGCCTGGTCGAGCAGGAGGCGGTCTTCCACACCCTGGCCTCGAAGGCGCTCGACGAGAAGTGCCTCGTCGCGCAGCTCGCCGGCTCGCTCGGCGCCCCGTCGGCGACCACTGTCGCTGAGCTGACGACCGCGCTGCGCGCCGGACCGCGGCGGGTCGTCATCATCGACGAGGCGCACAACTGCTTCCTGCGCACCGTCGGCGGGCACCGTGGCTTCGACGCGCTCGTGCAGCTCGTCAACGCCACCTCCGAGCACGTCTTCTGGGTCCTCGTTTTCAACCGCTTCTCCTGGCAGTTCCTCAACGCGAGCCGCCGGCGCGAGCACTACTTCCGGCGCGTCCTCGAGCTGCCGCGCTGGTCGGCCGCCGAGCTGCAGGAGCTCATCTCGCTGCGCAACGCCCGCAGCGGCTTCGGGGTGCGCTTCGACGAGCTGTTGCTCGACGACGAGGCCGAGAGCGCGGCGAAGCTCGAGCTCATCGAGGGCGCCGACGGCTTCTTCCGCCTGCTGTGGGAGAGCAGCCGCGGCAACCCGCGAGTGGCGACGCACCTGTGGCTGAGCGCGCTGCGGCGCGTTGACGAGAAGACCCTCGAGGTCGGGCTGTTCCGCGGCCCGGATCCAGCGGCCTTCGGGCGGCTCGGCCCCGACCTCTGGTTCGCGCTGGCCGCCATCTGCCAACACGAGAACCTCAACGCCGACGAGCTCGCCGAGACCCTCAACGTCGGCGTCGACTTCGCGGGCTACGCCTGCCAGGTGCTGCGCGAGTACGGCCTGGTCGAGCCCAAGCGCGCCGACCCGCGGCGGCTGACGCTCGCGCCGCGCTTCTACAACCAGATCCTCGACCGGCTACGCGCCAAGCACCTGCTGTTCGAGGGATAGACGGATGCTCGACCGAATCCCCATCCCGACCGGACTCGAACCCCCGCTCGCCGCGGCCGCCGCGGCGCCGGAGGGCGGGCTGCTCGCGCTCTTCAACCCGGACGCCGTCCCCGCGGGCATCGCCATCATCCTCGGCTCGATAGTCGCGGTGCGCTTCATCAACCGGGTAGGCGACCGGCTCGCCGAGAAGGCGGTCACGCGGCGCCTGCTGGTGAAGAACGTCCGGACCATCCTCGGCTTCCTCGTCTACGCGGCCGCCGCGTTCTTCGTCGTGACCTCGGTCTTCGAGCTCTCGTCGCAGGCGCTCTTCGCGCTGTCGGGGACCCTGGCGGTCGCCGCGGGATTTGCGCTCAAGGACCTGGCCGCATCCTTTCTGGCGGGCCTCGCCATCCTCGCGACCAAGCCGTTCCAGGTCGGCGACATGATCTCGTTCGGCGGCTTCTACGGAGAGGTGAAGGACATCGGGCTGCGCAACGTGCAGCTCGTCACCCTCGACGAGAGCCTCGTCACCATCCCCACCAACAAGTTCCTGACCGAGCCGGTCGCGAGCGCCAACGCCGGCGTGCTCGACACGATGGTCGTCATCCCGTTCTACCTGAGGCCCGACTCAGACCATCGGAGCGCGCGCCAGATCGTCAACGACGCGGTGCTCGCCTCGAAGTTCCTCTACGTGGGCAAACCGGTTCGCGTGCTGGTGAGCCTGAAGCTGTGTGACGACGCTCGCTCGGTCATCGTGCTCACGGCCAAGGCCCACGTCTTCGACGCCCGGCACGAGAAGGCCTTTGCCTCCGACGTCACCGACCGGGTTCTCGTGGCCTTTCGCGAGGCTGGGATCCGGCTGGCCGGAAGGCGGGAGGGGTGACGAAGCGTCGAGCGAGGGCGCCGTATCGCTCGATTCGTCCGCAGCCGGATGCAACCAGACAGCGGGCACTACTCCTGCTACCGAGTTACGGGGTCCGCTCCTCGTCGCGAACGTGCTTCTCGGAAGCCGCCTCTCCAGCGACGGCGCCCTGGCCTTCCGCGCCTGCATCCTGCGAGCCGGCGGACAGTTCGGCTTCGTCGCCATCGCTTGACGGGACGCGCGCGCTCCCGGCGCTCACGATGTAGAGCCCCGCACCGGCCGCGAGGACTCCGAACAGCCACGGCGCGACGGAGGGCAAGCCGAGGGCGCGCGGAATCGTCCCGAGCGCGAGCGCGGCGACGATGAGGTCGGCGACCGCGAGGCCCTGCACGGCGAGGCTTGGCGCACGCAGGCCCTTGGCGGCGAGGATGATCGCGCCGATGGCCGCGCCGAGCGCGGCGACCGAGAGCCCGTTTGCGCCGATGGCGCTCAGTATGAGCGGCTCGGTTCGCAACAGGCCGGGCGGGCCCTCGAAGAGCGTGTAGAGGCCGCTGAAGACGCAGAGCGCCGCGCCCAGTACCGGCGCGATGCTGCGGATGAGCGGTCCGACCAGGAACTCGATCGCGCTGACGACGAGGCCCACGGCGAACAGCGCCCCGAACAGCGGCGCGGCGTAGAGCCCGAAGTACCAGAACGGCGGGGCGGTGTAGGCGGCGACGGCCAACGAGCCGAGCGTCAGGAGCAGGCAAATGGCGGCGAACAGGCGCATTCCGCTCATCCCTCCGGCCTAGCGCGGCCCGAAGAAGCTCGCCTCGAGAACCAGCACGGTCAGGTTCGAAAGGGCGTGGAAGATGGTCCCCGGCACTATCGAGCCGCTCTTCTCCCGAAGCCAGCCAAAGAGCAGGGCGGGGAAGAAGACGCCGAGGCGCCAGACGTGGAACTCGCCGAGGTGGCCGACGGCGAAGAGGACCTGGGTCACCCAGAACGCGGCGCCGAGCTGGGCGCCGAGGAAGCGCTTGCCGCCGGGCCAGGCGTCGCGCAGCCGCGCCTGCATGTAGCCGCGATAGAAGAGCTCCTCCGGCAGCGCCACGACGAGGAACTGATCGACGATGTGCGCGAGGAAGCGATCGGGGAGCCGCAGCGCTATCTCGGGCGGGCCGCGGTAGGGCGCGAGCATGCCGGCGAGCGGGCCCGGCAGGTTCTGCAGCAGCTCGACGAAGCCGAAGAAGCCGAGGACGAAGAGGGGCAGGACCACCGCCGAGACGCCGAGGCCGAGCGCGGTGTCCGAGCGCCAGCGGCGCAGGGTGGCGCCGTAGTCGCGGTAGTCCTCGTTGCGCTTCCAGACGACAAGGCCCGGCAGATACAGGAACGCGACCGCCGCGACCGCCTTGGCGTAGCCGGAGATGGGGCCGATGGCGCGCGTCACGACGATGGCCGCGAAGGCGAGCGCCCAGATGACGATGGCCTCGCGCGCCGCTTTCGAGCCCATGGGCCGCTGCGCGGGCAGCGTCGGATTGCTCGAGGCGCCGTCGCTCATTGCGCCGCCTCTCCGGCGAGCCGGGCCCGGATCTCCTCGAGCGGGAAGGTCGCGCGCTTGCGCGCCACGCGCACGGCCACGAGCTCACCGCGCGAGTTGAAGAGCGCGGCGCTCGAGCCGCAGGCGACATCGCTGCGCAGGACGGGCAGGCCTTTGGGCGCCTTGCCTATCCGCTCGAAGTGCCCGTGAGCGGTGACGAGCTTGCCTTTTCGATCGAGTGAGAGACCGAGCAGGAAGCGGCCCTTCTCGAGGCTGGAGGCCGATCCGGCGACGGCCGCGGGATAGGCGCCAGGCTCGAGGGTGAGCAGGGCGACGCCCAGCTCGTCGTTTCGCTGCGCGAGCTTCGCGTCGAGCTTGCGCCCGTCGAGCTCGACGGTCAGCGCGTCGTTGCGCACGAGTTCGGCGGGAGCCAGGAGGTGACCTTCGACGCCGATGATCACCGCCATGCCCTTCGGCTTGGAAACGACCGGGACGATGGCGCCGCGGGTTCGCTCGACGAGCTTCTTGAAGGCGTGCGGAGAGAGGTCTTCGCGCGCGAGCGCCGGGCCGGCGAACAGTAGGGTGGCCGCGGCGGCGATGCAGGAGAGGACCGCGCTCAGGGTAGGCGAAGGCGCCCGCCTCCGTTCACCCTGAGCGTAGCTCCCGACGCGCACGCGTCGGGAGCGGAGTCGAAGGGCCCCTCGACTTCGGGGCGACCGCTGGTCGCCCCTACGCTCGGGGTGACCGGGGGAGTGCCTGCACCGGGGACCGCCGAAATCGCCGACTCTGCTCGATCCCTCGACGGGCGCATTGCCATGCGCCCCTACCAGCCTGAAACCTGGCTCGGCGTGTCCGGACTGTCCTGCGTTCATGGGCGCGGATAGTAACAAACGGACCCTCGCTGGCTTTCAGGCCTTGGCCCGAAGCGCGCCGAGGAAGCCCTCGAACGGCAAGGTGTTGAGGACCTCCTCGCGAGTCGCCCAGCCGCGCCGGGCGGTGGCGACGCTGTACGAGAGGTGGTCGAGGCAACCTACGGAGTGCGCGTCGGTCGTCAGGACGAGCTTGATGCCTCGCTCTCGCGCCAACCGGACGTGATCGGCCGACAGGTCGAGGCGCTCGGGGTTGCCGTTCACCTCGACCGCGACTCCGCGCCGGGCCGCCTTGTCGAGCACCTGCTCGATGCGCACGCCGTAGGGCGGCCGCTTGCCGATGAGCCGCCCGGTCGGATGCCCGAGGATGTGGAGGTGCGGGTTGTCGAGCGCGGCGAGCAGCCGGCGCGTCATCGCCTCCTCATCCATCTTGAATCGCGAGTGCACGCTCGCGACCACGACGTCGAGCTGCTCGAGGACTTGGTCGGGATAGTCGAGGCTGCCGTCCTCGAGGATATCGACCTCCGCGCCGCGCAGCAGGCGCACCTCGGGGACTTGTTCCTGCACCCGCGCGATCTCGTCCCACTGCTCGCGAAGCCGCTCGATGGTGAGCCCGCCGGCGTAGAAGGCAGTCCGGCTGTGATCGGTGATGGTGAGGTAGCTGCCGCCGCGCTCGCGCACGGCCCGGGCGAGCTCGAGGATCGAGGCCTTGCCGTCGGACCAGTCGGAGTGCACGTGCACGTAGCCGCGCAGGTCTCCGGCCTCCACGAGGCGCGGAAGGCGGCCATCGAGCGCCGCCTCGAGCTCGCCCGCGTCCTCGCGTAGCTCCGGGGCGAGATAGGGCAGGCCGAGCACTGCGTAGAGAGACTGCTCGTCGGCTATCGGCAGCGCGGCCCCGTCGTCGGTGCGCTCGACGGCCCACTCGCTGATCTTGAGGCCCTTCTCCTGCGCGAGGCGGCGCAGGCGCAGGTGGTGCTCCTTGCTGCCGGTGAAGTGATGCAGCGCCGTCGCGAAAGAGGCCTCGGGGACGACGCGCACGTCCACCTGCAGGCCTTCGCGGAGGATGACCGAGCACTTGGTGTCGCCGCGGCCGAGCACGCGCTCGATGGCCGGCGAGGCGAGGAACCAGTCGAAGACCGGCGCGGGCTCGGTGGCCGCGGCGACGAGGTCCACGTCCTTCACCGTCTCGCGCCAGCGGCGGATGCTCCCGGCCAGCTCCGCCCGCGAGATGCCCGGAGCCCGGCGCAGGCGCTCGAGCAGCTCGAGGGCGACGGGCCGGGCGCTCCCCAGCGGCAGGCGCGAGCCCATGCGGCGAAGCGAGGCGATTGACTCGAGGATCTTCGCTTCGGTCTTCTCGCCGAAGCCCTTGAGCGCGCGCACGCGCCCGTCACGGCAGGCCTGCGCGAGCTCGTCGATGCTGCCGACCTGCAGCTCGCGGTAGAGCTGGGCGATGCGCTTGGGGCCGAGGTCCTGAAGGCGCATCAGCTCGAGCACGCCGGGCGGAAACT
>JBMNNX010000410.1:0-4570 GCA_050942745.1 Myxococcales bacterium
GGTGGCGCGGAGCGTCGCGACCTTCTTGGAGATGGCCTCGCCGATGCCGGGCAGCTCAGTCAGCCGGTCCTCGGCGACGAGCGCCTCGAACCGCTCGCTGGTCAGCTCCTCGAGCCGGGTGGCACCGGTCTCGTACGCGCGGGTCTTGAAGGGGTTGTCGCCTTTGAGCTGGAGGAACAGCGAGATCTCCCGCAGGACGCGGGCGATCTCGAGCCTGTCGAGGAGGGACATTGTTACCTGCCGGTCGAGCGGCGCACGGTAGCCGCCTTAGCGAGAACGCGTCAACGACGGCAGAAACGTCCCGGGCGCGGCAGCAATCAGGCCTGAACCGGCGCGCGTCGAGGCTCGCCGGGCGGCGCGCTCCATCGGTCGGCCGCCGCGCGATGGCCGACCCGTCGCAGGCCGAAACGGTCTCCCGAAAATGCGGCACGACGCGCGCGCGCCAGCGGTTATAAGAGGCCGCCCCGCGGGCAGGACCAGACATCTTCGAGGAAACAACCCACCGTGACCGAGACCCCGAATCCGCCGCTCCCACCCGAGGCCCTGGCCATCATCGACGAGGAGCAGCAGCTCCTCACCCGCGTGCTCGCCTCGCTCGAGGCCAAGCGAGCCTACTCCGCGCGCGATCCGCAGGAGCTGCTCGAGCGCCTCAAGGACTTGCGCGAGCAGGCGACCAAGGCCGCGTCGTTCGACCTGCCGACCATCTTCCAGGAGATGAGCCTCGTGCGCGCGCTGCTCGAGCACCCGCAGGAGGTGGTCGTCCCCGATCGCCACTCGCCGTACTTCGCGCACCTGAAGCTGCGCGAGGGGGACAAGGTCACCGACTACTGCCTCGGGCGCGCCAGCTTCTTCGACACGCTCAACGGCGTGCGCGTGGTCGATTGGCGCTTCGCCCCCATCGCTCGCATCTTCTACCGGTACCGAGAGGGCGACGCCTACGAGGAGCAGCTCCCGGGGCGGCTCGCCGAGGGCACCGTCGAGGCGCGCCGCGTGGTCGTCGTCCACCGCGGAGAGCTCACCCGCATCCTCACCCCCGACCTCTCGCTCACCCGGACGCCGGAAGGCGAATGGCTGTGTCATCAGGGCGCGGCCGGCTCGGCGCTGCGCGGCGGCGCGGGCAGCGCGGCGCGCGCCGGAAGCCTGGGCGTCGGCTCGTTGACCACTGATCGATCGAGGCAGGCGGACGTCTCGGCGCTCCTCGATCGCGAGCAGTTCGAGGCGCTCAACGCGAGCCCCGACAGCCCGCTGCTCGTGCTCGGCAGCGCGGGTAGCGGCAAGACGACCGTTGCGCTGCACCGGCTCGCCTCGCTCACCTTCGAGGATCCCCAGCGCTTCCCCGCTTCGCGCTTGCAGGTCGTGGTCCCCGAGCTTGGCCTCGCCCGGCTCTCCGCGCGGCTGCTCGAGCCACTCGGGCTGGGCAAGGTCTCGGTGCTCACGCTCGAGGACTGGGCGCGCCAGCGCGTCCACGGCATGTTCGGCGCGCCGCCGCCGCGGCTGTGCGAGGACGCCCCGCCGCTCGTCTCCCGGCTCAAGCGCCACCCGGCCCTCTACTTCGCGCTGCGCAAGAAGCTGATGCGCGCGGCCACAGGCTCGACGAAGCTGCCGGCCATCCGGCGCGAGCTGGGCGAGCTCTTCACCGACCGCGGCTTCCTGCTAAGCGTGGTCGAGGCGGCCGCAGGCGGGCTGCCGACGACGGCGGTCGAGCAGACGGTGCGCCACACGATGCTCCAGCTCGCCTCGCCTTTGGACTCCCTCGCGGGCGTCGACGCCTCGCGGCTAGAGACGCTCGACGGCCGCTCGCTCGACGAGGGAACGCCCGAAGAGCTGGCGGGCACCGTGGACGTGGAGGACCTGCCGCTGTTCCTCTTCGTGAGGGCCTATCGCGCCTCGCTGCCCGGGGGGCGGCTCGCGCACCTGGTGGTCGACGAGGCCGAGGACATCTCGCTCTTTGAGCTCTTCGTGCTCGGCAAGCACCTGGGCGTGGAGCGCAGCGTCACCTTGGCCGGCGACGACGCCCAGCAGACCTTCTCCAGCTTGGCGGGCTGGGATCAGGCGCTGTCGGCCCTGGGCGCCGAGGGCGCGGCGACTTGCCGCTTGAGCGTCGCCTACCGCTGCCCGCGCCCGGTCGCCAAGATCGCCCAGAGAGTGCTCGGCCCGCTGGCGCCGGCCGACCCCGCGGTCGCCGGGCGCGACGGCGCGCCGGTCGGCCGCTTCGACTTCCCGACCGAGGCCCACGCCAACCTCTTCCTGGTGGACGCGCTGCGCGACCTCGTCGAGCGCGAGCCCGAGGCCTCGGTGGGCGTCATCGCGCGCGGGCCCGAGTCGGCCCAGGCCTTCTACCGCGCGCTCGAGGATCTGCCCGAGGCGCGGCTCGTGCTCGACGGCGCCTTCTCGTTCCAGCCGGGCATCGACGTGACCGACGTGGCGAACGTCAAAGGGCTCGAGTTCGACTACGTCATCGTCCCGGACGCCTCGGCGAGCGCCTATCCGCTCGACGACGAGGCGCGCCGCCTGCTGCACGTCGCCATTACCCGCGCCTCGCACCAGCTCTGGCTCATCGCGACGGGGACGCCCTCGCCGCTCCTCACCTGAGCCCGGCGACCGGCGCAGCTCTCGGCCCCTCGCGAAGCCCCGAGCCGAATCGGGGCTTCGGCCCGTCTGCCGCCGCTCGCCTTCCTTGTTTGACCTGCGAGCGGGGATCTGGCCTATCTGTGCGCTCGGCTTCTCCCCTCTCGCGAAGGAAAGGACCTGCACATGCTCCAGAAGGTTCTGCTCGTCCTCGGCCTCGGCGCGCTCGCCTGTGGCTGCGCTGCGGAGAAGGTCTCGCTCGCCAAGGTGGCGCCGCCCGAGGTGATCCTCGAGACGGTGCCGACCGGCGCGCTGGTGAGCGAAGGCGACAAGCAGCGCGGGATGACGCCGCTCGTCTTCAGCGCCGACGATGCGAAGGCGATCCACCAGTTGACCTTCACGGCCCAGGGCTTTCATCCGGAGCAGCTCACGGTCAGCGGCCAGGACGTCATCGAGCACAAGGGCGAGCGGATGCTCCTCGTGATGCGCCCGGACGCCTGGGCGGCGAGGGAGCCGCCTATCGACCCCGGCGACCTCACCCGGCTCGCTCGCGCGGGCACGACGCTCTCGCGCACCGACCGCTGCCCGGAGGCTTTGCAGTTCTTCAAGCGGATGGCTCAGGTCGACCCTGGCAGCGCCGCTGCCTACAAGGGGATGGGCATCTGCTACGCGAAGATGAACCGGCGGCACGAAGCGCTGCAGGCCTACAAGACCTACCTGCTCGTCGCGCCCAACGCGCCGGACGCCGACAAGGTGCGCGAGGTCGTCAGCCGCGCCGAAGGCGACATCGACATCCCGGGCCGCAAGTCCGAAGACCTGTGAGCGGGAAGATGGGCGGCCACCACGCGCACTCGGGAGGGCCCGGCGAGCACAAGGCGCACGCGCCGATCAGCGTCGCCTGCTTCGTCGTGACCTCGAGCGACACCCGGGACGAGGCCTCGGATCACAGCGGGCGGCTCATCCGCGAGCTGTTGGAGGCGCAGGGCCACCGCGTGGTCGGCTACGCGCTCATCAAGGACGAGCCGGCGCAGCTCCGCGAGGTGCTCGACGTGAAGGCGCCCGGCGTCGGAGCCGAGGCGATCATCGTCAACGGCGGCACCGGGATAGGCCGGCGCGACTCGACCTACGACGCGCTCGCGCCCCTGCTCGAAAAGCGCCTCGACGGCTTCGAAGAGCTGTTTCGCTTCCTGTCGTTCGAGGAGATAGGCAGCGCGGCGATGATGTCGCGCGCGGTGGCGGGCACCCGCCGGGGCGCCATCGTCTTCGCGATGCCCGGCTCGACCGCGGCCGTGCGGCTGGCGATGACCCGGCTGATCCTGCCCGAGCTCGGCCACGCGGTGCACGAGATGAGGCGCTGAAGAGCTCTCAGGTGCATTGCGAGCGGGCGAGCGGGGGTGGGAAGCCGCTCCGCGCCCCGCGGCGTTTGTCCAGGGTGACTTTCACGGCGCGACAGGCAAGGCGACTCAAGCCGCTGCTCGAACGGCTGCTCGATCCTCGGGCGATGGCGGCGCGGGTCGAGCGCGATCCGGTGCGCTTTGCTCGCCGCTACGCGCGGCCGGCCGACGTCGAGATGGCGGGGTTGCTCGCCGCCTGCCTCGCCTACGGAAAGGCCGAGGTATTCCTCGCAAAGATCGAAGAGCTGTTTGCGTACATGGGCCCCTCGCCCTCGGTATTCGCGCAAGAATTCGAGCCCGAGGCGCACCGCGAATTCTTCGAGCGTTTCGTCTACCGCTTCAATTCCGGCGCCGACCTCGCCGCGCTGATTTCGGCGGCCGGGCGGCTGCAGGCGCAAGAGGCCGGGGTTGGCCCTTTCGTGGCCGAGGCGCTGCGCGCGTGGGGCTCGCTGCAGGGCGCGCTCGCGGCGCTGTGCGCGCGGCTGCGCGACGCGGCCGACCCTCGGGTTGCCGGCGTGTTCGGCCCGCCGCGGGCGCTCTCGCACCTGCTGCCCGATCCGATGCGCGGCGGCGCCACGAAGCGGTTGTTGCTCTACCTTCGCTGGATG
>JBMNNX010000486.1:0-2993 GCA_050942745.1 Myxococcales bacterium
CGTGTACGGCCGAATCTCGCGTTGATGGAAGAGCACGTACTTGAGCCCGAAGGTGACCGGCACCAGCGAGAACGTACCCTTCGGCTCGCCCTCCTCCGAGGCTCGCCCGACCGCCAGACCGGCCTCCAGGTACGCGAGCAGGTAGCGGCGCAGATAGTAATCGACCTCCAGGTCGAACCGCAGCGTGAAGGCGTCGATGTTGAAGCCCTTGAGCGCAGCGATGGTGTTGCCGAGCTTGAGGTTCAGGTGCGCGACCGGGTCGTCGGAGCCCTCGAGCGTCACGTCGAGGAAGCTCGACTCCTTCAGGCCGACCGCCTCGGCGAGCCGGTCGCCCACCCGGTCTGCCGCCCAGGCGAAGTCGATCTCTTCGGGCGCGGGCTCGCGCACGCGCGCGATTCCCGCGCCGGTGCGCGCGTCGGTGATCGAGGCCGTCAACAGGAACTCGTTGCCGAGCTTGTCGAGCCGGCCCTGCACGACGTAGCGCGCACCCAGCGCCTGCCCGATTTCGACCACGCACTCCGAACGGAGACAGCCGCGCAGCCGCTCGGCCTTCTCCCCCAACGTGCCCCGCGCGCTCTCGGGGTTGATGACGCGGGCGTCCGGCCGCTGCGCGAGGCGCTGGCCGATGAGCGCGGCGACCGACAGCGCCTCGGTCTGCAGCTCGGGCTCGTTGGTGGCGAGCTCGAGGACCGCGATGGAGACCTCGGAAGGATTCGCCGGCGCCGAAGGCGCTGTGGCTGCCTCCGCGTGGTCATCGGAAGCGTCGGGGCGACTGGCCGCAGCCTCGGAGTCGAGAGATTCGCCGCCCGCGTCCGTCCGGTCATCCCGAGCGTAGAGGCGACCAGCGGGAGCCTCGGAGTCGAGGGACGCACTTCGCTCCGTGCGCTGATCGGGCAGCGCGCCAGCCGCTTCGCCCGCCAGCGACGGCCGGGCAAGCAGAAGAGACGTCAGCAGCACGCCTGCGAGCATCGCCGCCCGCCGACCAGACCAACCTTCCATCCGGCTTCTCGCTCCTTTCGGCGGCTATCATGCATACGATTCTGGACAGGTCCAGTCTCGCCTGGCTCAGACGCAAGAGCCGCGCTGGGCTTGCTTCTCCCAGCGCGGCCCTCGGGGCACGCGGCTCCGGCCCTGTAGCTGCGGCCCTGGTCCAGGCCGAGGCGCCGGCGAGAACGCCGGCTCCTGCTTCGCCGCCGTCGCGAGGGGCTCGAGAGAGCTTTCGGCGCTCCCAGACTCCCCGTGGTGGCGAGCGATGCCTGGAGTCCGCCCAGACGGTAGCCCTCCGCCGGACGGCGGGTCAACCTGCCGGCTCGACGGCAGGCACGCCGCTGCTACTCGGGATGGCACGAAGAGGCTATTCTGCGCAGCCTTTGTTCCTATGAACCTCTCCGGTCCGATAGGCGCCCCGATCGCCGCACGCAGCGACGCTCCCTGGGCCTCGCGGCTCGCCGCCGCGGCGGTCGCTGGCGGTCTGCTCACCGTCATCCAGCTCAAGGTCGCCCGCCCGATGCTGCTCGCCGAGCGCTTCCTCCCTGGCGCCGGCTGGGTCGAGCTCGCTCTGCTCGCGGCCTACGCGGGCTGGCTCGCCGGCAAGATGCAGGACGAGCGCGAGAGCGCGACCTGGCGCCGCCGGGTCTGGCTGCTCTTCTCGGCGGTCTTCTTCGGCCAGCTCGCGCTCGGCCTGGCGGGCATCGAGCGCTGCCTGATGACCGGCAAGCTGCACCTGCCCATCCCTGCGCTCATCGTCGGCGGGCCGCTGTATCGGGGCGAGGGCTTCTTCATGCCCACCCTCTTCCTGACGACGCTGCTCATCGTCGGGCCGGCTTGGTGCAGCCACCTCTGCTACATCGGCTCGTGGGATCTGGCGCTGTCGCGCAGGCAGCGCAGACCCGAGCTGCTGCCGCGCTGGCGCGGCGCTGCGCGGGCGGGATTCCTCGCGCTCGTCGTGGTCGGCGCGCTCGGGCTGCGCCTGCTCGGCGCCGGGCCGGGCGTCGCGCTCGTCGCCGGGGCAGCCTTCGGCCTGGCGGGCGTGGCGGTGATGGTGCTGTTCTCGAGGCGCACCGGCGCGATGGTCCACTGCACGGTCTACTGTCCCATCGGCCTGCTCGCGACCACGATTGGCAAGCTGTCGCCGTTCCGGATGCGCATCGCCGCGGGCTGCAGCCGCTGCAACGCCTGCAGCCGCGCGTGCCGCTACGACGCCTTGAGGCCCGAGCACATCGCCAAGAGCCGCCCCGGCTGGTCGTGCACGCTGTGCGGCGACTGCGTCGCGGCCTGCCACGCGCGGGCGATCGAGTATCGGTTCCTCGGCCTGCCGGCCCGCCGGGCGCGCGCGGTCTTCATCGTGCTGGTCGCGGCGCTGCACGCGGTCTTCCTCGGCGTGGCGCGGATCTGACTCGAGGATGAAGCCGCGGCCTGCTCCGCCCGCGGCGCTCCGGCTCGCGGGTGGTGCGCTGGCCCGAGCCGGAGCTCGAGCTTCAGTCCCCCACCCCGTCGCGCGGTCCACTCTTGCGGCCCGTGCCCCGAGGGGCGCCCGACTTGGCCTCAACCGGTTTGCCCGGCTCCGGGGAGTCGCTCGACCTGGATCCAACCAGTCTGCTCGACTCCCGGGAGTCGGTTGCGCCCGGTTTCGACTTCATCGGGGGGTGTCCGGGGAGCTTTGGACGGCAACCGACGGGGACGGTCGGCGGCAGCGGCCTCGAAGGCGGACCTCCAGCTCCGCCTCACGCCTCACCGGCGATCTGCAATGCGCTCGGTTTCGCGCGGGTGAACACCGGCCCGATCTCCTGCCCGAGGGTAGCCGCGGTTGGCGCAAGGCATCCTGCGGCAGCGACAGGCGACCGGGTTGTCTTGCCGCGCAGCCGGCCGGGCCCACCCGCGTCGGGGCTCTTCATCGCCAAGCACGCGGCGCAGCACCGCCCGAGCCCGTTTGGAAGACGGCGAATCAAACCTCAGGCGCCTCGGAGCGCGACGAGACTACCGCCGCGGCCGAA
>JBMNNX010000138.1:0-17006 GCA_050942745.1 Myxococcales bacterium
ATCGGCCGCGTTGAGGACCGCCGTGCCCGTCGGCGCCACGTTGGCGACGCCGGTCCGCTTCACCTCGGCGAGCTGCTCGACGGTGGTGATGCCGTACTGCCCGAGGTGGTCGCCGCGCCCGACGTTGGTGACGACGCCGACGTCGCAGCGATCGAACCCGAGCCCCTCGCGCAGCAGGCCTCCGCGCGCGGTCTCGAGCACCGCGACCTCGACGAGCGGATGGAAGAGCACCGTGCGCGCGCTCTTCGGGCCGCTGCAGTCGCCGTCGTCGATGCGCCGTCGGTCGATGTAGAGGCCGTCGGTGCAGGTCATCCCCACGCGCTTGCCCATCGCCTCGAAGATGTGGGCGATAAGCCGCGTCGTCGTGGTCTTGCCGTTGTTGCCGGAGATGGCGACGACCGGGATGCGGCCGTTGTCGCCTTCGGGGAAGACGCTGTCGATGACGGCCTCGCCGACCGGGCGCGGCTTGCCCGACGAGGGCGACAGGTGCATGCGGAAGCCTGGGCCGGCGTTCACCTCGACGACCAATCCGCCCTGCTCCTCGAGGGGCACGCTCACGTCGGCGCAGACGACGTCGATGCCCGCGATGTCCAGCCCGACGGCGCGCGCGGCCTCGACGGCGTGCGCGGCGATGCTCGGGTGGACGCGGTCGGTGACGTCTTCGGAGCTCCCGCCGGTGCTCAGGTTGCCGTTGCGCCGCAGCACGACCACCTGGCCGGCCGCCGGGACCGACTCGAGCGCGTAGCCCTGCTCGGCGAGCACCGCGCGCGCGATGTCATCTACGGGGATTTTGTTCAGCGAGGTGGCGTGGTCCTCGCCGCGGCGCGGATCTCTGTTTTCGGCCTCGATGAGCTCGGCGAGCGTGCGGACGCCGTCGCTGGTGACCTTGGGCGGCTCGCGCCGGGCCGCGGCGACGAGCTTGCCTCCGATGACGAGGAGCCGGTGGTCGCAGCCCGGTGCGAACCTCTCGACGAGCACGCTCTCGCCCTCTCGGCGCGCCGTCCCGAAGGCCGAGATCACCTGCTCGCGCGTGGTCAGCCCGACGGCGACGCCGCGGCCGTGGTTGCCGTCGAGCGGCTTGACGACGACCGGGAGGCCGATCTCTTGGGCCGCTCGCCAGGCGTCCTCGGCGTCGCCGGCGACGCGGCCTTCGGGCACCGGGACGCCGACCGAGCGCAGCAGCGTCTTGGTTAGCTCCTTGTCCTTGGCCGCCAGCTCGGCGATCGCGGGGGTGCGATCGGTCTCCGCGGTCCAGACGCGCCGCTGACGGCAGCCCCAGCCGAGCTGCAGGAGGTTGCCGTCGGTGAGCCGGCGCACGGGGATGCCGCGCCGCTCGGCCGCGCGGGCGATGGAGGCGGTGCTCGGGCCGAGGCGCTCCCGCTCGTCGAGCGAGCGCAGCTCGGCGAGGGCCGCGGCGGTGTCGAACGGACGGTCGTCGAGCGCAGCCTCGACGAGCGCCTGGCCGAGCGCGAGCGCACGCCGGCCGACCTCCTCCTCGGTGTACTCGACCACGACCTTGAAGGTGAGCGGGCCTATCGCCGTGGTGCGGCTGAAGGCGACCGCGCACCCGGCATGGGCCTGGAGCGCGAGGCTGATGCGACCGAGCGCGTGGGCGAGGGTCGGCCCGAGGTCCACGGCCGCGAGGGCAGGGAAGCGTTCGCAGAGGGCTCGCTCGAGCTCGGGCGTCAAGCGCGCGTGCCGCTCCTGCAGCTCGATGAGCGCTTCAATCGCCGTGTCGCGGGTCCACACGTTCGGCCCGCGCAGCGCTCGCACCGTCTTGGGCGCGAGCGGCGGCTGCTGTGAGTTGGATGAGGGATCGTCCGAAGTCATGCTGCGCCTCGATGCGAAGACGGAGCGCTTTAGCGCCCGGCTTCGCGTGGCGTGGTGTCGTGCTGGAAGGACGCGAGCCCTTCGCGGATAAGGTCGATGGGAACGCGAAGCCACCAGGCGGCCGCGGCAGCGGCGAGGGCGTTCTCGATGTCGAAGGCGCGAGCGCCGGCGGCCAGGCCGAGATCCTCGAGCGGGCCCAGCTCAATCTCCGTGCTCCCCTCGGCGAGGACGAGGCGGCCTTCGCGAACGAAAGCCGTTCGCCTTCCCTGCTCGCGGTGCCGGCGGAGCACCGGGTGCTCGCCGTCCACGGCGAAGAACGCGACCGCGCCCGCGCTCAGCTCGGCCATCTCGGCGACGAGCGGGTCGTCGGCCTTGAGGACGGCGACGCCCGTGGGCAGCACCACGTCGACCCCGCAGCGCTTGACCGAGAACATCTTCTCGGCGCTGTCGATGAAGCAGGTGCCGAGGTGGTCGGGCTCGCCGAGGTTGGTGACGATGGCGACCTGGCAGCGGTCGAAGCCGAGGCCCTCGCGCAGGATGCTCTCGGCGCCCGACTCGAAGACGGCGGCCTCGACGGTCGGGTTGAGCAGCAGGGCGCGCGCCGGCTCTGCCCGGGCGCAGTCGCCCGCAGCGATCCGGCGGTCGCCGGCGAAGGCGCCCTCGCTGCAGGCCAGGCCGACGACGAGGCCGGTCGAGCGCAGCAGGTGCGCGACCAGCCGCGCGACCGTCGTCTTGCCGCGGGTGCCGGTGACGCTGACGACGGGGATTCGGCCGTCCTCGCCGGCGGGGAAGAGGCTCTCGACAATGGTCTCGGCGACGAGGCGGGAGGCATCCGAGGACGGGCCCGCCTCGGGCTCGAGATCCAGGCTCGCGCGGACGGCGAGGATGGCCCCGCCCTGGTCCTCGAGCGGACGCGAGAGGCTCTGCGCGGCGAGGTCGATCGCCGCCGCCTCCAGGCCGATGACGCGCGCGGCGAGGATGGCGTGAGCGGCGAGGCTCGGGTCGAGCGCGCGGGCGAGATCGGCGCCGGGCTCGCAGGTCGAGGCGGCGACTATCCTCTCGCCCATGACGAGGAGGCGGTGCCGCTGGCCGGGGACGAACCGCTCGACGACCGCGCTGCCGTGCTCCGCGGCGGCGCGAAACGCGGCCTCGACCTCGCCCCGGGTCTGTAGCGGCCGGTCGTAGTCTCCGCCGACGCTGTCGGCAGGTCGGACGGAGACCGGCAGGCCGATCTCGCAGGCCGCCTCCCAGGCCTCGGAGGCGGTCGCGGCGGTCCGCTCCTCGGGGACGGGGATGCCGACCCTCCGAAGGAAGGCGCGGGCGAGCTCCGCGTCCCGGGCGATCGACTCGCCGATGGCGCCATTGCGGTCGGTCCCGGCCGCGCAGACGCGCCGTTGCCGGGCGCCCTGCCCGAGCAGCACCAGGCTGCCGGTGCCGAGCCGGCGGGTGGGGATGGCGCGCGCCTCAGCCGCGGCGACGATCGCCGCGGTCGCCCGGTCGAGCCTGCACCGCTCGGCTACGGCCCGAAGCCGCTTCACCGTTCCTTCGACGTCGAAGGCCTCGCCGTGGACGGCCGCGAGGACGAGCGCGTGCGCCGCCTGCAAGGCCTCGCGGGCGACCTGCTCCTCCTGGTACCGCACCGCAACCTTGAATAGGCCCGGGCGGCTCGTCTCACGCGCCTTCCCGAAGCCGACCGGCGTGCCGGCGAGGCACTGCAGCTCCAGCGTGACGTGCTCGAGGATGTGCGCCGGGTAGGTCCCGTCGCGCAGCCGCTGGATGAATCCGCCGCGCTCGCCGACGCTGCAGCGGTGCTCGATCAAGCTCGGCAACCAGCCGACCAACCGATCGGTAAATCCGGGGATCGAGCTCGACGGGCGCTCGGCCAGGTCCTCGAGATCGACCCAGGCCTCGAGCACGGTCCGGCGCGACCAGATGTTGGGCCCCCGCAACGTCAGGGTTTCGAGGATACGCATAGGGTGCGCCCCGCCGGCGGCCATGGCAGGCGCAGGAGGTGCACCGTCAAACCGTCAGGGGCTCCGGGCGAGCGGCTCGCTCGCGAGAGGGCAGTAGTGCTTGCTGTGTAGCCTCCACAGCCGCCGGAGGTTCCGCAGAGGCGGCGGAACGCCGACGGCGAACGGCGAAATATGCTGCTGCACTGTTTGGCGGTAGACAAGTGCCCGCGAAGAACAGCTCACCCGCCTGGAGCAAACCTTCCTTGAACCCCACCTCCGATGCTCCCAGCCGCGTCCCGGAGAGCTTGCGCGGGCCGCTCGAGGCTGCGCTCGAGCCCGGGGAGAAGCTGCTCGCGGTCCTCCGGCTCGATCTCGACGAGTCGCTCTCGTTCAGCGAAGGGCTCGTCGCGCTGACGCAGCGACGGCTGGTCGCCCTGCGCAAGGGCGCGGAGGCGGTCGCGAGCTGGCCCCTCGACGACGTCGCCTCGGTCACGGCGCGCGATCGCGCGGGGCTCGGCGCGCTGGAGGCGTTCTCCGAGACCGGGCGGCTCGCCTGCTGGCGTTACACGGTCGCCCGGGCCGGCGAGGCCAAGGCCTTCGCGGAGAGCTTCCAGACCGTGCGAGCCGGCGGCAGCGCGGGTGCCGACCGCCTCGCCCGGCACGAGGTGCCCGAGGCCGCCGAGTCCGAGAGGCCGGTGCGCGTCGGCGTCCTGCTGCGGCTGCTGCGGTTTGCGCGCCCGCACCTGAAGGTGCTCGCCCTCGGCGTCGCGCTGACCCTGGGCACGACCGCCGCCGGGCTCGTGCCGCCGTACGTCACCTGGCCGCTCGTCGACGAGATCCTCGCGCCCTATCAGAACGAGGTACAGCAGGCGCGCGACACCCCGGGGCTCGACGCGGCGCAGCGGCAGGAGCGGCTCGAGAAGGTGCGCGACGAGGGGCGAGCGGACTTCTCGCGGGTGCCCTGGTACCTGGCGGCGATGCTCGGGGCGGCGCTGCTCGCCTGGGCGCTCGGGTGGGCCCAGGGCTGGGTGCTCGCGCGCCTGAGCGAGCGCGTCAGCGCGGACCTGCGCAACACGACCTACGAGCACCTGCACAAGCTGTCGCTCGAGTTCTTCAGCGCCAAACGCACCGGCGACCTCGTCTCGCGCATTAGCAGCGACACCGATCGGATCTGCTACTTCCTGTCGAACACGCTGATGGACTTCGTCACCGACCTGGTGATGATCGCCGGCACCGCGGCGATGCTCGTCTACATGGACCCGGTGTTGGCGCTGGTGACGCTCTGCACCTTTCCGCTGGTGGCCTTCCTCACCTTCCGCACGCGCCGGCGCCTGAGCCGCGGCTTCCTGCGCGGCAGCCGCGCCTGGGCGGAGATGACCGCCGTGCTCGCCGACACCATCCCCGGCATCCGCGTGGTGAAGGCCTTCGCCCAGGAGCGGCGCGAGGTCGAGCGCTTCCGGGCGGCGAACGCGCGCATCGTCGAGGCCAACGACCGGGTCAACCGGCTGTGGACCTTCTTCTGGCCGATGGTCGCGCTCGTCAACCAGTTCGGGCTCATCGTCGCCTGGGCCTTCGGCGCCTGGCGGGTCTTCGACCAACAGATCACCGTCGGCGTCCTCACCGCCTTCCTCGCCTACATCGGCCGCTTCTACGCGCGCCTCGAGTCGATGACGCGCATGGCCAACGCCACGCAGCGGGCCGCGGCGAGCGCGCAGCGCATCTTCGACGTGCTCGACCGCGTGCCGAGCGTCCCCGAGCCGGCAAAGCCGGTGCAGCCCGGGCGGCTGCGCGGCCAGATCGAGCTGAGCGGCGTGAGCTTCCGCTTCGGCAACCGGCTGGTCGTTGACGACGTGAGCCTGAAGGTCGAGCCGGGCGAGATGATCGGCCTCGTCGGCGCGACCGGCGCCGGCAAGAGCACCCTGCTCAACCTGGTGTGCCGCTTCTACGATCCGAGCGAGGGCGCTATCCGCGTGGACGGCATCGACATCCGCTCGTTCCCGCTCGCCGAGTACCGGCGCAACATCGGCATGGTGCTGCAGGAGCCTTTCCTCTTCTACGGGACCATCGCCGAGAACATCGCCTACGGCCGGCCCGACGCGACGCGCGAGGAGATCATGGCGGCGGCGCGCGCGGCCCGCGCCCACGAGTTCATCCTGCAGCTCCCCGACGGCTACGACTCGGTGGTCGGCGAGCGCGGCCAGACGCTCTCGGGCGGCGAGCGCCAGCGCATCTCCATCGCTCGCGCGCTGCTCATCGACCCGCGCATCCTCATCCTCGACGAGGCGACCTCCTCGGTCGACACCCAGACCGAGCGCGAGATCCAGGAGGCGCTCGACAACCTGGTGCGCGGGCGCACGACCATCGCCATCGCCCACCGGCTGAGCACGCTGCGCAACGCGGACCGGCTCGTCGTGCTCGACCGCGGGCGGATCGCGGAGACAGGCAGCCACCAGCAGTTGATGGCCGCCGACGGCATCTACGCGAGCCTCTACCGGGCTCAGCTCCGGGAGGAGGAGCGCGACTCGGGCGCCAAGCCCGCGGCGCTCGTCCTGCGGAAGGAGGTCGCATGAGCGCGCCCTCGCGACCTGCGCCCTCGGCTATCGGGCTCCGCTACGACGCCTTCGGCCGGCTCGTCCTCACCACCGCGGAGGGCGCCGAGCACGTCGGGGTCGTGCCGGTGCGCTGCTTTCCCTTCAGCGCGCCCTCCGGAGCCATCTCGTTCTGCGACGAGGCGGGCCACGAGGTCTGCTGCCTCGGCTCGCTCGACGAGCTGCCGCCCAAGACCCGCTCCTTCCTCGAGGCGGACCTCGCGCGCCGCGAGCTGGTCCCGGTGATCCGGCGGATCAACCGGGTTTCGTCGGGCCCCGAGCCCACCTTCTGGCATGTGGAGACCGACCGGGGCGAGACGAGCTTCCAGCTTCCCGGCGAGGACCACGTGCGCCGTATGGGCGAGGGCGCGTTGATCACCGATTCGCACGGGCTTCACTTCCGCATCGTGCGCATCCGCGCGCTCGATGCTCGGAGCCGCAAGTTCCTGGAGCGGTACCTTTGACGAGACGATGGGCCACGGCCGGCTTCCGTTCACCCTGAGCGGCGAGCCACGCGTCGTCCCGGCCGGAGCCCACGAATGAAGCGCGGATTTGCCGAAGACACCTAAGCCAGCCTTGCAATCGAGCGAGCCTCAGGCCGTATTGGCCGGCATGGAGACTCGAAGAGATCAGAGGAGGAGAGCGGTCATGGTCGGAGTCATCGCGGTAGCTATCGTGGTCGGCGCGCTTGGCGTCGGGCTCTGGCTGCCCGCGCACCGGAGCAAGCGTCGGCTCGCGGAGATCACCGCGCGGCTTCGGACCACCACCGCGAGCAAGACCTTCGATCCCGCGATGGTCGCCGACCTCCCCGAGCCCGCCCGCCGGTACATGCTTCACGCCATCCGCCCCGGGGCGCCGCTTGCGCGCTTCGTCGAGCTTCGCGGCACCGCCAGGATGAAGCCCGCGCCCGACAAGGCCTTCTTCGATCTCGCTTGGGACGAGGTCCTGACGCCAGGCGTCGGCATGGTCTGGAACGCCAAGACCACCAAGGCGCTGCCCCTCACCATCAACGACTTCTACCTGAGCGACGCTGCCGCGGTCCGCGTCGCGCTGTTCGGCCTCATCCCGGTGGTGAACGAAACCAGTCCGGACGTCGTGCGCTCGACGAAGGGGCGCGTCGCTGGCGAGGTGGTGTGGTGCCCGTCCGCTTTGCTCGATCGGCCCGACGTCCGCTGGGAGGCCGTCGGCGAGGACCGCTTCCGCATCCGCCAGAGCATCGATGGAGAGGAGGTGGCCGCAGAGCTCATCATCGACGCCGAGGGCAGGGTGAAGGAGATCCGCATGGAGCGCTTCGGCGACGTCGGCAAGGACGGTGTGGGCCTGTACCCGTACGGCTTTGCCGTCGAGGAGGAGCGGACGTTCGGCGACTTCACCATCGTCAGCAAGGTGAAGGGCGGCTGGTGGTTCGGCTCCGAGCGCTTCGTCCCCGAGGAGGCGGCCACCTTCGTCATCACCGACGCGGTCTTCGACGGGCGGCGGTGACGGGCGACCGCGGCGACGCGATGAAGGCGGCGCTCCGGTTGGAAGAGATGAGGGAGCGCCGCCGTCCCGGCGGCGGCGAGCGAGCGGTCGGGCATGACGGTGAGGGCGCGCGGCCTCCAGCCGCCTACGCCGCTGCGCGGTTCGCGAAGGCCTCGGCCAGCGATTCTTTCCGGTCGAGCGCGTCGATCAGGGCCGGGACGACCTCGTAGAGGTCCCCGACGATCGCGTAGTCGGCCACCGAGAAGATGGGCGCGTCCGGGTTCTTGTTGATGGCGACGATGATGTCGGACGACGACATGCCGGCCAGGTGTTGGATCGCTCCGGAGATGCCGCAGGCGATGTAGAGGCGCGGCTTCACCGTCTTGCCGGTCTGGCCGACCTGGCGGTCGTGCCCGATCCACCCCGCGTCCACGCAGGCGCGCGAGGAGCCGACGACGCCGCCGAGCTTGTCGGCGAGCTTCTGCAAGAGCTCGAAGCCCTCCGGCTTGCCGAGCCCGCGACCGCCGGCCACGACGATCTCGGCCTCTTCGATGGCGCAGCAGAGCCGCGGCGAGCGCACGACCTTGAGCACCCGCGTGCGCAGGTCGCTCGCGCTCACCCCCGCGTCGAAGCGGACGATCTCGCCCCTGCGGCCGGGCTTCGCCTCGGCCTTCCTCATCACGCCCGGGCGCACCGTCGCCATCTGCGGCCGGTTATTGGGCGTGACGATGGTCGCCATCACGTTGCCGCCGAACGCCGGGCGGGTCTGCAGCAGCTTCCGGTCCTCGGGGTCGATCTCGAGCTTTGTGCAGTCGGCGGTCAGCCCGGTGTCCACGCGCGCGGCGAGGCGCGGCGCGAGGTCGCGGCCGATGTGCGTGGCGCCGAAGAGCAGGATCTCCGGCTTGTGCGCGCGCACGAGCGCGTCGAGCGCCTTGGTGTGGCCGTCGGTGGTGTACTGCGCCAGCGCCGGGCTCTCGCACAGGAAGACGCGGTCGGCGCCCAGCTCGATGACCCGCTGCGCGAGCGGCTCGACGCCGTCGCCGAGGAGGACGCCGCACAGCTCGACGCCGAGCGCGTCCGCGAGCCTGCGCCCCTCGCCGAGCAGCTCGACCGCGACCGGCTGGATGACGCCCGCGCGCTGCTCGACGTAGACCCAGACCCCGCGATACGCGGCGAGGTCCACCTTCGCCTGGCGCCCAGAGGCGCGGACGATGGCGCCGAACTTCTTGCAGGCGTCGAAGCAGGCGCCGCAGGCGGTGCACTTCTCGTTGATCGAGGCCTTGCGCGCCTGCTTGTCGAGGTCGATGGCGCCGAACGGGCAGGCTTTGGCGCACAGCCCGCAGCCGACGCACTTGTCTTGGAGAATCACGACT
This sequence comes from Myxococcales bacterium, assembly GCA_050942745.1. GTDB lineage: Bacteria > Myxococcota > Myxococcia > Myxococcales > UBA5297 > UBA10939. The sequence continues at coordinate 9,205 of JBMNNX010000138.1, forward strand.
CCGGCCATGGTCCGTCTCCTCGTCAGATCACGTGCTGGTGGGCCAGGCTGGCGACAAGCGCTTCGGCCATCTCTTCTGACGTGCCGCTCAGGCGGATGCCCTGTCCCTTGGGCTCTGGGGTGAAGGAGCGCTGCACCTGCGTCGGCGAGGCCTCGAGCCCGACCTGGTCCGGGGCCATGCCGAGGTCCTTCAGCGCCCAGACGGTCACCGTCTTCTCGCGGAAGGCGTCGTAGATGCCGTCGATGGACATGTAGCGCGGCTCGTTGAGCTCCTTGATGGCGGTGAGCAGGCAGGGCAGCTCGACGGCGATCACCTCGTGCCCGTCCTCGAGCTGCCGCTCCACGGTGAGCGTCCGTCCTCGCAGCTCGATGTCCTGGACGTAGGTGACCTGAGGAATCCCGAGCCGCTCGGCGAGCTGCGGGCCGACCTGCGCGGTGTCGCCGTCGATGGCCTGCCGGCCGGCGAAAACGAGGTCGTAGTCGCCGATCTTGCGGATGGCCGCGGCCAGCGTGTTCGAGGTCGCCCAGGTGTCGGCGCCCGCGAAGGCGCGGTCGCTCATTAGGATGGCCTCGTCGGCGCCCATCGCCAGGCACTCGCGCAGCGCCTCCTCGGCCTGCGGCGGGCCCATGCTGAGCGCGGTGATGTGCACCGAGGCGTCGGCGTCCTTGAGCCGCAGCGCCGCCTCGAGCGCGTGCTTGTCGTCGGGGTTGAGGATGCTCGGCACCCCGTCGCGCACCAGCGTCCCTTTCACGGGATCGATGCGCACCTCGTTGGTGTCGGGGACCTGCTTCACGCAGACGATGAGCTTCATCGGCGGCCTCACTTGAGCAGCGCCGCCGAGATGACCATGCGCTGGACCTCGGAGGTGCCCTCGTAGATCTCGGTGATCTTCGCGTCGCGCATCATCCGCTCGACCGGATAGTCGGACGTGTAGCCGTAGCCGCCGTGGAGCTGGACGGCGCGCTCGGTGACCCACATCGCGGTCTCGGAGGCGAACAGCTTGGCCATCGCCGCCTCCTTGCCGTAGGGGCGGCCCGCGGCCTTGCACCAGGCGGCGTGGTAGACGAGGTGCCGGGCCGCCTGCACCCGCGTCTCCATGTCGGCCATCATGAACTGCAGCGCCTGCTGCCTGGCGATGGGCTTGCCGAACTGCTCGCGCTGCCGCGTGTACTTCACGCTCTCGTCGAGCGCGCCCTGCGCGATGCCCAGCGCCTGCGCGGCGATGCCGATGCGTCCGCCGTCGAGCGTGGCCATGGCGATCTTGAAGCCCTCGCCGGGCTTGCCGAGCAGGTTGTCCTTGGGCAGGCGGCAGCCGTCGAAGATGAGCTCGGCGGTGCTCGAGCCGCGGATGCCCATCTTCGACTCGATCTTGCCGATGGCGAACCCGGGCGTCGGCCGCTCGACGACGAAGGCGGAGATGCCGCGGGTACCCTTCGACTTGTCGGTCATCGCGAAGACGACGTAGGTGTCGGCCTCACCGCCGTTGGTGATGAAGACCTTCGAGCCTGTGAGGACCCACTCCTCGCCGTCGAGCACGGCGCGGGTCTGCTGGCCGGCCGCGTCGGTGCCCGCGTTCGGCTCGGTGAGCGCGAAGGCGCCGAGCTTGCGGCCGTCGGCGAGCGGGCGCAGGAAGCGCTCCTTCTGCTCCTCGGTGCCGAACCTGAGCAGCGGCCAGAGCGCGAGCGAGTTGTGCGCCGAGACGATGACCCCGGTCGTCGCGCAGACGCGCGACAGCTCCTCGACGGCGATGGCGTAGGCGAGCTCGTCGGCGCCCGCGCCGCCGTACTGCTTCGGGACGAGCATGCCGGTGAGCCCGTAGCGCTTCAGCTTCGCCACGGTCTCGGCCGGGAAGCGGTGATGGGCGTCGGTCTCGGCGGCGAGCGGCTTCACCTCTCGCTCGGCGAAGGCCCGCACCATCTTGCGGACGAGCTCCTGCTCTCTGCTGAGCTGAAAGTCCACCTGACAGCCTCCTGAAGGGAAGTGAGGGCGAGGCGGGGCACGGCCGGTAGGCACCGGCGCGACCTGCCACTCGAGCGCGCGGCCGCCACTGGGCGGCGGCGCGGCGGCGGCTCAGACGAGGCGAGCTGAGGCTGGGCGAATCGGACGAGGCCGGGAGTCGGGAAGGACGCGTCGCATGATGAGCTCTCTCGGATGAAGGAGCCGCGCCGGATTTCGGCGGCAGCTCCGCGGTGCGAACGGGCCGGCGCGCTTCGATTCGAATGAACGGAGCGGACGCCAGGCCCGAGATGCGAAGGTCATGTGCAAGGGATTGTGCAGTAGGAAACGAATCCTTGGCAAGCCCAACCGGCCCGTGCTCAAGATGAGCGAGTCTCGATGCCGCTGAGCCGTGGCCATCACTGATCGACCCGGCGTAGAGTGCGCGCCGCTTCGTCGGGAGAGAGCGCAGGGATGCCGCCAGCTTCGTTCGTCGCAACAGCAGCGCTGCTGGCCGGAGGGTTCCTCGTCCTCGGCGCGGTGGTGACGCGCGGGCTGAGGGCGGTGAGCGACTTCACCGTCGCCGGGCGTTCGGCGACAGCCTCCGGGGTCAGCGGCGCGCTGCTCGGCGCCCTCGTCGGCGGGGCCGCGACCGTCGGCACCGCGGAGATGGCCTACCGCTATGGCCTCTCGGCCTGGTGGTTCACGCTGGGCGGCGGCATCGGCTGTCTGGTGCTCGGGCTCCTGTTCGCGCGGCCGGTGCGGCGCAGCCGCCTCGAGACCATCCCGCAGTTCCTGCGGCTCAGCTACGGCCGGCCCACCGCGCTCGCCGCGCTCGTCGGCTCGGCCCTGGGCTCGTTCCTCTCCATCGCCGCGCAGCTCCTCGCGGGCGCCGCGCTGCTGCGGGCCTTCGTGCCAGTGACGACCGGCGCGGCGGTCGCGATGACCGCAGCGCTCGTGCTCGGCTTCATGCTGGCCGGCGGGTTGAAGAGCTTCGCGGCGATAGGACGAGCCAAGCTGCTGGCGCTCTACGGCGTCCTCGTCGTCTGCGCCCTCCGGGCGCTGAGCCTGGGCGCGACCCCGAGTCACCTGTGGCGAAGCCTGCCGCGCGAGCCGTTCTTCGACCTCTTCGAGCAGGGCACGCGAGACCTGAGCGCCGGCTTGTCGCTCGTCGTCGGCGTGCTCTCCACGCAGATCTACGTCCAGGCCGTCTTCTCCGCGTCGAGCGAGCGGACCGCGCGCCGCGGCGCGCTGCTGTCGGCGCTGCTGATGCCGCCGCTCGGCCTGCTCGGCATCTGGGTGGGCCTGACCCTGCGCGTCAACGGCGTCCAGATCGAATCGCCGCTCGCGCTCCCGTTCTTCGTGCAGGCCTACTTCCCGCCGGCGATCGCCGGCCTGCTCTGGTGCGCGCTGGTGATCACCGTCGCCGGCGCGATCGCCGGGCTGACGCTGGGCATCGCCACCAACCTCGTGCGCGACCTGTATGCGCCCCTGCGCGCGGGCGCGAGCGAGCGCCACCTGCTGTTCGTCAGCCGCGGCGCGGTCGTGTTGCTGGTGATCGTCGCCGCGGCGCTGGCCTCGAACGCGGGCGACACGCCCATCCTGCGGTGGAGCTACCTGAGCATGGGCCTGCGCGGCGCGGGCACGGTCTTCCCCTTCCTGCTCGCCGCGACGAGGCCGGGGCTGCTGCCCGCGCGCTGGGCGCTCGGATCGAGCCTCGCGGGGACGGCCGCGGTGCTCGCCTGGCCGCTGATCGGTGGCGGTGAGCCGCTCTTCGTCGGGCTCGGGTTGGCGGGTGGGTTGAGCGTCGTCGGGATCCTGAGCGGCCGGAGGGGCGGCGCTGCTGAAGACGCGCGGGCGCAGGAGGGCGGGGCGTCCGGGGGCGGGCGGCTTCGGTCGTCGAACCGATGAGCTTGGCGGGGGGCGAGGTGGCACTCGCCCCGGGCGAGGGGTGGGGGGCCCGAAGAATCGTTCCAGAATCGTTCCAGAATCGTTCCAGAATCGTTCCAGAATCGTTCCAGAATCGTCTCGTCTATGGCGGAATCTCCAAGGAAAACGTAAAGTTGAAGGAGACGCCTGGTCGGTGCTAAATCGTTTCAAATACTGCGTCATGAGTACTGCTCAAGCGCTCCGCAACCTTCTGCTCAATGGGCCGATGCCGGCCGGCCAGCTCATCTCGGCGCTCGACACTAGCAAGGCCTCGCTCTCCCGCCTGGTGTCCTCCACGCCAGGCGTGCTTCGGCTCGGCCGGGCGCGGGCGACGAAGTACGCGCTGGCGCGCGAGATCCGAACGATGGGGAGCCGGTGGCCGGTCTACCGGGTGGACGTGCGCGGCCGCGCGGAGCTCCTCGGCCATCTCCAGGCAATCGAGCCGCGTGCGTGGCTGTTCGAGTGGGTCGGCGTCAAGCCCGACTGGTTGATCGGACAGTTCGCCGAGGGCCTCTTTCCTGACCTCCCATGGTTCCTCGACGATCTGCGCCCCCAGGGGTTCGTTGGGCGTGCCTTCGCGAGGCGGTATTCCGAGATGCTTGGCCTTTCGCCCGATCCCCGTCTTTGGGATGCGGCGGGAGTGCTCGTTGCGCTCCTCTCGTTCGGCGATGACCTGCCAGGAGACCTGATTGTCGGCGACCAATCGCTTGAACGCTTCCAGCGGGCAGCTCTTCGACAGCCCCCGGCAATTCCGTGTGGCGAGCGCACTGCTCGCTACGAGGAGAATGCCTCTGCCGCGCTGCAGGGCGAGATGCCCGGGTCTTCTGCCGCCGGGGAGCAGCCCAAGTTCACCGCCTGTGTAGAGGATGCCGATGGGCCGCGGCACGTGCTGGTGAAGTTCTCGCCGCTGCTCGATACGCCGAGCGGAAGGCGGTGGGGTGACCTACTGGTCTGTGAGCATCTCGCTGCCGAGTTGCTTCGGGAGGAGGGTTTTCCGGCCTGTGATACTCAGGTTCTTGAGGGTGGAGGTCGCCGATTCCTTGAAGTGACAAGGTTCGATCGCGTGGGGGCGTTCGGGCGCCGCGGCTTCACCACCCTTATGCCGCTCGACTCGGCCCACTACGGCAAGCTGGACACATGGTTGGCGGCGGCCGAGCGCTTGGCGCAGGACGGCTGGCTGACCGCTGAGACCGCGACGCGCCTTCGGTTGCTCTGGTGGTTCGGCGGCCTCATCGGCAACTCGGACATGCACTTCGGTAACGTGGGCATCACTCTCGACGCGCTGCCGGCCCAGCTTGCCCCCGCCTACGACATGCTGCCCATGCTCTTTCGCCCCGAGGCCGGCGGGGAGATCGTCGCTCGCAGCTTCGCGCCGCCGCTTCCGAATCCAGGCCAGGTCGCTGTGTGGTGGCAGGCGGCCGAGCTCGCTGGCGTCTTCTGGCAGCGCGTCATCAGTGACGGACGCATCGGCGCGGAAATGCGCGTCGAGGCTGAACGGTCGCTCGACGTGCTGCGCAGGGCGCGCGAGCGGATTGGCTGATGGGGGCCTGCTGAGGCCTGAGCGTCGCAGAGCAATGCGAGCGGTTGACCGCTCACCTACCTCGCCTCCCTCGCCTCCCACCAATCCCACTTCCAAGCCCCATTCGTCAGGCCGTCCCCGCCCGGCCGCCCGTAGACCGTCCCAAGCACCAACCTCCGCCCATCGCTGCGCAGGTGGATGATTCCCTGGATTGAGCGCTCGTAGAGCTGGGCCGAGCTCGCCTTGAACTTCCGCATCTCGGTCGCGTTGAGCTTGCGGAAGCAGCAGGCCAGCTCGGTCACGAAGATTGCCGGCTTCTCGCAACCACTCGCCCTGCCGATGGTCCCGAGCAGCTCCGCGCGCGGATGGCCGTGCTTGTCGTTGCCGTCGTCGCCCGCGGAGATGACCGTCGCGTGCGGGCTGACCAGCTCCATGAACCCCAGGTCGCACTTCTGGCTGCCGTGGTGCGCGGCCTTGTAGACGTGGGCCCGCAGGTTCGCGCCGTGCAGCGCGGCCGCGTCCTTCATCGACGGCTCGTTCAGATCGCCGGTGAGCAGCACCGAGTGCGCGCCGTGGGTCAGCTTCAGGACCACCGAATTGCCGTTGACCGTCTCCGCGTAGCTCGAGGCCCCGTACCAGGGATAGCCGGGCTTGCCGCCTTCGGTGGTCGCGTTCGGCCAGAGCACCTCGAGCTTCACCTCGCCGGTGTCGAAGCCGTCGAGCAGCCTTTGAGTCCGGTCGAGGCGCCGGCACTGGAATCGGCCCGCCGCCACCGTCTGCCTTCATGGCGGCGACCGCGGGCGCCAGGTTGTTGCTCGCGAAGTCGATAGCGTCGGCCAGCCGCTTCATCGTGCCGCTCAGCTTGCCCCGGACGCTCGGCTTCCTCGGGTCGTCAACCAGGCCGATCACCCGCGAGCCGCTCCGCTGGAACGCGTTGGGGAACAGGCCGTTGTGCAGGAAGCGGCGCACGGCGATCTTGGGGTCCTTGAGGACGCGGATGAGGCCGCCGGTGTGGTCGTTGTCGCTGTGGGTGGCGATGACCGCGTCGAAGTCGATGAAGTTGTCGGGCTTGTCGAGCCGGTACTTGTTGCGGATGAACTGGTGCGCGTCGGCGCCGAGCCCGCCGTCGATGAGCACGCGCCGATCGTCCGGGGTCTGGATGAGGATGGCGTCGCCCTGGCCGACCGACAGGAAATACACCTCGAGCATCTGCTCGCTCTGGCACTTCGACCCCTCGACCCATCCCTTGCCGCCGCGGTAGCGCACGAAGATACGCTTCTTGCTGGTCTGCCCCTCGGGACAGGGCAGGCGCTTCATCCACTCGCCGAGGAACACGTTCGCGGCCAGCTTCGAGCCGGTCGGACCTTGGTAGACCGGCACCGTCGCCTCGTTCGCGTAGACGTAGCCTTCGTAGGCCATGGCGCCCCTCCCTCGTCGCTTTAGGTGAGCTGTGCGAGCTGACGCATTGTGAACAGTGCCACCGCGCGTGTAGGTGTTCAAGCGACTGCTGGATTAGTTGGTTCGCTTGCTTCTCGCGCTCCGGGCCTCGCTGGACTCCTCTCTGTCGGCTTCGCTACCTTGCGGGCGCCTCGACACCCGCGCCGCGCGGGTCGCCAGGCTCGTCGCTCGCGAGAGGAGGGGAACGCCGCATGCCTCGCCCGCCATCGTTCGCAGACCTCGACGCCGCGCTCGCATCGATCGGGCCCAAGGAGCGAAGGCGCAATCCGTGGCGGTCGGTCCTGGAGGCCCTCGCCGAGGCACGCCGCCTCGCCGCTTTCCTGACGCCTTTCCGCGCTCGTTTCGCAGCGCTGCCCGATCTCGACCTCGCCGCGCTCGATCGGCTTCCCGAGCTCGTCGATCGCGTCGAGCAGGCGGAGCTCATCTGGACAGACCTCAAGATCAAGCGCGGGACCTTCTCGCTGAGGCGACTTCGCGACGAGGCGGTGTCCCTGCGATATCGCCTGGTCGCGGCTGCCGAGTTTGTCGATCCCGAGGGGCCGAAGCCTCTGAAGGATGGCTTCCATGAGCGCCGCACACTTCCACGCCTGGTGGCGGACCTGCGCACGCTCGCGGATCTCGTGGACGAACGCCCCGAGGACTTCTCGGGCGCCAAGAGCCTGCCCGAGCGGCCCTCCGTGGTGGCGAGGCAGATTGCCGATGCGCTGGTCCTGGGCGGCTATGACTCGGCGCTGGCCCGGGCCCAAGCCGACCGCAACGCCGCCTTCGCCTTGCTGGATATGGCGGTACAGGAGGTGCGCAGCGCTGGCCGCTATCTCTTCCGGCACGAGCCCGATCTCCTCGCGCGCTTGTCCGACCAATCTCGACGCCGGCCACGAAGGCGGTCCCCCACGCGCGAGCGAGGTTCGCCTCAGCGGTAGCAAGCGACCGCCGCGCACAACAAGCACGTGCTTGTCGGGCG